>CANPZE010000010.1 GCA_947589315.1 uncultured Lachnospiraceae bacterium | reverse complement strand
GCGCTGTTTGGCGGTGAGGGCCTGTTTAATACGATCATTTCAGGCCCGGGCAAGGTATATCTGCAGACAATGCCGATCAGCCATGTGGCGGGCGCGATCAGCCCATTTATCGTGTCAAAGAGCAGTTAAATCCTGCATTGCAGATCATTTATATGTGTAATTTGAATAGGGGGGGGGGTATGTCGGGAAACATGTTTTTTTGTGCAAAAGGTATAATTTCCGACAAAAATCTCCTATATTTTGGCAGAAGCAAAATAACAAAAATAATTGACAAATCAGAAAGATGTGCTATCATAATAGTAGTTTTAGTGTACACATTTGAGAGCTAAAACGTACATGATCACATAAAAAAAGAAGGAGGAAATGTGATGAAGAGGAAGTATTTATCAAAAAAAGGGATAGTCGTTGCGCTGTCTCTTGTACTTGCAGGCGGCAGTTTTGCTGTGTCTGCTGCAGGGATGGATCCGGATGCGTTAGTGACTGTGCATTCGGATGATAGTTCGGGCGATACGCCGGGTGGTGATAAGCCAAGTACGGATGATCCGAGTGATACACCAAGTACGGATACGGATGATGATAAGCCGTCACCGCCTCCGGTGCCATCAACTCCGTCAACTCCTGGTAGTTCTACCAGCACAACAACACCGAGTGGCTCTACTGACACGACAACACCTGGAACATCTTCGGGTACAACGACTCCATCTACAGCAGTTTCCAATGAAGCGGTTACAGGAACGGAAAATGCAGACGGTACATTTACCGGTGCAGATGGCAAGGTGATTACAGACGCAATCGTAGAAACGGCAGATGGCAAGAAATACATAGTCGATGCAGATGGCAAGAAGATTACGAATACGCTTGTAGCTACTGAAAACGGCACGAAATACTTCACAAAAGATACAGGTGAGGTAGCTATGAATGAGCTTGTAACGGCTACAGACGGCAAGAAGTATTTTGCTGAAGCAGACGGCGCGATCGCAGTGAAGAAGATAGTGAGCGTTGGTGGTAAGAAGTATTATGCCGGCAAGAGCGGTGCGCTTGCGACGAATCAGACTGTAAAAGTAGGCAGCAACAGGTATTTCGTAGACGGAGACGGCGCAGTCATCACAAAGCAGATTGTATCGCATGGCAAGAAGAAATATTACACTGGCAAGAGTGGCGCGGTAGCGAAGAATCAGTCTGTAAAGATTGGCGGCAAGAGATATTATGCCGGCAAGGATGGCGCACTCGTAACAAGCAAATGGGTGAGAGTCGGAAACAAGCGGTATTATTGCAATAAGAACGGCGTGATCACCAAAGTAAAGAAAGTTAAATAATTGAATTCTATAATAAAAGATACGGGCGCATGGAAACATGAGCCCGTATCTTCTGAAAAACAGACAGGATAAGGGAAATAGTATGAACAAGTGGGCGATGGGCACATGCATATTGGCAGCAGTGTTTTTGTTGCTTTTATATGGCCTGTATTTCACAGATAAATATGAAAAACGGGTATCATCAGATAAGAAGGCAGTATATTTAAATGTTTTGTTTATGCTGGAAGTATTTGTCATTTCTGTATCTCTGTATCTGAATCTGCATCTCTCTATATATACCCAAGCCGGAGATAGCGGATATTTTGCACGCATTATGAAAAATATGGCTGATAATGGGCTTTTTGGCGTATACAGCAGAGAAAAGATCAGCTATCCGCCTTTTTTTCAGTTTTCCTATTGGGCGTTGGCCAAGGTTATGAAATATATGGGGATTGCTTTTGACGGCACAACCCGTCTGTTTCTTTTCTGTGTGAAGCTGCCTTGTATTATCTGTGAATTTCTGACGGCGGGGTTGCTTTATAAGACAGCGGAAGGATGTATGCGCGAGGGGCAGCGCGCGATGGTGATTTTTATGTGTCTGCTGAATCCGGGCGTATTATATACAACCGGTTTTAGTTGTCAGGTGGATATGCTGTATGTGTTTTTTATGGCGCTTTGCGTTTATTTATTGATGAACGGGAAGCTGAAGATGGCGTATTTTGTCTTTGCAGTGGCTGTTCTGTTTAAACTGCAGGCGGTGTTTATAACGCCGGTGATTGCATTTGCGGTCATAAATGAAGTTTTTTTGAAAGATTTTAGCTGGAAGCGTTTTTTTCAACACCTAGCAGCCGGATTGTCGGCGATTGGAATGATATTGCTCAGTTATATACCATTTGTATACGATGCTCATTCTGGGAATATTGCGAGGGGAGGTTTTTTTTCTCATTTTTCCAATACCACGGAGGGATATGCTGAAGCATCGCACAATGCATGCAATTTCTGGATGCTTATGGGTTATAATTGGACATGGCAGGGTGAAATGTTCGGACCGTTATCATGCCAGACATGGGGAAAAGTGTTTATTGTGGCGCTGGTTATACTGAGTGTTATTCTTTATTGGAGAACACGGAAAGATGTGGCGATGTATCCGATGCTGGCTGCGCTTTTGGTATGTGGCACATATTGTTTTGCAGTAAGGATGATGGCTCGGTATCTGTATGCGGCGATTTTTCTGGCATATCTGGGATTTGCCTGCAGGCCGAATAAAAAAAGGTTTCTTTGTGCAGCATTGCTTTCTGTGACCTATTTTTTTCAGGTTGGAATGAATTATGCTTACCCATGGAACGATTATGAGAAGGGATTGCTTATATTACGTATTACATCAGTTTTTACGCTGTGTAGCTTTGCTTATCTGGTATATGCGATTTGGAGCGAAGGGAGCAGCCATAAATTTACAAAAGCAGGGGATGACTTAAGAAGATGATCAGTTTTAACAGGCCGCCGCATGTTGGAAAGGAAGAAAAGTATATTGCGGAAGCGATTGCAAATGGAAAGATATGCGGGGACGGAGCATTTACCCGTAAATGCAGTGATTGGTTAGAGAAAAGTACGGGGGCGGCGAAAGCATTGCTTACGACCTCGTGCACGCATGCGACGGAGATGGCGGCTTTACTCGCAGACATTGGACCGGGGGATGAGGTGATTATGCCATCCTACACATTTGTGTCGACCGCTGATGCGTTTGTGTTGCGTGGGGCGAAGGCAGTATTTGTAGATATCCGCCCGGATACGATGAATATAGATGAAACGTTGATTGAAGCTGCAGTCACAGAGCGCACACGCGCAATTGTGCCGGTGCATTATGCGGGTGTGGCGTGTGAAATGGATACGATCATGGATATCGCGAGACGGCATGGACTTGTTGTAATTGAAGACGCGGCACAGGGAATGCTGGCTTCTTACAAGGGAAGGGCGCTGGGGAGTATCGGTGACTATGGCTGTTATAGCTTTCATGAAACGAAAAATTATAGTATGGGCGAAGGAGGGGCTCTTTTTATTAAGGACAGCAAAAATATTTTGCGTGCTGAAATTATAAGAGAAAAGGGAACCAATCGCAGCCAGTTCTTTCGTGGCGAAGTGGACAAATATTCGTGGCAGGAGGCCGGATCTTCTTATCTGCCAAGCGATATGAATGCCGCATATCTGTGGGCGCAATTGGAAATGGCGGAAGAGATTAATGCAGACAGGCTGCATTCCTGGAATTTGTATTATGAATGTTTAAAACCGTTAGCAGATGAAGGAAAAATAGAGTTACCGCATGTGCCGGACGGGTGTGTGCATAATGGGCATATGTTTTATATTAAGGTCAGAGATATTGAGGAACGGACGATGTTTCTTACATATTTGAAAGAACATGGTGTGTATGCAGTGTTCCATTATATTCCGTTGCATTCAGCGCCGGCAGGGAGAAAATATGGGGAGTTTTTTGGAGAAGACCGATATACGACGCGGGAGAGTGAGCGGTTGGTGAGGCTGCCGATGTATTATGGACTGACGGAGGATGACTTGATGAAGGTTGTGGAAAAAGTGAAGGAATTCTATCGGATGTGATTTCCATGTTTTTATGATGATAGGGATGAATTTACCCCGCCAGGTTTTCGGCGGGGTAGATTACTTCATCTGCATTGCAATCCAATACAATCATGGGATCAACATCAGATTCTTCTACATAGTCTCCACGGGCGTATGAGCCAAAGAGAATAATACGGTGTAATTTAGCTCCGTAAAGGAGTTCTGATGCTTTTTTACTTCGTTGAGAGTGCCTGCTAATTTCATATACATATTCATATACCCTAAATTCATTTTTGCAACTTAAGATATCAAAAACTCTATTACATCCCTAACTGCCCCTTTTCCTGCTGGATACTGACTAATAAAATCAGCTATGTCTTTTATTTCTTTCACTGCATCCGATGGACATGCTACAATTCCCTTGGCTTCTTTTATGGCGGACATACATAGCAAATCAGGAATATCATCTCCGATATAAATGCAATTAGCATAAGTATATCTGTATTGATCTTTTTTTGATCTATTTTCCAAAAATTCATAGAGTAACTTCTTTTTATCAGATATTCCTTGAAATAAGTATTGTATATTTAGCTCTGTTGCTCTTATTTTTACAATTTCGCTGTTTCGCCCGGTTATAATGACTGGTTCAATTTTGTAACGTGGTAAAAGCTCTTTTATTCCATACCCGTCCTTAATATTAAAGCCTTTCATTAATTCTCCGTTTGAAGATATGTATATTTTTCCGTCTGTAAGGGTCCCATCTACATCCATAATAAGGAATTTTATAAATGTTTTCCGGTTTTTAGTATTGAGCTTATTCATCCCACAATTCCTCTTTTTATAATAGAATGGATTGTAACAATACCTTGATAATCTCCGTATTCGTTAATGACTGGCATGGCATTAAAGCGGTGATCTCTTAATATTTTTAAAGCATCGACAGCCATTATATTTTGTCCTACTATAGTTGGTTCCCGTGTCATCACATTTGCGAAAGGTAAAGAATATATATCTGCTTCAGATTCCAACAATCTGCGCAGGTCACCATCTGTCAATATTCCTGCAATTTTTTTTCCATTCAATGCCGTAACAATAGTTAATCCTTTTTTACTCATAGCAACAATTGCTTCTTTTAATGAACATTCTTTGGCAACAATTGCTGTTTTCTCCATACCTAACATTACATCAGAAACCTTTATAATCAGTTTTTTGCCAAGAGCTCCCGCTGGATGAATCCTGCCAAAATCAGAATCTTTAAATCCGTATCTTTCGCTGGCAACAATCGCTAACGCGTCGCCATAGCAAAGTGCTGCAGTTGTGCTTGCAGTCGGCGCTAATCCTAAATGACACGCCTCTTTGAATGGTGGGAAAACCTGGGCTATATCCGCCGCCTGCGCCAAAGTAGATCCTTCATTCCCTGTAATTCCTATTAGTACAGCTCCTATCATTTTAATCGCTGGTATGATACTGATAATTTCGTCGCTTTCTCCACTATAGCTTATTGCTAATACCAGATCATTTTTTGAGATCATTCCCAGATCGCCATGCATAGCCTCTCCGGGATGAAGAAAAAAAGATGGCGTACCAAGACTTGAAAGAGTTGCCGCGATTTTAGATGCAATGTGTCCCGGTTTTCCCATTCCTGTAATGATCACTTTTCCAGTACACTTTGTTACCAGATCTAGGATTTGAATAAATGTATTATCTAAGGAGTCTCTTGTTTTTTCTAATGCTTCAATTTCTACATTAAAAACATTTTTACCTTTTTCCAATTCGTTCATAATTTACCTCTCGTTTATCTAATCAATGCACTGCATCATAAATCCTAATCAGCTTATTCAGCAGGTTTTCGAATTCAGCAAGCTTGACCATATTGGGACCGTCTGATAGAGCATGATCTGGATCTGGATGCACTTCGAAAAACAGAGCGTCTACTCCAACTGCTAAGGCAGCTTTGGCCAGTGGCTCTATATATTCTCTGTTTCCATCAGTTGTGTTTCCTTTTCCTCCAGGCTTTTGTACACTGTGTGTAGCATCCATAACGACCGGATAACCAAATTTTTTCATTTCCGCAATACCGGTCATATCGACTATTAGCGTATTATAGCCAAATATAGTCCCTCTTTCACAAAGCATAATTCTTTTATTCCCGGCATCCTCAATTTTTGCAATCACATTTTTCATATCCCATGGTGCCAAAAACTGAGCCTTTTTTACGTTAATAATTTTTTGCGTTTTTGCAGCTGCAGTGATCAAATCTGTTTGTCGACACAAAAAGGCCGGGATTTGTATAATATCTGCCACTTCAGCAACGTATCCCGCCTGCCAGGGCTCATGAATATCGGTAGCTATTTTCAACTGAAAATTTTGCTTGACCTTTTCTAATATTTTTAATCCTTTTTCTAATCCGGGTCCTCGATAGGATGAAATACTGGTCCGGTTGGCTTTATCAAAGGATGCCTTGAAATAATATTCTAAATCTAATTTTTCAGCAATCTCTTTGATCCTTTCAGCAATTAACATTACATTTTCTTCTGATTCAATCACACATGGTCCAGCGATTAATATAAATCTACTCATATTTGTTCATCTCTCATAATTTAAATTTTCTTTTATGTATTTCCTGACACGCTCTAAATCTTTATAGGTGTCTACGGCAATTGTTTCCGAATGTACTTCAGCGATTCGGATTTTATATCCATGCTCCACCAGTCGGAGCAGTTCAATTTCTTCAGCCCTTTCCAGTGGTCCCATTTCCAGATCGCTATATTTTATCAAAATATCTCTCTTGAATGCATATACCCCAATTGGTTTATATATTGTATAATTTAAATAAGCCTTTGGATAGGGCACAGGTGATCTGGTGAATAACAAAATATCATTATTTAAATCTGTCACAACCTTAGGGGTTGTTCCATTTATAACGTCTACCGGATTATGATATGCTGTTTTCAAGGTTGCACAAGGAATGTCTCTTTCCGAAAACAATATATCTAGAACTTTATCAATTGTTTCCGGTTCTAAAAGTGGTTCATCTCCTTGTATAGTCACATAAACGTCTGCATCCGTTTTTGAGGCAACCTCCGATAGTCTTTCGGAACCATTTCTATGATGCTTTGATGTCATCATACATGGGATTTTGTGTTTATCACAAATCTCCGATATTCGTTCGTCATCTGTAGCGACCAGAACCTCGCTAAGCTGTTTCGCGAGCCTGGCTCGTTGATATACCCACCATATCATAGGCTTACCGCAAATATCTGCTAGTGGCTTGCCCGGAAAGCGAGAGGACTGATATCTTGCGGGTATTACACCGATAATCTTCATAATTTTTTTCTTCCTCCTCAATATTTTTGTAGTTTTGTTAACTCGAGCTTTGTAATATCGTTTCGATATTCTTTGCTTTCTACGTCTTTATAACCTAATTTGCAAATTTCTTTTTTCATAGTATCATCCATATTATCTGGAATGATCAGATATATGACATCCTGGTCACATAACTCGTCTTTTTGTTCGAGCGTAAATTTGTCCATGAGGGAGGTTATGGAAATTTTATGACACCCCATGCCGTCATCAATATATGTTATCCTATTTTTGTTACTGTCCCAGTAGACATTGTAAAGTTCGTTATATGTTATCCCATATCGAAAATCATCACAGCCCAACAGATGCGCATCATCCACCGAAGCGTATAATCTGATATCTCCCTCCCATTTATAGTCAGACAGCATTTCTAAAAATATATCATTCCACAAAGTGTAGTCAAAGTTATATGACATATTATCACCTATTCCGATCGTCTCATTCTTATACCTAGTTGTACTTAGATATATCCTTCCATCACAAAATTCTATGGAATCTGCAAATACGATCATACTGGGATCGATCACGATGTCTAACTGTATAATATATAAAGTGGCAACCAATACGCCTAATAGGGTCCTGACCCTTTTCCATAGAAATCTATTATTTAGTACAAAAGCGATCAATATTGTATACATCAGCGCATTTTGAGCGTAATATCGGGAACATAGCGTTAATCTTGCACTGAATATCTGATATATAACAAACTGGGCAAGGCTGGATATCACAATTGCCAGTTCAAGGATATACCTTTCTTTTTTCTCTGACATTGCTTTGATTCCATATTTTTTTATCATGATCGTCAAAGCTATCACAAATAGTAAAATACAAAGCCATTTATAACCAAATACAAACGCCTGAAAAAAGCGGTTTACACTTTTTTGGAGCAAGGTATTTTGTCCCTGTACCATAGATTCCGTACTTTTTCTTCCAAAAGAAAAGAAAAAAAACATTAATTCCATTGGAAGTATATATAGAAAAAGCGGACGTTCTGCAATAATCTGTTTTATTCTGCTCCAGCTTAGTTTTTTAGAGTTTAACTCGGCGATTATTAGGAAAATAATATAAGTTACAACCATGTTTCGCTTCATACAGATAAAAGATAAGGCTGCATATGAAAATAGCCAGATCCATTTTTTCTTATAAAAATACACCATATATGCGAAAAAAATTGCACAATAAAAATCAGGTGTTAGATATACCACGCCACTCATAACAAAAGGGGAGCATCCGAAAATCAACCCTAAAATGGCGCTTTGGCATTTCGTTATATTTTTGAAATCTTCAACTGCAATTCTATAAACGCATATTACCGCTCCCATCAGAAGTAAAATATTTACGATATAAATTCCACGGGCCGTACCAGCAGATATGTTTTCCCCAAGTAAAAGAAGGGGGGCAATTGGCTGGTATTGTTTTCCCCACACAGTAAAGGCATCAAAAAAGGATTGAAAGCCAAAAGACAAACCTTGTAACCCCTTTATAAATTGACCGTAATATAAATTTGAATCATACATTGGCACAATATTCATATGTATGATTCCGATGAACAATATCAGCGCAAGTACAACAATAATTTCCAGATTGTTTTTGATATGCTTTGATATAAAACTCAGACTTTTGCTTCTTATATCTATAATAATATTTGCTGTCAACATAATCCATATAAATTCCAACAACATGAATAGCAAAAGACATATCCTGTCATTAAACGGGATAAAAGAAGGCCTGAAAACCATCAACAGTATGAAATATAGCATCCAAAGAGATGAGAGAATAAACAGTTCACCGGTATTGGACTTATATATTTTACGTAGTTTGCTTTTGCCTGGAATCAGTAATGATAAAAATAAAAGCAAAATTCCCAAAATAAGAATAAAGTGTTTCAAACAAATCCTCCTCATCAGTTAAATGATTTCTATCCGATATGCTCCTTCGGCATATTTTTCACAAAATTGTAATGTTTCTTCCTCACTCATTGGCTTGAATATAGAATTGACGGTCCTGCTTTCCTGATACAAGTCTTTGAACATGATTACCTTACAGTTTATGGCATATGTACGCATATAAAGTAATATTGCACTGATAGGGGCTACGACCGCATCCTTTCCTTTTAAATAAGGAAGAATTGCTTCCGCAGGAACGGAAGAATCCAGTTCCTGCACCAGAACATCACTGCCAAAGAAATAATTCTCTTTTTCTCGTGGGTGTCTTTTTAACAAAATGCTCTTATATTTTTCGGCAACGTATGATTCCAACCTTTTTTTGTATTTTTGATAATCTGCTGTAAAATCTGATAATGGTCTTGTGAAAATTACAGCCTCGATGTTGTCAAAGCTTATATCCTTTACTGCCGGGTATATTCTTTTTGTGATTTCACTAAAGGTTTTTTGGTCAGTTCCGTCTTCTTCATATAATTGCCGAATTTCTTTATATCCTTTATAGAGCATTTTATTTGGGTGACTACAATATTTAATGCAGTATTTATCCGCATTGAATCGAAACCAGCCAGGACTGCAATATCCCATCCTCGCGAGTAAAAAACCTTGCCATAAATATGTGGAATATAATTTGTTTATGGGAATGAGGCTTGGTCTTGTTCCATAATCTGAAACTCCGTCCTCTAGTATAATTATTTTTTTCTCTTGTCCAAGCGCAACGCATGCTCCAGAGATAATCCCAACATCAGCTAACACAACAATTTCATCGTATTCATCGTAAGTAACATATTTATTTATTAATTTCCTGCAATATGACTTTTTCCTTCCTACAACAAAAGCTGTAAACATTTTTGACATCATTTTGTATTTTTTCGCGGCAGGGAGTATTGAAAAATCTGTACTATCCATGTAAATGTTGGAGAAAATCCCTGCCTGCTCACAGTAAGTATGCATATATTCACCATTTGGTCCGTTTGGAAGACAAAGGGCATCCCACACTTTGTGATTCCCCTTATTGCAAAAATACCAGATAAACTGATACAGATTATGTGGATCATATATAATCGCCAATCCCTTTTTCATTTGATAATGCTCCTCAAATCTTGTTTCGTTGTTCTTTTAATACTACAATGAGTATTCCTGTTAAAATACAACCATATAATGCATATCTCCATATAGCAGTCAGATATGTCAGATAATATATTCCTGAAGCTCCTACCAAAAATAATAGAAAAAAAAGAAAGCTTCTTCCAGAATAAACGTCTCTAATCACTTTTCTGGATAATATGGCTGTCAAGCAGAATAGCACCAGGCTGGCGGCTACTGTTGTATATGCCGCTGCTGTAGCCCCTGCAATGGGAATCCATATAACATTTAGCGCTACATTCAGCACTGCACTAAAAAAAACACTGAGCGAAAGTGATATGTTTTTCTTATAAAATAAGAGAATTTCGGTATAAAATCTATACAATGCCATCGTGCAGGCCCCGCATACAAATGGAACAATTAAAGAAAATTTCCAATAATTTTCCGGTGCAACTAGCATTACCAGTTCTGGTCCTATCATTAACAATCCCGTTGCAATAAACGCTATGATCAGCAAATACCATTTCTGTATCATCTTGGCTTTTTGAATATTGCCCTCATGCAGCTGCTGATATATCCAGGACTGTCTCACAGGGGCAAGCGCCTGATCGATTGCCATAACCGCATAGCCGAGATAGTATATAACAGAATAAATTGCTGTCTCATCTGCTCCGCAAAATTCTGTGATCATCACCTTGTCCGACTGTTGCATAACCATGAAAGACAATGACATAACAATTGAAGGTAATGCAATTTTTAGAGCATAACTCCAATACTCTTTGTCAAGTATTCTCCCTTCACAATGAATTATTTCGAGAAAGGAAATGCTGGCAATAAGCAGTACGCCTATCACGCTCCCCAATATCCGGGCATAGCATCCATTGATTGGGAGCATGAAGATAAATATGATGGAAATCAACAATTGTAACATATTAGGCAGGATCAAAAGCCATTGTTTTTTTTTATAATCATTCTCCATATTTGCAGAGTATACTCGGTAATTAACGACAAAAAACGCATATGAATGGAGCGCAGCCATGATTAGGAAAAACGCTGGCAGCCTTTGCAATATTACACATCCAACTAGCCATAGCAGTGTAGAAACTGTGACCGCGATTATTGCCGAGAGCGCTAACACGGATTTTCGAAATGCATGAATACACTCGGATTTATCAATGTAAGCATTGTTCAAGGCATAATATAAATTTGCTCCAATCAACACTGTAAAAATCGACACATATGCATAATAGGTACTATAATTACCGTAATCTTCTTGTGTCATAATTCTTGTAAAAACAATGATTCCAAGAAAAGAAAAGCCTTGACCAATTATAGTTGCCAACACATAGACAACAGAAGATTTTAGCAGCGGGTTTTTCTTCATTATCATAAAAGTGTCCTGACCTTTTCCGCTATATATTCCATATCTTGTTCTCTGTATCGCTGATCGACCGGAAGAAAAACTGTATGGTCAGACAAAGTAAGTTCATCCTCCCAGCCATGATTTATTAAATCATGGCCTTTCCATAAGTCGGGAACATATATCTTGTTTGTCACTAATTCTTTTTTCAGTTGTCTGCCTCGCCCTTTCAACAGTAGCGGATACTGGTATGCCGCACATGTCTCTGGCACTTCAAGGTCATTGATACCCCCAAGTTTTTTATGCAGAAAAGTATAATTTTCCTTTCGTTGTTTTTCTGCCCATGCATAATCAATGTTCTTCAACAGTCCTACTGCCAACTTAGATATTGGACCATAGTTTTCAGATATGCTTTGGTCCGCCAACTTTTTTGCCGAATATGCATAGTTGGTTCCCATTTCGTATGCCTCCAACAAATATGCTGCATATGGATAGGAATACCCTTTTTCCGATTGCTCTGCAGATATCTGGGCGCCTATTATATAGGCGCCATCTGGAACACCAAAAAATTTTTTTGCCGAATATACATTATATATATCATCCCGAAACACTGGCTCTGCGTAAAACGCATGCGCATAGTCTATGACAACTACTGCTTTTCTGAAAGACTCTGCTAGTTCTTTTATCTGCTGATTTCTTACACCAAAATAATCAACCAGAATTACCATACTGTCCATTTCGTCCAGTAGATCAAATGGCAAAAGATCTTTGTCAATATGATAAAAAGATAATTCAATCCCCATTTTTTTCACAGCTTCTGTTGTAGACGGGCAATAGTAATATGGAATCCATACTCTTTTGGGGCTGATCTGATCAATCAGATACGCTAGAGCCGCTTTTACACAATTGAATTTGAGAGTGTTTTTTTCATATTCTGCAAATTTTTCCTTACCCGGATTCAACTCCAACGGCAAATATCCACCATATGAAATTCTCGTTCTTTTCATTTCTTTCATTCTATAAGATATCCGATTCTTGATAATTTTTGATTACAAACTGTGGGGCTTTATTTAGGGAAATATATATCCTGCCTACATATTCGCCTATAAGTCCCATAAAAAAAAGAATTATGCCAAACATAAATAACATAATGGCTATTATGGAACTGTATCCTACTGGCATAGCTGGATTCATTATTTTATTAAAAATTGTTATAATACCGTATATAAAGCCAGCTATAGACGTAGCGATTCCAATGGCAGACATCACTCTTAATGGCTTAATGGAAAATGAAGTGAATCCGTTCAGCCAAAGTCCTATCATTTTTTTTAAACTATATCCTGACTTTCCCCAAATTCTTTCTCTATGAGATACACTCACATTGCAAGCATTTTGTGTGATTCGTAGCATTAATCCTCCTAAATAAGGATAGGGATTTTGATATGTGATCATCTCATCTACAACAAAACGTCTAACTAACCAGTATGTAGTAAGCTCAAGTTTTCTAGGCTTTTCAATCAGCCAGGTTGCCATACCCTCATTTAACGCCGTACCAATCCGGCGAAATAAGGAACGCTTTTCACGAACCGCGTATCTTGCTTCCACCAGGTCGTAACCTTCCTCTATCTTTTCAAACAACCTGGGCAATTCAATAAAAGGCGTCTGTCCATCATCATCCCCACAGACAATATAATCGCCAGTTACATGATTCAAGGCTGCCATGACTGCCGATGGCTGTCCGAAATTTCTTGCCAGGTTTATCCCTTTAATATGGTTCTCTGTGTGTACAATCTCCAGTATTGCCCCATATGTAGTTCTGTCTGGTGACCCGTCATTCACCAGGACAATCTCATAATCATACCGGCACATTTCTTTCGACATTACGTCTTTTATTTCCTGCACCACATGTCCTATCGTACGTGTCGAATTGTAACAAGGTATGACAAAGCTTATCTTTTCTCTTTTTCTTTCTTCCTTTTGCATATCATTTAAACTTCACTTTCACCGCGTCAAGTATTTTTTTAGCCTCCCGCTCTACATATTCCTTTCCGTTTCCACCTATGATAAAGTGTCCAGGGCGCAGTCTTCCGTATTCCGGCTGCCGTATTTTATCACCCGGACTGATTTCAATCCGGTAATCTATCAGCATTGGATGATGCTTCAGTATTTCCAGTCCCTCTATTCTTTCAACAGTTCCTTCCCCGAAATCGAAAAATCTCATAATGACGTACTTGTCTTTTGAATACCTATTCTGCCGTATTTTTTCCTCATCAGTGCTTTCGCCAAGAGCTTCTTTGATAAGATATTCGTAATTATCTATGCCTGACATAAATGGAACTATTTTGCTTGAAAGATTGCTTCCGCCACCCCTTGCACCCGCTTCTATTAGGTAAAACTGACCTTTATAGGCCTTATATTCAGAATGTGTCAGTCCCATAGGCAGGCGAAACGTTTCTATCAGCTTCTTGTTTGTTTCCCTTAAGAGTTCATAATCATATTTTTCTGACAAATAAGAATATGACTGCATTCTGGATATATTAGCCTTCTTCGGGTACATTTCTTTGACAGAAATACACAGCGGATAATGGTTGCCATTTACGACCAATCCATCAACGGTAAACTCATCTCCCTGCATATATTCTTCCGCAAGAAATGCCTTCCTACGATTAGACCATGCGATCGAATCATTACATTTTTCTGCCAATTGCTCTTTCGTTCTTATCGTATAGACTCCTCTGCTGGACTGACTGTCGATCGGCTTTATGACAATCGTCCCATATTTTTCTAACATGGGGAACGCATCCTCTGCGGTCTCACAGATCTTAAAATCCGGAATTGCAATACCTTTTTCATGACACACCTGCCTCTGAAGAGACTTGTCTGTAAATAAATTTGCTTTTGTTGTGCCAATGCCACATAGTCCAAGCTTTTCATTTAAATAGGCAACGGTAGGAACTGCTATATCGCTTTGATCCGATATAATAGCATCCGGTTTATACTTTTTTGCAATCTCAAAGTTCTTTTCCTTATCAAGAACATCTGCAACTTCACATGCATCTGCATAAGAGAATGCCGGAGAGTTCTTATATAAATTGGAACATATCACAAAATGCCCCATAGACTTCACTTTTTTCACTAAATCAATCTGCCAGTCTCCGCCCGCTATCACCATAATCTTTGCCATCTGCAACTTTCTCCTTATTTTTCATTTATCTGTAAAAATTTACTTTTAAATTATCCTGAAAACAATGGTGAAAAATAAGTCCCAAATTTGTAAGGATGATTTTCAAAATCTTTTGGCAAAGCATCTGCTACCTCACACAACTGGTTGTAATCAATATTTTGTTTATTAACCGCGCTATATGCAATAATCAGGCGCAATGGATCGACCTTTTTTTCGTTACAGCAACGATAGATATCCTTGAGATATCCGGAATGAAAACCAGCATATCCACACACAAGATCCAACGGATTTTGCAATTCTTTAGAACTGATATCACGAAGCAACACATAACCATATTCCAATAATCTTGGAATATCAATATCAATGGAATAGCCGAGTCGTTTTAGCAGCATGACTACCTGTTCTGTAGAAGCATTTCCAAGACTTCTGCCTATCCCCTGTAAAGAACAGTCAATAATATCAAACCCTTTTTGCACACAATAAATACTATTTGATACAGCAAGCCCAAGATTATCGTGTCCATGAAATCCAAGCTTTATTTTGCTTTTTTTTCTTACTTCTTCATAGTACATTTCCAATTCATCCGGCAGCATACTACCAGCAGAATCCACCAGATACACATAGTCAGCGCCACAGTCTTCTGCAATTTCTGCATTTTTCGCAAACTCGCAAGGAGCTACAAGATAGCTTTTCATGTAATTAACCATTACAATAAAACCCAGCTTTTTTGCCTCTGTAATATATTGGATAGCATCATCCGGCTGATTAGCATTAATTCCAATACGTAAAAAACTTACTCCATTTTGTTTAGCGATATGCAAATCATCCATCCGTGCAATTCCCGGAATGCAAAAAAAACCAAATTTAGATTTTTTGAGTGTTCTATTGGCAGTATCCATATATTCAATATCCGTATGAAGTGATACGCCATGTGCAGGAGAACTTGCGTTTAATCCCATTCCATGTCCAATTTCAATATACTCAAACCCTAATTTTTCTAATTTTCCTATGATCTCTGCCATATCGTCACATGAAAATTTAAAATCAACGGAATAACTTCCATCTCTGATTGTAGTATCTAATATCTGCATAATGCCTCCTGCCTACTTTTCAATAAAGCAATTACTATACAGGTGTTTAAGATCATTTACTTATGATTTCTATAAAAAATCTTTCAATTTAACATATTCCACTTCATCTTCCGTCAATCCACAGTACATCGGTGGCCTCACCAGCCGTTCGTTCTCCCTTATTGTATACCAGTTCTCGTCGTAAAACCTGCAATAGGGGTTTCACGACGAGAACCGCTCACGTCTGATCTCATCCGTCGACTCCAAGCTACGCCCAGAAGTACGCCGCATTCAGCTCGTTCGGGAAATATGAGAAGTCTGCCCTTTGCCAAGAATACCTGACTATTTTGCCGCGGAAGAACTGGTTGCGGTTCGCCCCTTCTCGCGGATGATCTCCGCGAGAAGGATATCCGCACTGTTGTGGAGTAGAAGTGCGCCGCCATCTCCGTCCCATGCGTGCAGGAGATTATGAGCAACGCCTTTGCTGACGGGTAAATGCGCCGTCCCCACAAATCTTTCTATTTGTGATTGCCTCGGCCATGTATTGTACTTCATTTCCGGTATGCAGTGCCTTGTTAAAGCTTATCGTCTTTCCGCATCTACCTTATCATTGACAAGTTGAAACCTGCTGGAAATCCGTATACTGGATATATAAGGTCAAAAATCAGGCCTTTGACGCCATCAGAAAAGGAGTGAACAACAAATGACATAGGAAAAAACGTTTGAAACATGATTGGAGATCATCAAATAGCAAAACTGTAAAAATACAGATTTTTTGCATTTGTTCAGACAATCATTTAATAGATAAAAAGAAATGGAGTAATCATAATGTTAAAGAATTTCAGCGACGAATTCAACTGTCAATGCGGTTCACAGGGAAGGGGAGAAGAGGGCAGTAGCAGAGCATAAGGCGCCGATGATAATGAAAACATTCTGTTCTCAAGCCATTGCGCTACACATTTGTAATAAGGCATTAAATAGCATATTTTCTAATGCGGTTTTGGGGAAATTTCACAAAAACAGTTTTCAGGACAGGGCATCTGGTGTATAATAAATTTGGGGAAAGCAGGTCTGCCCAGTCGAACGGTATGTCAAGGTTTGATAGAAAAAAGTATTGTTCGGCTATGGTTCTCATATCTTGTATGTGAACAGGAAATAACGTGGCAACGATGAGAATGACCGGCTGATGCATAAATTTTTCCTGCACCAGCCTTGATGACGTAAACTATGGTATACCCGCAGAAAGAATGATATAAACAAAATGAGGAGACACGATATGACAGTTCGGGAAATATTAAAGGAACTCCGGAAAGATGGGTGGTACACCATCCATCAGGAAGGCTCTCACATAAGCCTGAAACACCCAACAAAGCCCGGAAAAGTCACAGTACCGAACCACAACGGAGACTTGAAGCCGGGAACTCTGAACAGCATTTACAAACAGGCAGGGCTTAAATAGTTCTACTGCCTGCGGTTTTCATAGAAAGGAGCGCAGCTTATGCAGAATTTAACTTATCTTGCAGTTTTCGAACCGTCAACGAACGGCTCATATAGTATTTACTTCCCTGATCTGCCGGGATGTGTCAGTGTTGGAGATGACCTGGAGACAGCGCTGCGCATGGCATCAGAAGCGGCAAGTCTTCACGTTTACAGCATGCAGTGTGATAACGAGGAAATTCCAGCGCCATCCATAAGTCTGTCAAAAGAGGATACAGAGGGGAATATCATAATGCCGGTAACTATTCACCCTGAACTGTTTCGTATAAAAAAAGACAATGAACGTATCAAAACGAACACCACCATACCAGCATGGCTCAAGCGGATTGCTGAGGAGCAGAAAGTCAATTACTCCAGCATCTTGGAGGCTGCCCTTATTGATTACCTGCAGATTCCGGGGCATGGCGAGAGATAAAATAAAGTCTTCCCGCCGCCGGATGGCTTGTGGTCGCTGATGATAAAGGGAATGAGATTTCTGCTGCCACACTGCAATATAGTCACGGATTTCTTTTAAATCTTTTACTACAAGCTTTATATTTTCTATATACCTTCTGGCATTTCTGTGGCGCATATGCCTTTTAAGTGTATTTATGGAAGTTACTGCTATGCATGTCTGGCATTAAGCGGCTGCATAAGACCATCTTGGAGAACTTGTGAGCAGCTCACGCCTCGTTTATCTGCAAGGGCGGCCATCCATGCAGTTTTTGCAGACCGCCTTTTGTGGTCCGTAGCTGCGCGATAGAAATGTTGGGAGGAAGAATGGAAGTGAAAATTTCACCAAAAATTCAGTTTTCAAAAGGCATTATCCGATGTATAATAAAAGCAGCGAAAGAAGGTGATATTGTTGAATGCAACGGAGCAAATACATCAAGAGGATTTAGAGCGTTTGAAATCGCTCCGCTATATGGACGATGATTTTATGACTGTCTGCCTTGCAGATAATTTTGAGGGCGTGGAGCTGATATTGCAGATTGTTTTAGGAAAAAGGAACATAAAAGTCAAGTCAGTCCGAACACAGGAACCGTTAAAGAACCTGCAGGGGCGTTCCGCGACCTTAGACGTCCATGCGGTTGACAGTGACAACAGGGAATTTGACGTGGAAATTCAAAGGCAAGACGCAGGGGCGGGCGCAAAAAGGGCAAGGCACAACAGCAGCCTGCTGGACGCACATATATTAAAAGCAGGCGATAAAACGGAGGATATTCCAGACAGCTATGTTATCTTTATAACTGAAAATGATGTAATGAAAGGAAATCAGCCGGTCTATCCAGTAGAGCGGTATGTTACAATCGGGGAAAGTAAAGTATTGTTTGGCGACGGTTCGCATATCCTGTATGTGAACGGCAAATACAGGGGCGATGATGAAGTCGGTAAGTTAATGCACGATTTTTCATGCACTAACCCCGATGATATGAATTATGAAGCGCTTGCTAAAAAAGCAAGGTATTTCAAGCGGGACGAGAAAGGAGTGGCGGCCATGTGTAAAATTATGGAAGATATGAGGAATGAAGCGGCACAAAAAGCAGCACAAAAAGCGGCACAAGAAGCGGAGCAAAAAGCAAACAAAAAGACAGCGGCACATTTAATAAAGTTAGGTAAAATGACTTTAGAGGAAATAGCGGAAGCTACGGAACTGTCCCTTGATACAGTTAAGGAGTTAGAAAACCAATCAATGCAGTTGGCATAATCAATATCACAGTTTCATATCAAAACAACAGCGTAAAGGCGCATGGAACAGTAAATTGTAAACCATGCGCTTTTTTTACGTCCAAAAGGAGAGGCAATGAGCGACAATAATTTCTGTGGCGCATTGCCATTCCAACTTTATATGAGAAAGTGACATTTTCTGAAACGTCAAGCTTGCTCGCATAAAGTATTGACAAAGCGTACACAACAGGCATATAATAAGGCAAAAGGAGGTGCTTTTATGGCAGCGGTGAGTACAAACATTAAAATTGACCCGGCACTGAAGCAGCAGGCACAGGAACTTTTTGAAAGTTTCGGTCTCAGCCTGAGTTCCGCGATCAATATGTTTTTGCGGCAATCCGTCCGTGAGCAGGCGATTCCTTTTCGCGTAGGAAACCCTATTCCGAATTCGGAAACAATCAGGGCAATCGAAAGCGCAAGGAATGGTATTGGTTTGAGCCGAGGGTTTTCTTCGGTTTCAGAGCTGATGGAGGATCTGGGTGCTGACGATTAAATACCAAACCTCTTTCAAAAAAGATTTCAAGCGGATAAAAAAACGCGGGTATGATGTTCGGAAACTGGAAAGAGTTATCGAATTGCTTGCTTTAGAGACGAGCACATATAGGATGAGATAAAAATGATATGCCCGTCCCTTTTCCCACTTTCATTCCGCAGACAAGCTTTACAAGCCGGAAAGCCAGCCGATCCCTGCCGGGAGCAGGTAACGGCTGGCATCCTTTTCAAACATTTCCCTTATCTTTCTGTCAATTCCCCGACTGGCACCAGTAATAAATGCTTGCTTGTCATTAAAACTTATTTCTATAAACCTGGCTCTTTATCCGGAAACATATCTTGGCCATACATGTCTCCTAAAATTATTGCTATAATGTTTTTTCAGGCATTACGCTTACACTTCTTTTTGCAACTTCTGCCAACACCATAAAGAAAATACAATACATCATCGGATAGAAATATGCCGCACGCGGTTCAGGCATTACCAATATGATTGCGCAATACTCCAGAAAAATAGCCGCTTCGATCAAAAACCGGTAAAGGCGTTCTCTGGATTTATGTATGATACTGCCAAAAAAGTCCATACTCATGCAGAACAAAAATGTCACATAAAAACCCAGTCTTACACATACGGCAATTTTAAACTCGGATATCAGCCAGTAGTACGCATATACAATACGATCCAGAATAAACAGCCACGCATTCCGGACCGGACTCCGTTCCCATGCAGCCGTACCTGGAGAATGATAAATTTTCTGAAAACCGGAGTTTTCCATCTGATTAGACTCTCCGCTCGGGAACACGAAGAAATCCCCATCATAAGACGATACTGATTTTGGATATTCCTGAAATAAAACCGTCTTATAATCCTGCCATTTTGCTTTCAAAAAAACAGGAAGATTATGAAATGTCAGACGCATATATCCTTTCAAAAACGCCTTCTGGTCTTCCTCAGCAGCACAGCTTTGATTAATGTCCCGCCCCATTGACTGGTTATAATTTCTGTATCCCCATATTCCGGATTCCTTCACCATTTCCACAGGGACGATATTGCCGATGGCTTCCATATCATCCGAAGCTCCCGGATATGACAGATCCGCATCCGCATCTGTTAAAATATCCTGTATGGAATTCATAAAATTAATCATAGTATAATCAGAACCCCAGTATTTTGCAGAGCCCAGATCCTGTGGGAGTGCAACAACCTTGATGCACACAAGTAACAGGCACATATCCAGAACTATCTTTTTCATGGGACGCCTATATACAATCAGCAGCAGACTCAAAAATAAAATCGCGGAAAAAATAATCCCCTCGCTGCGCCAGACAGCAGTGAACGCAAATACGATAATGAGTACACCGATCTTTTTTGAGGTCGCTTTTCCGGAACGCTTCTGCTCAAAATACACATATGCCAGCAAAAACAAACACAAAATGGTGTACAGACAGTTTCGATATGGATTAAGCGCCACATATAATGTCTCCGGCAGCAGGAAAAGCAGGAGATAACCAGCGCCTTTTGTATTGCATATCCTCGCCATATGATAAATATAGGCCATGACTAAAAGAAAACACAAAAACTGGACAATCGGTATAGAAACCGGATGCGGCAAAAACATACGGCACGCAGAGAAAAAATAACCGGTGTACACATTGTGCCAATAAAAAGGATTGCTTCGCCATGAGTACAAATATGCTATATAATTATCCACCTCATACGCATACATTCCCGGATATGCAAGCAGGATCACAATCAATCCGACTAGCAGAATGCCCAGAAATAATCTTCTCCCGGTAAGTCTTTTCCATTTCACATAGATTGTAAGAACAATCAGCCAAAAGCCACATATGAGAATACTTCCCATCACAATCGAAAGTACAAGAGTCAGTCCTCTCTCAAATCCAATGCTGGCTACACTGTTTATTTCTACCAAATTCCGCGGACTTCCGTCATTTGCCATAAAATTAACGATCAGATAAGCAGCGCCGATCAGACAATGTATGACAGGTATATACCAATACTTTTTTGCGTATTGATGCCTTATTTTCCGATCGCTTTCTTCCGCATCATCTGCACGATACTCTGCTTTCTTCTGTAAGTGTATGTTTTGTGTTATACCCCCCCCCGGTTTCAGAAAAACGGATATCATCAAAGACATCAGCAGGACTGCCGCAAAGATTGCGATCGTATACCGCAATGCATAAATCTGTTCTGTAAAATAGTACCGGTACAGCATATCGTGAACCAGCCACATATAAAAGCTATATGTACCCAGAACTGCAAACACATTTCCAATCGCTTTTACATCCGAAATAAATTCGTAAGAAAAATAGACCACCCCCAACACCAAAACACAATTCATGATCCGGTCAAATCCGACATTCTGTTTCACATAGCCTGCCGCCAGGAAAATCGTATAACAGCCTAATAGCTTCACATACATTGTCCTTGTCTCATACCCCTTGTATATATAAGCTTTCAGTCTTTCCAGTATCCGCTCCTCGGCACACCATGCGCCAACGACAAGCACGCCAAGATAATTCCAGAACAAGCTGTCTGTTTTCAATATATACGGCGCAAATACCGCGAGCAGGCATATAACGGCTCCATGCCTTCTATATGCCGTCAAAAGAAATGGCATGATAAAAATATAGACAACAAGCGCCCCGACATAGCTCCATGTCGGATTTAAGGTCGGCGTTCCAAGCGTCCACTGCAGTCCCAGCACATCCGCAGCCGCATACACCCATTTCTTCACTCCTGTACCGTACACCGTATTGATATCCCGTCCAAGAAAAGAAGTCGCAGCTGTCAGAATATATACAACAAAATATGCAGAGATCAGACGTTTATAGGCTTTTACGCCTGCGCATCCGATCTGCTTCTTTTCCGCCAGAAGCTCCGGCGTATAGTATCGGGACAATTCAAAACCACATAAAAATATTGCCATCGCAATCCCCATACTGCAAAAGGAACCGATCATTTTGGTCATGGAAATCGGAAACAAAATATTCGTACAATGATATTCATCCAGTATTCCCATGTTTAAAGAGAACAGATTGTATAAAATAATTATCACAATCGTAATCCCCTTCATAATGTTTAAATCTTTTTCTGAAACCTTCTGCATATTTTGTTCTTTTTTGGGTTTTTGAGATATCGTTGTGTTATCCATGCTTTAATTCTCCATCCATATATCAGTTATTTACATTCATATTGATGTAGGTACTCATACGATTTACTCACATATAAAATGGTATATTTGTATGGTTTTTCCGTTTATCATATTCAACTCATCTTCTAACATGAGGTCACAAGAAAATCCACGCGATGCAAATAAGTTCTCTGTTCTTGTGCATGTAGGCTCTGCTCTTTCTTTTTCTATTATAAAATATATATTGTCTTTTTCAGCAATCCAACTGCAGAGTTCTCGTTTTCCGCCGGTAGGCGCATACTGACTGTCCATCGGTAAAATTACTGACCATCCATTTGGAAGAATGAAATTTGCAGCACTGCGTTCTTCTCCCGTCTCAATTAACTCTTTATAAGTAATGGTATTACAAAAACTGTAAAAATGACGAAAATAAACATTTTCTTTATGCTGCTCGCAATACCGCTTAGTGTCTTGCAGGAGATAAGCATTGCTTACCTCTGTTTCATTTGTTCGTTGTGCTGCAGATAGACTAGAGCCTAATAAGAGTGAACATGTAAATATGATCGGTAAAATAGTTTTTTTTCTCAAGATAAAACGTTGCACATACTGCTCATCCCATAAAAATGCAATCATTACAGCCAGAGCTAATATATTGAGAGAGCAGCCAACCCGCCACAGCATGCGATTTTTATAATACAGATAAATCCAAAAAAATTCATAAATAAAAATTGTTCCTACTATTAATAATAACTTAATCTTATCTTTTCTTTTCCATGCGCAAATTGCACCTACCAACATTCCCGCATAAAAGACAATACTGTATATACGATATGTATCGCCTCTTGCTTCCTTCCAACGTTTCAAGAAACATTCCTGCAACCATTCGCCGAAGGGATGTTCCTCATAAAATGAAAGCTCAGCTTGCTCAGATAATTCTTTTAGATCATCTGATGTTAATATTCCCTTTCCAGCCATTAAAAAATTATAGTCATATCGGATGCTTTCATACATTTCTTTGGATATATTGTTTTCTGAATATAGTTCTTCATATTCGTCATAATCTGGATATCCGTATCGATCAATCATATTTGCCCGATATGTTGAGAATTTTTTTTGCTCTTTCCATTCCTCGCTTGAATATGCAAGATAATTTACCAGAATGCTTACGCCAACAGCTAGCATACAAGTCAACAAAAAAATAAATTCCTTCTTCCACAGATTCTTCTTGTCCCATCGTCCTTTATATATTTTTGCTAAAAATACAATCATAGCAAAGGGGATCGCCATCTCTGCTACACTACTGCGTAAGTTAAATGCAAGCACAAGCAAAACTAGCGGAATCAAATATTCTCCCAATATATGTTTCTTTTGCGTTTCTTCCGGTATGGTCGCATACCAGAAAATAGCTGTCGCAGACATAATGCCAGCCG
Organism: uncultured Lachnospiraceae bacterium; assembly: GCA_947589315.1. GTDB lineage: Bacteria > Bacillota > Clostridia > Lachnospirales > Lachnospiraceae > Jutongia. The sequence continues at coordinate 49,106 of CANPZE010000010.1, read as the reverse complement.
ATACGGTCCACTCCGGCATGATAAGATTACGTATCCATAAAATTGCAAAAACCAACAGCTCTGCAAACAATACCAGCTTCTGATGTGATTTCACCCTGCACACCGTTCGATACAAAATCAACACCAACGATCCATAATTTGCTGCCAGCAGAAACCAAACATACCAGTATCCGTCTGGCATGTACAAATAAAGCAAAGACAGCATCTTTGCCAGCAAATAATAAATAAAAAATGTATGCGCATCCGGCTGACCCGTATAAATGCCGGATAAAATATTTCTTAATCCAACATCATCTATATCCAGAAGTAATTCAAATCTTCCCATGACAAATAGAAACAACAGAGTTGTCATTCCGATACAGAGTATTAGTCGGTAGCAAGTTACTTTTTTCCAATTCATTCGTTTTCTCCTATTATTTTGCCCATTTTCCAAGACAGATCCTACCCATCCCATATCATACCGATATATAGGAATCTGGCAAATTCAACCACATGGTCAATTTCTATAAGCCTTTATCGACCCACAAATTTTTTGAATCCTTAAGAAAAAATACCGGTTTAAAGAAAATATTGTATAAATGCAACATCTTCATAAAAAATACGCAGACCACAATAAGGAAAATAGTTACTGCTAAATTAATCAAAATATTCAAGCAGAAATTTGTTATACCTAAAAAGACCAGTGTTTCCCTACTTAACAGCTGTACGAATGCATGCAGCACATATATTTCCATGGAATGTCTCCCACACAAATTCAGCAAGCGGTTGTTTGCCAGGACTTCATGCTCCATAAAAAGTCCCACCACGGAAAGGGAGATGCAGACTGCGATACCCCCCCCCCGCATATTTTATGTAGATTACGCTCTTTCCCCATATCACTGCATACAGTAAAGCGGCAATGGAAACAACGGAAAAAATCCTCTTCAGCCTTGCACTTAGTTTGTGATATATATCATATTTTGCCAGACAAACCCCGACAAAAAATGGGAACAGAAAAAACAAAATATTCCTGGGTGTTATGGAGTTCCCCATATCCAGTAAAGTGGCCAAAATATTTACTACCACTAGCAACCATAGCATATATTTGTCATTACGTTCTTTTTTCATCCAGAAATGAAAAATAACATAATACCAGATGAGAACCCACAAATACCAGTATAATACCCCTTGCTGTGGCATAATTATTCCTATTAAATCCTTTGTTCTAGGCTCATCATTCATTCGGATGTCAAAGAGAGATCGGGCAGTCCATTTGGCGGAAAATAATAAAACGCTGAATAATACATATACACATACAAGGTTCATGGTCTGGTCATGAAATGCCGTTTTCCTCTCTCCGTATTTTTCACAGTAGACTTTGTAAAACACAAATCCAGAAAGGATAAAAAAGAGCGGCATATGAAATGCATATATTGTATGCTCTATCCTATCTAAGGCTAACTGATGTTCCTGAAATAAGCCCGCCTCTGTATATCCTTTTACCATATGTCCCATCACTACTAATAGGATTCCAAACCCTTTGCACGCATCTACCCACTTAATCCTTGTGCCAGCCATTTACATATACATCCTTCCCGCCATTTGAATCAGATCACCCCACCACTCTTGAAAGCTGCCGGACCAGGTCATAACCGTCCCAGATAATTCCTATATCCAGCGTTTTTCCGACCGGGACCACACGGTCGATGCCTGTCAGCCTGTTCTTAATCACGATGTCACGCACTTCATTCTCATTGATTCCAAACACAGCGCATGTCTGCACTTTTTCGTGAATGACCGGGCAGATTTCCTCGATATTTGAAAGCTCCATCTGAAAAAACATCCCATAGCTTCCCCTGAGTGCACATATATCCTCCGGCATTCTTTTGCAGGTGAGAACATAGAGGTAATTATCGTAACGTGTTACCTTGAACAGTCCCGGATAATCTATCCCCATTCTGCATAGGTTCATGTACTTATCGCTTACTTTGATGTCTGCCAGATCATATTTCCGTACGCATACAGTATGCACCGCTTTCCAGAACCGTTCCTGCGCTTTTGCAAAATCAGCCGCGTCTCCTGTTGTTTTCCAGAAAATCATATGCGGCGTCGAACACGCATTCTGGTCCATCAGATAAGTGTCATTGTAAAATGCATCTGCCAGCCTTGCAACAGCATCCTCCCCGGCGTCAAGCATGGCTTTCACATCAAACAATCCGAACGAGTATCTGTCCGCGAAGGTAATTTCGGTGCATCTGGCTCTGATCGGAGATTTTCTCAGTTCCGCGATGGTATGGTCTCCTCCCCAGATCACTCTGATATCCGCCAAAACAGAAAGCCGGTCTGTGATCTCCCTGTTTCTTTCATAACGGACAATCGCCGTCTGCTCCCTGATTTTTTTATATTCTTCTTTTTCAAACAGCCGGTTCATCGCCTCGCAGATGATTTGCACTTGTGCGAATGTTTTAGTTGAGACGCGCACGACATTCGCGTTTCCGGCAAGCAGTCCAAACAGATACGTGTACGCAAAATTCACCGGGACATTCGACGGCGCGATCTGGAACGCCAGCCCACGCCCCATCCGCAGCTGCCTGTCCGGATATGCGTTTTTCAAATGCGCAATGTTCGCTTTCCTGCAGTAAAAGGCAAAGGACGCGACGTCCGGATAGAGCCGGGCTCTCGGATCCTTTCTGATCTCCTTTGAGAGATCGTCCAGAAACGCGCAGACAGTGTCATCGAACGGCGTGACCGGCTCTTTTTTTTCGATCGGGCCGCCTGCGAGATAGAGCAGATTAAGGTCTTTCATAGGTATCGCTGCACCCCCTGACTTCTGCGTTTTTGATTCTTCCATAAATCTTAAAATATTTTCCGCATCTTCCGCACGGGCAGTCGTCCTCTCCAAGGATTTCCCCTTCGTCCTCTGTAAGAAGTATATGTCCGGGGTAGCTCGTGGGCAGAATGGACACAACCTCCATAAGTCCTTTTTCCCTTGTGCGGCAGACGGAAAAATCTTTCGGGTTGCGGATGACCACGTCCGAATAATTGGAACAGTGCATATGCCCGTACTCACATTCGATATAAATGGAGCCAAGCTGTTCCGCCATGCCATAGTAGTTATGGATCGCCAGGTTCCCGAGCCGCTGCCGCACCCGCCGGTTATAGGTTTCGCTGTCAACGCTCTGATCCTTCAGCTTTTTCCAGCCGCCAACATGGAAGAGCGCGCCGTCCCTGATATCCATTGCGATCCCCCTTTTTTCCATCTCGCGGATTACATACTGCCAGATCATGTAGGTATAGCCGAATAACAGGATTCTCCCGTTTCCATGCTCCGCAAGATATTCCCGTAAACCGCCTTCATCAAGCTCCATATTTTCATCCAGGGCATAAAAAATGTTTCTGCCATACATGGAAAAACCAGTGATTCCAGCCCCCCGCGCAGAATACATCTTCCGGTCCTTCTTAACCAGTTTTGTGTCAAGCACGATCATCGGCAGACGCTCTCTGCCAATAAAGGATGAAATCAGGTGTGTAAGAACCCGCGACTGGCTACGGATGTTCCGTGTGTCCAAAAACACCTTTGACACCTGCTGGCCGCTTGTTCCGGAGGATGTCATGACCTTTTTTATCTCCTCACGCGGAACGCTGAAAAGCTCATATTTCTTAAACAGCCGCACCGGCAGCATCGGGAGGTCATAATAACTGCCGCCGTCCCGCACATCCAGAGCGGACAGAAGATTATCATAATACTCACAGTGCTTTCTGTGATAGATGGTCAGAGACTTCAGCGTTTCCGATAATGCACGTTCCTTTTCCTCTTTTTTCAGCGCATAGGGATCCATTTCCAGCAATGTATCCAAATCCATTTCCATTTCCATTTCTCCTATTTTACAAAGATATCCCAGGGATTTAAAAACTGGCTGCCCAGGGATGCATACAAATTCATAACAGCTGTGTTGCGCGACGAAATTCGCCCATACAGCCGGTTCATTCCCTGTTGTTTATAATAGGCGCATGCATAAGCGTACAGGGAAGCCGCCCCGCCGGTCAGCCGGTACCTTTCCTCAACGGCCGCAAGATAAACAAAAGGGCTGCCGCCATATTCTTCCGGGAACCTCACATCCAGAAAACCGATTGGCCGGTCTTTATAGATGCAGACAAACGGTTCGTCCATCTCATCCATCCATATCCGGAGTATCTTGCCGGAAAGCGCATCTCGTTCTTTTCCATATGTGACATAAAAACGGCTGTCTTCCTTAAAGTTACGCTCTGCAAGTGGGAACAGTCCGGCGTTATGACAGGATGTTTTCTCAATGCGCATTCTGATCTGTTTTGCAAAATCGATCCGGCTGTTTTTTAACGGGAGCTTCACTTCAATGGTCCTGTCCGTCATGCGATACCCTGAGTCTGCCAGCAGGGAGCCTGCCCCAAGCTCTGATCTGACGCTTATCCTGCCGTAACGGCTGGTCAGTCTCAGCCCTTCCAGCTCCCATCGTTCCGAAACCCCGTTTACTTCCGTATAATCACATGTCTCATAATATCTGGTAATCAAGTGATCTCCTCCAGCTCTTTATACAGCGTCTTCCCCGCGTCATTTTTAGGGATCGCGTCAATCCCCTTTACCGTAAATGCGCTCCCGTTCAGGCCTGTCTTTTCCGTGAGATATCTTTTGACCGCGTCCGCCTTCTCTCCGTCTGTGACAAACACATACAGATGATCGTCACGCCCTGCAGCCGCACAGTCCAGGCCGGGGAACTCCCGTTTCACCATCCGCTCCGTCTCGTCCAGGTTCACGCGGTTGCCAAATATTTTCAGGAAACGTTTTTTTCTTCCTACGATATAATAAAATCCGTCCGCGTCCCGCTTCGCCATGTCCCCGGTGACCAGCCTCCCGTTCCGCTCGTCCCCCAGCTTTAAGTCCGCGCGCTTCTCGGCGTATCCCAGCGTGACATTCTCGCCATAATAGACCAGCTCCCCGACCGTCTCCTCCGCCTCAATCGTTTTGCCGTCCGCATCGATCAGCTCGAATCTGCCGCCTGGTATCGCAATGCCCATGCTGCCATATTTTTCGAGCGATTTTTCATACGGAAGATACGCCATCCGCGCAGTCGCCTCCGTCTGGCCGTACATAACGATAAAGCGTTTCCCTTCCCGCTCTGCGTACTCCGCAAATTTTTTGTGGAGTTCCGGGGAAAGCTTTCCGCCCGCCTGCGTCATCGTCCGCAACGACGGCAGCCGCATCCTGAAAAGCTTCAGCTTATCCAGCATCTCGTATGTATAGGGCACGCCGGCTATGGAAGACGCCTGACGCCGCTCCAGGAAATCCCAGAACGCTCTCTGCGTCAGCGGCTTTTCTGTCAGAAGAATCGCGGCCCCGACATAAAGATGGGAGTTGATGATGGACAGCCCATACGTATAATTCATCGGCAGGGTAGTGATCGGCCGCTCTGTCTCATCAAGCTCCAGATAAGACGCAATCGATTCCATATTTGCTTTAATGTTCTTATAGCTCTGCCGCACAAGCTTCGGGCTCCCGGTGCTCCCTGATGTGGTCAGCAGCAACGCGAGCTCATCAAAAAGCTCACACTCCTCATATCCGGTTTTTAACAGGACGTAATTCCTTTGCTGATATGCCTTTTCCCATTCTGGCAGCTGCCCGCGCCTTTCCTCCGGACACCAGATGAACTGGGGCCGGTACAGCTCCACCAGCGTATGGAGCAGCGTCCCGTCCAGCCCCTCCGGCAACAGAAGCGGCGCCACCCGGTGGTTCAGGAAGGACACGTACCCGATGACGGACTCCGCGCTGTTTCTGCACAGTGAAAACACAAGACAGCGCTTTCCGATCTGCCGGTATAGCACTTCCGCATCCGCAAATAGCTGTTGATAGGAGAGAGCGCCGTAATTCTCATCGATCAGGGCAGGCCGTTCCCCATAATTTTGAAACATCATCCGCCTCCCGCTATGCAATAGTGATACCGTATTTCTTTAAGATCTCAATTCCTTTTTCAAAGGAGTTCAGCTCAATGATGTCGTCTGTCTCCATCATGATGTCAAAAGCCTCCTCCAGGCATCCGATCAGATTCATATGCCCTACGGAATCCCATTCCGGAATGGCTTCATATGCCAGCCCCTCTGTCTGGTCTGCGTTGATTTCCAGCCCTTCCACAAAAGCCTGCACGTATTTTTCTCTGTTTGTCATGATATTTTCTTCCCTTCTCAATTATTTTAAATTGTTTTGAATGGTTTTTGCGATGCCATTCGCGTTCAATCCGTACTGCCCAAGGATGTAGTCGCGGGTTCCCGTCTTTTTAAACTCGTCTGTGATTCCCATGAAAATCTGCCGGGGCGCGCACTCCTTCGTTGCCTTATATTCGGCAACCGCTCCGCCAAGACCGCCAATAATACTGTGTTCCTCGACCGTAACGACCAGGCTGTGTGTTTCAAATACTCTGTCCAGAAGCGCATGGTCAAGCGGTTTGATGGTGTGCATGTCTATCACAGTACATGATATTCCTTCCTCCTGCAAAAGCTCAGACGCATCCAACGCATCCTTTACAAGCAGCCCTGTCGCAATAATTGCAGCATCGGCCCCCTCACGCAGTGTAACGGCTTTTCCAATCTGAAAATCATAATCATCTTCATAAACGATCGGGCTGTTTTTTCCGCCAGACAGCTTTATATAAGCCGGGCAGGAAACTTCTGCGACTTTTTCGACCATTTTGACAGCCTCTACCGCGTCAGCGGGTGACAGCACAATTAATCCCGGGATTGCTCTCATAAGCGCCAGATCGTCAATCGACCAATGCGCCACTCCGGACGTCCCTGCTGCTACACCCGAGCTGAAACCAAGTAATTTTACATTATATTGCAAATAACCTAAATTTTGTCGGATAAATTCATGGGCCCTGCTCGTCAAAAAAGATGCATATGCCGTAGCAAAGACACAATTACCCTCTGAGGCCAGGCCGGCAGACACACCTATCATATTTTGTTCTGCAATTCCGACGCTGTAATAGTTATCCGGATATGTATTTTTAAATCTGTCTAATCCGGATGTATCCGCTGACACCAGACAAATATTCGGGTTTGTTTTACACATATCCAAGATTCCAACAGCGCTTATCGCTCCCATAAGTCCAAATCTGGACCATGTGCGTGCGATTCTTTTATTAATTTCCAGCATTGCCTTCCTCCTCATCCCGTTCTTGTAAAGCCTGCTCATAATCCGATCTTTTTAATAAATACTGATGGCTCTCTTTTTTGTTCTCCAGAAAAGAGATGCCCTTCCCCTTTATCGTTTTCGCAATAATCGCATAAGGCTTTCCGTCATGGGAAACAGCGAATGCGTCCATCAATGCATTCACATTGTGTCCGTCTGCGCAGGCAACCGCCCAGCCAAATGATGTAAGCTTGTCCTCCAATTTTCCCAGACTCATTGTTTCTTCCGTGCTGCCATCCAGCTGCAGATAGTTTCTGTCTATGATGACGGTCAGGTTATCCAGACGATAATGTCCTGCGCACATGAATACTTCCCAGTGCAGTCCCTCTTCGCATTCCCCATCACCTAATAAGACATATACCTTGTTTTGCGCCTTTTTTCTTTTTAAAGCTAACGCCACGCCATTCGCAAAGGAAAATGCCATACCAAGACTTCCGCCCGAATATTCCAACATCCTGGTCAGATCCTGCGGATATCCCATAAGCGGACTCCTGTTTTTCATATAAGCGTTTAACTCTTCTTCTTTTATAATTCCCGCTTCTGCCATTGCAGTATACTGCGCCAACGTACAGTGCGCTTTACTGATAAAAAAGCGGTCTCTGTCTTTGCTTTCTGTATTGGAAAGGTCGTATTGTAAAATGTTTCCGTACATGACGGCAAATATTTCCATTGCCGAAAAAGAGCCGCCTAAATGCGCCGGGATCCCGTCTTCCCCGGCCGCCAAGGCCATTTCCAGGGCTTTTTTTCTCATCCTTTCTGCCATCTGCTGCAGTTTGAGAGTTTCTTTCACTATGGTTTCCTCCGTTATATGTATGCTGGTCAAATATTTCCGATATTTTAAACATAACCTCCATCAACACAGATTACTTGTCCGGAAACATTGGAAAAATGAAGCAGCCACAGCACTGCATTGGCTACGTCCTTCTGTTCCCCGAATCGGCGGAGCGCTGTTTCCTCCATGATCCTGTCTTTGAGCTTTTCGCTTTTTGATGCGTTTATATCTGTCGGGATCATGCCCGGGGCGACCGCATTAACCTTAATATTATAATCCGCGAGCTCAATCGCCAGCACTTTTGTCGCATATATGAGAGCCGCCTTTGACGTTCCATATGAAATATTTCCTGCTTCCGGTTTTATCCCCCTGACAGAAGCTATGTTGACAATCTTCCCCCCCCCATTTTTCTGGCGGATCATTTTTTTTGCGATATACTGCGTAAAAAGTAACGTTCCGAACAGGTTCACTTCAAATACATTTTTCATTTCTTCCATGCTGGTCATCATGTATGTGCTTGTGCTTGTGACACCCGCATTGTTGACCAGCCCGTCAACCGCAAATCCCGAGCCTGTGATTTCCCCTGCGGCATGTCTGACGGAGTCCCGGTCCGTCAACCCGCTCCACACGACCGGCCGGATCCACTGCCCGTCCCGCCTGCAAAACGACTGCATTTCCCGCAGCCATTCCCCGTCCGATTCCCTTACGCATGCCCAGACATTGTGCCCCTCCTGCAGCATGCGGCTGGATATTTCACGCCCGATTCCCCTGTTTGCGCCTGTAACTATGACATTCATTATACAATCCTCCCTCCGTCCACGTTTATGATGCTCCCGGTGATGAACGAAGATTCATCTGACGCGAGAAAGTATACTGCATTGGCAATCTCCATCGGTTCTCCTTTTCTCTGAATCGGCATTCCGCTGATGATCTTCCGCGCCTCCTCATCCTTTTTATAACTCCCCATGTCAGTATCCACCAACCCCGGGGCCACCGCGTTCACACGTATCCCGTACGGGCCGAGCTCCTTGGAGACCGAACGCGTCGCCCACATGAGCGCCGCCTTGCTCGACCCGTACGCAAGGTATCCGGGACGCGCCTCAAGGCCGCCGACGGACCCCATGTTGATAATGCTCCCGTTTCCCTGGCGCATCATCTTTCTCGAGACAAGCTGCATGATCCTGACCTGTGAAACGAAGTTAATGTCTAAAACCCGCCGCAGCTCCCCGGTCGATGTCATGTTCATCAGGCCGCCGCTCGGGATCCCGGCGTTGTTTACAAGAATGTCGACCGGGAGATTTTCCGCAAAGATGCCTTTCATCGCCCCTGAGACCGACTGTTCATCGGCAAGGTCAAAATACACCGGCCGGATAAACACGCCATGTTTCTCGGCAAGCCCGGCGTACCATACCTCCAGCTCGGTGTCCGGGTTATGGGAACACGCCCATATGCAGATACCCTCCGATGCAAATTTTTCAACGATTGCCCTGCCTATCCCGCGGCTGGCACCGGTTACGATCGCGTTTGCCATGATCCCCGTCCTTCCTGGATATTAAACCCTTTTTTAAAAAGGTTCCCTCCAAATCTTATTTTCTTCCTTATATTCCGCAATCTCAATCACCCCGATATTTTTCACCCACAAAAATATCAGGCGCCTTTGCTCATGGGAGGAATCCTTAAATTCCCCCCCCCGATTTTTCTGGCCCGCATCGTATTCATCAGATATTCAACATCTGAATCAAAATTCTCCGACTCATAGCATATGTGGTACATTTTGTACAGAGGCGTTTTCAAGTAAGAATCCAGTTCGCTCTTTGATTCCTTATCCAAGGGTTCCAGCAGTTCTATCGTGGTTGTGCCGTTTCTCATGAACTGCGCCCTGACCTCCTGCGTTTTCCCCTCAATCACACTGTCATGCAGTTTCCTGAATCCAAGAAGTTCATATTCCTTTACGGCAGTTCCTATATCCCTAACGGCAATGCCAATATGGTCAACGGTCAGTCTGTGTTGCATCTTCATTCCATTCATCTGTCTTTCATTTTCCTATCAACATTAAATCCATCATTTTTTCACTTGCTGAGTTGATTCTGTTTGCCGCAGGTGCAACGAACATGTGATCTTCAAGTGGTCGATTCAGACACACTCCGGCACCCACAATATTGTGATTTCCGATTATCCTTCTGTCCGTTATAACGCAGTTTGTTCCAAAAAAATTATAATTTCCAATATTACAATATCCAGTTATGTGATTGCTCCCTGCGAAATAATTAAAGTCACCTACTATACAATCATGCGAAATTACGGTTTTCGTCATTAAAATATTTCCATCCCCTATTACAGAATGAAATCTCAATTCTGCTTTATCCATGATCAGATTACCTTCTCCAACCGAGCTGGCAAGATTTTCAACCGAAGAATGAATAAAAGAACCGATTTGCCATCCATCTCTCTTACAGCGTTCAAAAACCTCTTTCCTATTTTGGTTCATGCGAGAGTAGCCAAGTGAGATGAGAATCTCTATCTCATCCTTTGCGTAAACAGATTCCAATTCTTCATATGCGATCACTTTTTTCCCATCAAGTGTGGATTCCTTCATGTATTTTTTATCCAAGACATAAGCCGCAACCTCATCCCCGCCGTCATGTTCGACATAATAGCTCAGCTCGCGTGAAAAGTTTGTTGTCCCGAATATTACGACCTTCCTCATATTGCCCCGTCCTCTCTGTGTTTTACATATGTGTCTGTTCTTTCAACTTGTTCAGAAACGATTTCTCTCACAACAAATTGCGGCGTACGATTGATGCACATATAAATCCTGCCTACATATTCCCCTATCATCCCCAGCACACACAGCATCAATCCAGACATGACCAGTGTAATTGAAATGAGAGAACTCCATCCTGCCACAACATCATTGAACACAAATCTGCGGAAAACAATCATAATCGCATATACAATACCAGTCAATGCAGAAAAAAATCCCATGAATGTCGCTATTCTTAAAGGCTTAATGGAAAAAGCAGTAAAACCATTCAGCCAGAGCCGTACCAGCTTACGAAACGTATACCCAGTATTTCCGGAAAGGCGCTCCAGCTGCTCCACCTCCACATTTGCAATATTATGAGTGGTTCGAAGCAATAAACCAGTTACATATGGATAAGAATGCTCATATTTTGTCATCTCATCAATAACAAACCTCCTCGCAAGGAAAAAAATCGGAACGCTGATTCCTTTGGGCCTCGGCATCATTGCAACTGACATCTGCTTTGCCATATAACGCCCAAAACTCCGAAAGGGAGAAGTCTGTGGTCTCTGCATATACTTCGCCGCCACAACATCATATCCCTCCTGCAGCTTATCCATCATCCTTCCAATCGCCTGGATCTGCGTCTGTCCGTCATCTTCGCATGTGACCACATATTCGCCTGTCACATAGTGGAAGCCTGCCATCAGCGCGCCATGCTGTCCGCTGTTTTTTGCCAGATCAAGCGCTGTCACATATGCTTTTTCCTCAGCCATTCTCTGGAGCGCTGAAAACGTATTATCCTTAGAAGCATCATTTACCAGCACAAATTCATAATCTTCGATGTGGTTGTCCCGCAAAATCTTTTCTGCCTGGCATACGACCTGTTCAATATTTTTTTCTGCATTATAGCAGGGAACAACGATCGACAATCGATTTTTTACCATTTGCATTCTGTATCTTCCTCTCTATGGTCGCAAAATCATATTCATAAATTCTTTGATTTGCTTTCGCCCTGTTGCCAGGAGCAATCCAATCACAATAATCAGTACCGTCCAACGTTCCAGTATGCTTCTGTGGTAAAGTATCATAGACAACATATTCATTACCCACCCACTCACACATATTATGATCAAGGCAGACATAGGCACAGCATCTTTCTCTGCGTATCGTTTTGTATATCTATAATGAATCAATATCGCCGTGAAATAGGAAACAGCAGTAGTATAAGCTGCCGCATGGTATCCAAATATGCGGATTCCTATATAATTCAGCACAATATTGATCACTGCAATGGCAATTCCTGCCTGTCCACTATAACCTGTTTTCTTATAAAACTTTTCCACAGAAACAAACGATAGCATTACAAACTGGAATACAGCCGCAGAAAGCATAGAACCCATGAGCCATATCGCATCTTCATATCCGTTTCCTCCCATAAATGAAACCAGCTCTGGAGAAACCATGACAATACCCCACGAAAGCAGGCTCATTCCTGCTGTCAGCAGAATCCATGTTCTTCTTACTTCGTCCGTCGATTTGTCATTCAGTTTTGCAAATAACCATGGGATCCATGCTCCCTGTATTGCGTTGGACAATATATCCGCTATATAGACTATCGTTGTCGCAAGAGAATAAATTGCCGCGACATCCTCCCCGCTGATCCTCTGGATCATGATTTTATCTGACTGGTACAAAATCTGTGCAGACACAGTATAAACGATAAGCGGCACAGAATATTGCATTCCGTATTTCCAGTATTCAAAATTGACCAGTGTTCTTCCCCGGCTGTAAATCACGCCGGCAATCACCAAGCCAAGTAAAATGATCGGCGCATAAAATCCGGCAATTCTGATATCCGTCAACTGCACTTCACTCATGGAACCGCCGGCCTTCAAGAGCAACAAAGTAGACAGGGCAACCGGCGGAACAACAGTAAAAACTGAAATCATGACATTGCTTTTATAATGATAAAACTGTCGTTCTCTTTTTTGCATGCATAGGATACACGCATAAGAAAAGCCATACGCAATCGCAATCCACAGCATACATTCCGAAAAAGAAAATAAGCCCTTGATCCATTCTTTCCATATGAAAGAAATCGCACCCGCTATCGTAAACAGTATAAACTGCAATGTTACAATCGAAGATATATAAGCATCATATTTTTCCCGAAAATCTAATCTTGCCCGCTCCACGCTTTGATATAAGCTGAGCGATATAACCGGCGCCAATATGTATATCCAAGACTCAAAAACTTTAACGTTTCCAAATACGGCCTTCGGAAGAATCCTCGTATAAATCGGCGTCGAAAAAAAGGAGATTCCGCGCACCAGAATTTCCGCGACAACACACCAGAAGCCAGCTTTTAACGCTGTTGATTTTTTCATGTTTTTTCACTTTGCGTCAAAGGCGTTTGCTTTTCCGCCACACGTAAATATTCCTCCATGTGGTCCATCCGGTACAGCATTTCTTCCACCGAATCATGCCGGAGCAGCATCGCGCCTATCCCGAATCCGCCGTTTTCAAACCTGTGCACATGTTCGCCGCGTTTTATGAACAGATCTTTCCGGAGCACATCCTTTTGCAGCCCGGGACTGATTTCCAGCCCCTCAAATGTCCCATCCTGTGCAGCATGGATCACATAGGAAGACACATACTGTCGAGCCTCCCTTTCGCGCAGATCCGAGCAGTCTTCTCCCAATGCGGCCAATATCGTATATTTTGCAAGATCCACACCAGTCGCCGCCCGGATCGCATCCGTGATCAGGTTTCCGCCGTTCCTGGGACCGATTTCAAGTATATAGACGTTACCGCTTTGGTCCACGATAAAATCAAGGTTTAAGGCTCCCGTCTTCATGTTCAGAAGCTTCATGAGGCGCTCAATTTCAGAACGCGCCTTTTCTTTCAGCGCATCGTCCAAAACCGAAGGATAGCTTTCCCCGATCGGAACCAGCGGATTCACCAGCCTGTCAAAATGTTCATTCATCAGTCCCGCAAATACAAGCTTTCCATCGACCAGGAATCCGTCTCCCGCAATCTGGTAGCCCTCCCTCTGAATGAACTCCTCAACGACAATGCCGCCGCATCTGGAATATTTTTTCGCTTCCTGAAACGCCGCCTCAAAAGCGCTTTCTTCCGATATCCTGCTGACCCCCTTGCTGCCTGACGCATCCACCGGCTTTACCATGGCAGGCTTTCCGATCGTTTGAAAAAAAGCGTACGCCCCATCGAATTCCGTAAAGCTTCCTCCACGCGGGAAATGAAACCCGTGCGCCTCCATAAACGGCCTTATCAAATCCTTACGCGTCAGCTTGAAAACAGATTCGTATGGATTTGTCGGCAGCCCCATCCGCTCCGCCACATATGCCGCCGTCGGCGCTGAGACATCGGACGCGTAAGAGACGATGCCGTCAATTCGAAGCTCCCGCGCCAGCCTTAATACGGCCTCATGGTCCGTTGTGCTTATATTATGGTATTCGTCCGCGTATTTATGGGCAGGATTATCTGGCAGATAATCCACGCTGATTACATGGCATCCCAACTCTTTCGCGGCCTTTGTTGCCGTCATTTGATAATAGTTTCCGCCCAGAAGCATTATTTTTTTCCCTGTCAGCCGCATAATCAGCACTCCTTCCAGAATCGTTCAATTTCAATGCATGCCTTTCTCCATATCGCTCTCTGCCAATCCATAGTGCATCGGCAGCCTCACCAGCCGTTCGCTTTCCCTCGTCGTATGCCGATTCTCGCCGTAAAACATGCCGAGATTCTTTGCATTGATATAGAACATAAGCTGCTCCGACGGATAAATGCACCATTCCCGCAGAATCTTTCCATTTGCGACTGCCGCAGCCATATATTGTCCTTCATTTCCAGCATGCGGCGGCCTGTTAAAGCTTATCATCTTTCCGCATTCCCCTTACCATTGACAGGTTGAAATCAGCTGGAAATTTGTATACTGGATATATAAGGTCAAAAATCCGGCCTTTGACGCCATCAGAAAAGGAGGAAAATTACATATGATATTGAAAGAAGTGCTTGAAATATGGTTGAATGAGAAAAAAAATTACATTAAGGAATCTACGTATGCCCACTACTGTTTTGAGGTCAGGAATTACCTCATGCCTGCGCTTGGAAATCTGCAAATGACAGAGCTCACAGAGGAGCGCATCCAGGAAGCGGTGCTGCATTGGCAGAGCGTCGGGGCGGATAATGGACATTCTCTGAAAAAGTCATCGGTTCAGAATCTGGTTGTGCTGTTAAAGCAGGTACTGAAATTTGCCTCAAAAAAGGGTTTGGCAGACAATTATATGCTGGAAATTCACTTCATGCCGCGGACGACAAATAAAAAACGTCAGGTTTTCAGCCCTGGCGAGCAGAAAAAACTGATACAGGCAGTCCTTGAAGACTTGTCATTCAAAAGCTTTGGCATTCTTCTATGTATGAACAGCGGCATGCGTATCGGTGAACTGTGTGCGCTAAAATGGAGCGATATTGACATAGAGGACGGGACTGTCCATGTCAGACAAACGCTTCAGCGGATTTATATGCAGGATGCGGAACCAAAGACGCGGGTGATCATTACAACGCCGAAAACCAGCGCCTCCGTCCGCGATATCCCGCTGTCCAGTAGGGTATGTCAGGTGATTCGCCGTCTGGAAGACATCAATCCGGAGGGGTATGTCCTGACAAACAGCGAACATTTTACGGAACCCCGTACCTTTCGCAAGTTTTATATGTCCTTTCTGGAACATCACGACATTGACGGACTGCATTTTCACTGTTTGCGTCATACATTTGCGACAAGATGCATTGAAAATGGCGCGGACTGCAAAAGCGTCAGTGAAATTCTGGGTCATACGTCGGTCAATACCACGCTGAATATGTACGTACATCCCCGTATGGAGGAAAAAAGAAAGTGTGTAGAACTCATAAAATGGTAAATTTATAGAAATATGTCATAAAATAGTACTTGCATTTTTCGCAACATCGTATATAATTGTATCTGAAATAGATGACCTTATATATCCAGTATACGGATTTTCAGGCTGATTTCAATTGTCTGTCGGCGGGGAATGCATGGGAAAAATGGTCGGTTTTAATCGCCAACGATATATGCTGGATGGAGGGGCATATCTGATGGGCATGGCATGTATATGATGTCCCATTAGATATTATTTTATTGTTTCATCTGGCTCCGGCAGGCAATGTTGGCAGGGATTATACAGAATAGATGAGTTTGGAGAAGCAGCCATGAGATAAGACCGGATGTGTCCGCATGCGGCGAAGGAGACTTTTTGATGACAAAATTAGCTATATTAGGGGCTTCTTATTTACAGGAGCCTTTAATACAGAAAGCAAAAAAAATGGGCATACAGACGCATGTTTTTGCATGGAAAAGCAATGACGTGGGTGAGAAAAGCGCAGATTTTTTTTATCCCATCAGTATCGTAGAGAAAGAAAAGATATTATGTAAATGCAGGGAAATCGGGATAGACGGAATCTGCAGCATTGCGTCAGACCTTGCGTCAGTGACAGTAAACTATGTGGCGAACGAAATGGGGCTGACAGGAAACAGTATGGAATGTGCGCAGCTGACGACAAATAAACACTGTATGAGAGAGTGTTTTGAAAAAAACGGGGATCCGTCACCAAAAAGTATATGTGTAACGTCCATAGGCGATCTGCAGAATATGGAAATCAACTATCCGGTGATCGTCAAGCCGCTTGACCGGTCGGGAAGCCGAGGCATTACAATGGTCGAGGATCCAAATGATCTTGAGCAGGCAATTGAGGCGGCAAAGCAAGTAGGCTTTGACAAGCGAGCACTGGTCGAGGAATTTGTGCAGGGAGAAGAATACAGCGTAGAATGCATATCATGGATGGGCGAGCATCAGCTCCTGGCAATTACGAAAAAATATACCACGGGAGCGCCGCATTTTATAGAAGTAGCCCATCTGGAACCGGCGGGATTGAATGCGGAACTGGTCAAGCGGGTTCGGCAGGTGGTGTTTCATGCGCTGGACAGTCTCCGAATAAAGAATGGGGCATCCCACACAGAGGTGAAAATAGATAGTAAAAAAAATATTGTGATTATAGAAGTGGGAGCCCGGATGGGAGGAGACTGCATTGGCAGTGACTTGGTAGAATTGACAACAGGGATCGATTATGTACAAGCAGTTGTGCAGACGGCATTGGGAAAGAAACCTGATCTGGGGAAAAAGGAAAAACGGCGCGCGGCCGCAATCCGGTTTGTTTTATCGGAAAAAGATAAAACGGTATGGTTCAAATTACAAAAACAACATCCAGAATACATTATGCGCTCAGAAATTGGAAAGGAATTAAGCGGGAAGGTTACAGACAGTTCCAATAGACATGGTTATTATTTACTGTGTTCGGAGGATGTGGATGGAGTAAGAAAATGCCTAATGGAAACATATAGTTAGGAAAGGCTGAAAAAATGCAGGAAAAGTTATCGGTTGTAATTCCTTGTTATAATGCGGAGCACAATATTAGAGATGTCATTGCAAGAGACATAAATATATTTACAGAGCTTGGGATTGCAGATTATGAGTTTGTTCTGGTCAATGACTGTTCCCATGACCGGACATGGGATGTTGTAAGCGCCATGGCGATGGAAGATAGTCATATCACAGGAGTAAACCTGGCGAAAAACAGTGGGCAGCATGCAGCCATAATGGCTGGGTTTCATTATGTGTCGGGGAATTGTATTGTGGTTAGTGACGATGACGGACAGACACAGATGGAAATGATAGGTGTAATGCTGGATAAGCTGAGGGAGGGGTATGATGCTGTATCTACAAAATGGGTGAGCAAAGAAAAGAGATCCTTGTTCCGTCGGATGGGGTCTTGGCTTGCAAATAAAGTAAATGAAATATTGATAGACCAGCCGAAAGATATCCCGGTGTCCATTTTTTTCCTGGCGAGGAAATATATTGTGGACGAAATAAAAAAATACGAGAACCCTTATCCGTACATGGCAGGTCTGCTGTTGCGCACAACGCATAATATTGCCACAGTTGAGGTGGAACAGTTGCCGAGAAAAAACGGCGTGTCCGGTTACTCGTTTAAAAAACTATTGGGTTTATGGATGAACGGCTTTACAGCATTTTCTGTCGTGCCGCTCCGGATTGCCACGTATATTGGAGTGCTAAGTGCAACTGTGGGATTTACCTATGGTGTATACATAGTTGTCAGGCGCTTGTTATTTCACAATATAGCGGCGGGGTGGAGTTCTACAGTTGCAGTAATGCTTTTTATGTCAGGTGTTATCCTGTGTGTTCTGGGATTGGTCGGGGAATATGTGGGACGGATTTACATGTGCATCAACAATACGCCACAGTATGTGGTGAAAGAGGTCGCGGTAAATGATGATGGAAAAACGAAAATAGAAGTTTCTATTTGAAAATTTTGGCAATATTAATGTTTCTGCCAAGTGCAGGGATGTCAAGGGTTATCGGCACTGGCACATTAGAAATAGAATCAGGCGTTAAAAGTTTAAACGTGTTTATCTTGACTATGGAGACAATTATGAAGAAATATCTTATTTTTGGGACGAATGGGATAGCAAAAGATTTATGCAATTTTATCGAAGATGCCGGAGATGAGATGCTTGCTTATGTTCAGGACAGAAAATATATTAAGGAAGGTTTTTTTTATGGAAAGAAAATCCTTCCCTATGAAGAATTGGGGAATTGTTACAGTAAAGATGAAATCACGTTATTGATTGTGGTCGGATATTCTAGAATGAGTGAAAATAGGAAGATAATTTTAGAAAGATGCAGGAAGGACGGCTGGGATATATCTTCTTTCATTCATACAAGTGTTTTGAACTATGCAAAATTTATCGGGGATGGAAATCTAATTTTTCCAAACGTCTATCTGGGATCAGATGCGGTCATTGGGAATGGAAATATAATTGGTGCGCGTTCCGCGCTGGGACATGATTCAGTTTTGGGAAACTATAATTTTTTTGCAGGAGATAATCGTGTGTGTGGACAAGTGTCTATAGGAAACCATAATTTCCTGGGCGATAGCTGCACGGTTGTGGACAATTTGAAAATGGGAGATTATAACCTGGTAGGCGCAGGTGTTTGTCTTAATAAGAATATGCAGAGCCATACAATAGCAGCGAACACAGAAATACGTATGCAACCCATGAATTTAAAGGGAATGGATTTGCTTTTGAAACGAACATTAAAGTGATAATGAAGGTGTTCGGATAACATTGGAAGATAAAAGGAAGACGTAAGTGTTGGAGAATACCGGGACGATTAAAAATAACCGGAAAACTCATATAAGCAAAGAAAAAGGAGAATAAATCATGGACAACAAAGAACTTATCAGGGAAATCATAATGAAAGTAAAAAAGAGCGCAGAGGCGAAGTTGGACAGCGACAAACTTGTATCAGATGGGACACTGGATTCCCTTGACATCATGAACCTGATCATGGAGTTAGAGAGTGGTTTTGACATTGAAATCGATCCCGAGGACGTTCTGTCGGAGAACTTTGAGTCGGTTGACGCGATAGCTACGCTCGTTGAAAAATGCAAGGGCTAAACAGTTTCCACCACATTGGGTTTGCCGTGCGTTCGCCCGGGGACGCGAAGTTGGCATTCGAAGTGCTTGGTGCGGAATTTTTCCACGAAACCGTTGATGAAGACCGGAACTTGGATTTTTGCTTTGTGGAGTGGGGGATAATAGTGGAACTGATATCTCCCCATGATGCGGATAAACCTTGTGCTGTGACGAATATGGTGGAAGATAAGCCATGCACCTTGTACCATGTCTGCTTGGAAGTCCGAGATCTGGAACACGAGATGGGAAGACTCCGCGGGATGGGATTTCGGCGGATGGGGCAGATTTTGACGACAGATATTTATGGTTACGAGTCATCCGGTGTTTTTATGTACAATAAGGATGTTGGGGTGGTTGAATTGGTAGAGAGGAGTCGGCGTGAGTAACTTGAAAGATAATGAGACAATATTATCCAGGATCCAGTATTATGCTGAGAATATGCCGGATAAGGTCTGCCTGATTGATGCTATAAGTGGCGAAAAGATATCGTATGCAATGTTCTGGTCAGGCATACTCAGGTACGCGAAATCGATCCAGTCTGATAAATACTATATCTTGCAGACGCGACAGACGATTGCGCACTTGATTGCGTTTTATGGGATACAAGTGGCAGGCGGCATGGCGATTCCTGTAGAAGCAACGGTGAGCGATGAAAGGCTGTCGGAACTCGGGAAGCAGTTTGACGCTGAAATTTTGCCGGTAGAATACCGACTTTCCAATGAGGAAGCGGCATTTACACCGCCTGATCCAGAGAGGGTTGCATGTGTGATCTGCACAACAGGGACCACAGGGAAAAGCAAGGGTGTCATGTCCAGCTTTCGATGCAGGTTCTGCGGGGCAGACAACGTGAGGCATTCTTATGAATTGACTTCTGACGATACGGCTCTTATTCCGCAGGCGCTTTCCCATAGCGGAGGATTGAGGCGCTTGGAAGCGATGTTGGTCTGCGGGGGAACCGCCGTTATTATGGGAGCGGCGATGCTCTTTGGAAATGTTTTTGGCGCCGTAAAAAAATATAATTGCAACATTCTGCAGTTTGTTCCGGCGCAGGTCGCGCAGATTTTGAGCCGCGCGGAAAAGCTGCTACTTGAGGTGGCTCCGCAGATACGCATTGTCAGTGTTGGCAGCGCGGTGATTCCGGAACATGACAAAGAGAGATTGCGGGAGCTTCTCCCAAACGTGCGGCTGTTCAATGATTTTGGTTCTACAGAGGCGGTGGGCTCGGCATATTTTGAGTGGAGCGCCTATTCGCCGAAACCGAATTGCGTTGGAAAAGAAGGTCTTCATTCCAAAATCGTCTTTTTGGATGATGAGGGAGCTGTGATAGAAAACAGCAGCCGCAATCATCCCGGCATTATTGCCACCGAAGGTGGAACGCTGATGTCTGGTTACCTGAATGAGCCGGAGCTGACGGCTGAGATGATGAGGGATGGCCGGGTTCTTTCCGCAGATTTGGGTTATCGTGGGGAGGATGGCATGGTATACATTCTTGGACGCAGGGATGATATGATTGTCAGTGGGGCGAACAAGATTTCGCCGGTTGAAGTAGAGGACGCCGTATTATGCGTGGATGGCGTGAAGGAGTGCGCATGCGTACCAAAACCGGATAAGGTTATGGGGCAGATGCCCGCGCTGTTTGTTGTTTGGAGGGGGGATGCTTTGCCGCCGTTTGAATTGGCAGAAATTCTTGAAAGGAAATTGGATAAATTTAAAGTTCCAAGACCTGAAAATATATATGAATTGGATGTCCTGCCGAGGACGAATGGAACAGGCAAGGTGTTGAAGCGCGAATTAAAAGAAAGGCTGATGAAGAATGAAAACGTATGAGATATTTTGGACAGGTGGATTTGATTCCACATTTCGCATTGTGCAGATGTCGCGTTATCCAATCCGCATCCAGCCGGTTTATTGTACGGGAATCGCTTCCGACATGAGGAAAAGCGAGTTTTATGAATTGAACGCCATTAAGCGGATTAGCGCTCTGTTACGGCATAAGCCAGCGACAAAGGCGGAGATTCTGCCGTTGAAAATAGTAAGCAAATCGAAGTCAGGTTATGATGTGACGCATTCTGATTTTGTGTATGATATTCTTCCGTATGATCATGAGGTCGCGGTGGCGTTTCGCAGGATATATATATCCATGATGAAGCCGCGGCGTGACCAGCTGGCGACGGGACGCGGCGTTCTCAATGCGGTGAATCTTGATCTGTACATTGATTCGCAGTATCAGTGGCTCGCGGCGTATGCCAACAGCCGGAAAGAACCAGTGGAAGTTGGCATTACGGCGAGATACGTTAATAAATTTATGGAAGCTGTCGGCGGCAGCGACGCGATAGAAGAAATAGACAATGGATACTTTAAGCAGTATGTCTTGAATAAGGAGAAATGCGGGTCGGCAGATGGATATAAGATTTTTGGAAATTTTGCATTTTCATTTTATAATGCCCCGCTTAAGCCGGAATTAGTGGAAGAGTACAAAAAGATGGATTGTGAGGATGTGATGGATTTGACCTGGTTTTGTTATGATCCGATAGATGGCGAGCCTTGTGGGCAGTGCTGGACCTGTGTGCATACGTATCGTGACGGCATTACAAACCGTTTCAGCCCTGTAGCTCTCGAACGTTATTTTAGGCGCGAAAAAGAACTGAAAAAACAGGATATGATCGCAAGGGGGGGGGTATAGAATAGCAGGAACATTATATGGAATAGCAGGCAGGAATTTGTCCCATGGCAAGGATTTTGTCCATAACAATGGAATCATGGGATGGAGGGCGGCCTGATGAAAACATATAATGTATGTTGGTCGGGAGGGGTTGACAGTACGTTTATCGTTACGCAGCTGTCGCGCTTTCCGGTTACAGTCCGCCCGTTTTACATTAAAGGGCAGACCTTTCGGCTTTCAGAGCCACAAGAGCTTGCGGCAATTGCGGGCATACGGGAACTTCTTCTCGCGGATCCACGCACGAAAGCAAAAATTTTGTCTCCTGTCGTGTTTGAAAAAGATGATCCAAGGGTAAAAAATCGTGAAATTGTAAGGGCGCATCGGAACATTTATATGCGCTTGCTGATACAGTATAAGGAGAAAAACGGCGGAAAGCTGCCGCCGGCGGGAAGTCAGCAGATTTATGCAGATGGTGCGTTTCTCTCGCCGCAGTATATTGCATGCGCTTCTTTGGCGGAGCATTTTGGCGGAAATGTCGAGATTGGCCTTTTACGAGATGATTTCGAGGAAAATATGCCGGTGTTTAAGTCATATCCAACGATGGTGATAATGGATAAAGAAACTGAGAGATTGTTGTTGTGTTTGCGCGAGGAAGGCATTGACAAGAATTTATATACATTGTTTCGCGGTCTGCGTTTTCCGATTGCGGGCCAGGGGATGTACAAACGGGATGTATGGAAATGGTATGAGGAGAACGGATATTTGCAGGTGCGTTCTAGGACAAATTTTTGCCAGGACCCGGTGAAGCGCGCAGATGGAACATGTGAGCCCTGTGGCATATGCACAGCCTGCATCGGAGTCATTCGAGAGGGTCTGTTGGAGCCATTCACAGAAGCAGGGCGTGCACGTTATCGTGATTATGAGGAAAACCATGAGAAAGAGCCGGAACGGTTTCGGTTGAAAGGATTTTAAAATGACGCTTGATGAGCTAATAAAAAGAAAGCCGTATTCGCTTGCAAAAGCGGAAAAATCAGCCATCCTGACACAGATGCTGACGGAACTCACGGCATATCATTATGAAAATTGCAAAGAGTACCGGAATATTCTTGATGGATTAGGGTTTGATCCATATGGCAAGATTGAGCATTATGAGCAATTGCCGATGATTCCGGTTCGCATGTTTAAGGAGATGCCGTTAAAGAGCGTATCGGACGAGGATCTGGCGAAAAGCATGTCCTCAAGCGGTTCCAGCGGGCAGAAGACCAGCAGGCTCTACTTGGACCGCCAGACAGCGATCGCGCAGCAGAATGTGGGGGTCAGGGTGACGTCAGGATTCCTGGGGATTAAGAGGATGCCTTTTGTGATCATTGACAGTCCTGCGGTCATAAAAAGTCGTGAGGCTTATACGGCGCGCGGGGCGGCAGCCCTGTTCTTTTCCCTGTTCGGATCAGACCGGATATTTGCGTTGAAGGATGACATGAGCCTGGATGTTGAGGGAGTGACAGCATTTCTTGAAAAGCACAAGGACCAACAGATCCTGCTGTTTGGATTCACGTTCATGGTATGGCGGCATTTGTATTGTGCCCTAAGGGACATGGGCATGAAGCTGGATTTTCATGACGGGATACTGATCCATTCCGGAGGGTGGAAAAAGATGGAGAGTATGAAAGTTTCCGCGCAGACATTTCAGGAAAAGCTTAGCGGACAGTGCAACATTAATCATGTTTACAATGAGTACGGAATGGCGGAGCAGTCAGGTACGGTTTACTATGAGTGTGAATATGGCCATTATCATGCAAGCATTTTTTCGGATGTCATTGCGCGGCGCGGCGCGGACTTGTCCGTATGTGAATTCGGGGAACCCGGGATGATGGAGCTGGTTTCGGTCCTGCCGCATTCCTATCCCGGACATGTCCTCCTTTCCGAGGACGAGGGGGTGGTCTGCGGGGAGGATGACTGCCCGTGCGGGCGGCTGGGAAAATATTTCCGCATTAAGGGAAGGCTGAAAAACGCGGAGCTGCGCGGGTGCAGTGACACATATGCGTCCAGCTTTTGATGAGGAGTTTTTATGGGGCAGATTGAGTACATAGTTGGAGATAAAATAAGGATGGAGCGGATACATGATGTCCGCGCTTGGAAACCGTTTGATGAGCGCGCCGTCAGCTTTTGCGGGAAACTGTCCGCCGAAATACTGAAGGCAAAAAATTGTCAGAGCTATCCGGATTTGGTCGCGTTGGCATTCTGGCTAAGGAAAAGCAATATACGGAGGGAAATCGGAAAATATAATGACCTTACGGGGCATCTGGGCAGGGGGCTCGCCTTCCACATAGCGCCGGGAAATGTGGCGCTGTCGTTTGCATACTCGCTCGCGACGGGGATCCTTACCGGGAACACGAATGTCATCCGGCTGCCGTCCCGCAGATTTGAACAGGCTGACATTTTCTGCGATGTACTGCGGGCCGCGCTGCAGGATGATCCGGAGATGGCGGAACGTGTATGCCTGATCAAATATCCACATGATAAGAATATAACGGACGGGCTTTCCTCAAAATGCCATACCCGTATCATATGGGGCGGAGACAATACGGTGAACACGATCCGGCAGTCGCCGATTCCGCCGAGGGCAGTGGAGATTACATTTGCCAACCGTTTTTCTGTATGTCTGATCAATGCGGACAGGTATCTGTCTGAATATGACCCGGGGAAGACGGCGCATGACTTTTACAATGATACTTATTTGACAGATCAGAATGCTTGTTCTTCACCGCGGATCGTTTTTTGGACGGGAGACAGGACGGAGGAAGCGAAAAAGGTCTTCTGGGATGCGCTGTATGGGGAAATATCGGAGTACCCGATCGCGGAGGTGACGACAGCCGACAAGCTCCTTACATTCTGCAAGTATGCCGCTGGGAATAAATGCAGGATGACAATGGGGAGGGACTGCAGGCTCATGAGGGTTGAGCTGGAAAGCTTAAGTGATGGCGTCCTGGAAAACATGGGCAACAGCGGTTATTTTTATGAGTATGATATTTCTGACTTGGGCGAGATCTTGCCGGTATGTACGTGGGAGCTTCAGACGATATCCTATATTGGGTTTGAGGAGGATATGCTCCGCCAGTTTATTCTTTCAAACGCGCCGGACGGCATCGACAGGATCGTGCCGGTCGGCCATGCGATGGATTTTGGCTTCATCTGGGACGGGCGCGACGTTGTCAGGGAAATGACGAGGAAAGTGTCTGTGCGGTGAGCAATACCTTTCAGAAAAGGGAGATATAGATGACAGAAATAGAAAATCTGGTAAAAATGGCACAAAATGTACGCAGGACAATGGTTTCCGTTGCAGATTATTGTAATAACGCGATCCATTGGGGAAGTTCCCTGTCTTGCGTGGAAATCCTGCTAAGCATTGTAAGTGATATTTCCAATATATCAACTGCGGGCATAGAGGACCGGGAGAAAGATATCCTTGTTGTAAGCAAGGGGCATGCCGCGCTGGCATATTATGCGGTTCTGGAGGAATGCGGCCTTCTGAAACACCCGTTTGTGGAGGAGTATCAGAAGAATGGCTCCCAGTATTCAGAGGAGCTAACAATGAATGAGGAGCTGCTTATAAAGTGCTCTACCGGCAGTTTGGGCCTGGGCCTGCCATTTGCGGCAGGGCTTGCCATACGGGGGAAAAGGGAAGGACGGGATGGAAGGATATATTGTGTTGTGGGAGACGGGGAATGCGATGAGGGTTCCCTGTGGGAGGCAGTGATGCTGTCCGCCCAGTTAAAGCTTGATAATCTGGCGCTTGTTGTTGACCGGAACCGGCTGCAGTTGGACGGTGACACGGAGTCGATCATAAGCCAGTCCGCTCTGCCGGACAGGCTGGCAGCGTTTGGATGGAAAGTGGAAAAAGCCAACGGCCATGATTTTGCATCCCTGAGGGCAGCATTTTCGGCGGGGAAGGAAACACCACTGGCGGTTATTGCTGACACAGTAAAGGGAAAAGGAATATCTTTCATGGAAAATGACTTTACCTGGCATGAGAAGGTCTTGCAGGGGAAACTTCTCTGTACGGCAAGGGGGGAGGTAGGCCTTATATGATGGAAATGGACGACCGGGGTATCAAGTTCCTATCCTACATGGGTGCAAGGGGAACTCTTGGCCAGGCGGTATTTGACATGGCTGAGGAAAAAAAGTTTTATGCTGTATCAGCAGACTTGGGAGTGGGTTCCGGCTTTTCCAGGTTTGCTGATAAATATCCGGAGCGTTTTGTGGATGTGGGGATAGCAGAACAGAACATGGTCGCAGTAGCTGCCGGTCTTTCATCCAAAGAGACGCCGAGCATCGCTACATCTTGGGCTGCATTTGCAAGCCACCGCTGTGCGGACCAGATCAGGTGTTTTCTGGGGCTGATGTCTTCTAACGTAAAGGTGGTGGGGATGGGAAGCGGGCTTGCAAATTCATGGACCGGAGGTTCCCATTTTGGCATAAGTGAGCTTGCAATGGTCAGGTCTGTTCCGGGAATTGATGTTATCGCACCTTGTGACGGGGCAGAGATTTATTCTGCTGTTACGGCGGCACTTTTGAATGACAGGCCTACTTATATCTGGCTGACAGGAGGAACACGCCTTCCCGTCATTAACCGGTCGGAAGCTTATCGGTTCCAGATCGGCAAGGCAAACCTGATCCGGGACGGCAAGGATGTCCTGATCGTTGGATGTGGGACCCTTCTCGGTGAATGTGTCAAGGCCGCGGATCTGCTGGACAAGGAAGGGATATCCGTGAAGATCCTTAACATGCATACGATCAAGCCACTGGACACGGCGGCCCTTTTGTCTGACCTGTCTTATCGCATGATCGTGACGGTAGAAGAACACAATGTAAGGGGCGGGCTGGGATCTGCGGTGGCAGAGGCGCTTTCGGAGGTCAAAGATAAACCGGTCCAGATCCGTCTGGGCATTGAAGACTTTGTACCTGCTGCGGGGGATTACCATTACCTGCTGGAATGTTGCAAGCTGACAGCGGAACAGATTGCGTCACGGATATTAATGGAAATAAGTTGATGAAGGAAATCCGTTTGCGGCGGGGAATACAGGAGGTTCGAAATGCTCAGCGGAAAAACTATAGTAGTGACAAAATGCCGGTCGGAGCTGGGGAAACAGACTCTGGCATACATGGCGGAAAACGGGGCTGATATTTTTGCGTGTGCAGATAAGTGCACCAGCGGGTTTGAAGATTACTGCAAGGCTCTGGGGGAAGAACACCATGTTCAGGTCTCCCCACTGTATTTTGACATGTCAGACAGCAGTGAGACAAAAGAGGCAATCGGGAAGATAAATGCCAGGAGCGGGGGAATCCAGGGTCTTGTGAATCTGGCGGGGAAGACCAGGGAAACTTGTTTTGGCGAGATGGAAACGGATGAACTTGGGGAGATCATGCGGGATGAGTTTCTTTCTACGGTCATTTTTACCCAGGGCATTGCTAAACATATGATGCAGAAAGGAAGGGGAAGCATCGCCTTTGTGTCAGGTATAGCAGCCCTTGACGGGGGTGAAAGGCTGACAGCCCACGCTGCAGCCGTTGCGGCCCTGCTGGGGGCGATGCGTTCCATTGCAATAGAACTGGGGCGTGGGGGGATTCGCGTAAACTCAGTGGCGGCCGGTACAGTGCGGGGATTATGGGAAGATCCGCTGTCTTCAGTGAGGATACAGGAGGCGGCTGGTAAAACAGACCTGAAAAGAATAGGGGAGCCTGGGGAAGTGGCAAAGGTCCTGCTGTTTCTGATGTCGGATATGTCCTCACATATCACGGGGCAGACGATACGGGTTGACGGGGGGGTGAGGTAATGCGCAGGCGGCTGCTTGAAGGGAAGACCATTATAGTCACAGGGACTGCCAGGGGGATAGGCAGGAGCATGGCGGAACAGTTTGCCGTCCATGGCGCCTCTGTATTTGCGCTTGCTCGGTCAGCGACGAGTGACCACAAGGAATTTTGTGAGGGACTAAAAAATTTATACGAAGTGGATGTCATGCCGGTCTACTTTGACCTGACAGACTATGATGCGATGAAGGGGGCGGTGAAGGAGATAAGATCTGTCGGCAGGCTAATAGACGGATTGGTGAATAACGCAGGTATTTCACCGGATCTTGCCTTAATGCAGATGACCACTGTTCGTGAGCTGAGAAATGTCATGGAAACTAATTTTTTCGCGCCATATGTTTTCACAAAGTATATTGCGAAAATGATGATGCGGAACCGGAGGGGGAGCATTGTAAACATTGCATCCATAAGGGGGATTGACCCATATGCCGGAGATTCTGCATATGCTGCGTCCAAGGCGGCACTGATAATGATGACAAAATGTCTTGCAGAGGAAGCAGGTGGTTTTGGGTGCCGCGTTAATGCCATATGCCCGGGACTGACCGAGACAGATATGATTGCCCAGCTGCACGATAATAACAGGAACATTGAAAGGGAAGCCACGCCGCTGGGAAAATTTGCAGAACCGGATGACATTGCCAATGCGGCAATCTTCCTTTTGTCTGATATGGCAAGCTACATCACGGGACAGACGCTGCGGGTAGACGGGGGAGTGACCTCGATGAGGAAACGGATTTGATTGATTAAGTGGGGAAGGCTCGCATCGTGAAGAATGGTTATGTGAAGGAGTGTCAGACTTATGGGAAAGAAAATTTCGGTAGTACTGCCGGTTTACAATGGTGAAAAATACATATCGAGAAGTGTTGAGTCTGTTATTGATCAGACCTATGATAATTGGGAGCTGATTATCATAGATGATGGATCTCGTGATCGAACAAATGCCATAGTAGAGGGATATTTGGAGAAAGATGGACGTATCAAGCTGATACGACAAGAAAATCAAGGTGTATCTGTTGCTAGAAACCGAGGAATAGACGTGGCATCGGGAGAACTCATGGTTTTCTTAGACGCGGACGATTGGTATGAAAAAGATGCCTTTCAGATAATGAATGATAATTGGAAGGAATCTGCGCAGATGCTGCAATTCGATTATTATGATGTTTCTGAAAGTGGCAGGAAAACGCTAAGAAGGCATTTCAAAACAGAGAAAATTAAATTTGGCTCGGATAGTCCGCATACGATAAATGAATTAATCTATTGTTCTTCGGAATATTATAAGAATAAAAATCGAATAAAAACTTTTTTTCTTTCACCATGGGACAAGGTATTTGACGCATCGTATGTTAAGGGTGGGAAATTTGAATTTCCTCCAAATATATTTATATGTGAGGATTCGTTTTTTTGCCTGAACACGTTTGTGGAGATGAGGGAGGCATATTTTATTCCTTATCCATTGTATAACTATTATATAAATTACCGTTCTGCCAGTCAAACGCTAGATCGAAAATTTGGCTATGATTTAATTTCAAACTTTGATTATTCTTTTAAAGTTGTAAAGGAAGTTTATTGCAAAAAGTGTGGTAAGATATTTGAAAAAATATATTATAGAGATATATTTGAGAGAATGAAAGTTGTTCTGTGGTGGTTGGCAGAACGCCATGATAGAGAAGAGAAGATGGCGGTAAGAAAGTATTGTTACAAACAGTTAAAAAATGTGGCGAGACATATGAAGGGAGAGTATTCGATAGCAGAATGTTTATTGATTTTTCTGTGTATACATGGTTGGATGGGTATGATTGAAAAAATTATATGGGTATGGAAGAGGATGAGTCATATGATGCAAAGACGGTAGGAAGAAGAGTGAGGAAACACATATGAACATAAATGCGAGGAACAGAAGGTGCATATGGAGTATTTAGATGAGATCAGTGTGATCATACCGATCTATAATGTTGAAAAATATTTAGAAAAATGTATAGATAGTGTGTTGGCGCAAACCTATCGGAATATAGAAATTATTCTGGTTGATGATGGAAGTACAGATAAGTGTGCGGATATTTGTGATTCATATTTAAAAAAAGACTCTCGTGTTAAAGTGATACATAAAGTGAATGGAGGACTTAGCAGCGCAAGAAATGCTGGTCTGGATATCGCTGAGGGAGATTTTATTTCTTTTGTGGACAGCGATGATTTCATAGAAAAGGAAATGTTGGAAAAATTATATGAGGCGTTGATGGAAGCTGACGCGGATATGGCAGTTTGTAATTTTCGTTGGATTGACACAAATGGAGCAAGAATAGCAAAACAATCTAAAATTGTTATACATGATGGAATTTTAGATGAATCTGCATATTGGAGAAAGGTATATGAACCAAATGGGTCATGCTATGTAGTTGCATGGAATAAACTGTATCGGAGGAGTATTTGGGAAAAGCTCCGTTATCCAGAGGGGAAGATTAATGAGGATGCATATGTTCTGCATGAGATTTTGCGCGTCTGCAATAAAGTTTCATGTATTTCGTATGTTGGCTACAATTATATAATAAGAGAGGATTCTATCATGGCCTCAAAAATGAAAAGGGCAAATTTTGATGTGCTCGATGCGTGGTTTTTGAGAATTTTTTATTTTGAAAAAAATTGTAATTATGATGAAATAAAAAGGCAATTATCAGAGTGCTGTGTAGAACTGCTTGTAAGATACCATACTTGTAGAACAAAAGAGGAAAAAGAAAGATTCCAAAAGTATGTTCAAGAGTATAAGGTTCTTTATGACAATGAAAAAAATAGGGATGGAATGCCACTAAAGGAAAGGATAAAAACCATTGGATGTGAATACTTTCCGGGGATTATGAATCTTATTGCAAGATGGCTCTATTGGCGAGAGGGTCTCAGATGAAAAAGAAGACTTATGATAGGAATTGCAAAAGGTAGGGAATGCGTAAATGATAAAATGTAAGATATATGAGTGGACAAAAAAAGAGAAAGGTTACGTATTTGCGGAAGCTCTTTTTTTTAATATTGCATATATGGTAGCAATGCTTGTACTTTTTAAACCTGGACTTTCCATAGACGATTTTTTTATGTCTAATACTATATATGGAGTAAATGGAAATAATTATAATTTTCGTGCCACTTATATGAATTTTATATATGGCAGATTGGTGGTTTTTTTGCTACGTTTGTTACCGAACATTCCGTGGTATACCATTATGTATTATATTCTTTTGTTTGTGGCATTTACATTATTTGCGTATATTGTTTTGAAGTGGGATGACAGTTATGTGGGAAAAATTGTAGTGAATCTTGTGTTACTTTTTTTTTCCTATGAAGGATATGTGACGATCCAATTTACAAAGGTAGCTGGGATTTTAGGGGCAATTGCTTTTTTAGTAATGCTAACTTGGCATGCCGGATGGTTGGAAAAAATTATAGCGGTAATATTGCTGATGTTTTCCTCCATGATTCGCTATGATTGCGCTAAGATGGCAGTCGGAGCATGGAGTTTGGTTTTTATATTTAAAGTTGTATTAGATAAGGTAAACGGTACAGAGCATTGTTTGTTAAAAAATAAAAGAGCGAGCATATGGATGATCATAGGAATTTGCATTTTTCTATTTATTCCGAAAATATCTTATGTCGGCTTGTCTGAGGACGAAAAAGATTTTTGGACACATTATTATTGGAAAAATAATACTGTGAGATCTCTAGTGCAAGATTATGGCGTGCCTGATTATGAAGAATACCAAGAGATTTATGATACGCTTGATATTTCAAAAAATGATCTGTATATCTGGAGAAGCTGGAATTGGGATCGTTATGTTGTAACCTTGAAAAAAGGGGAAATCCTGCAGGCGTTAGCCAACGGGAATGAAGAACTCTTAAATACATTGTTGTTTGAATATCAGAGCGAGGAGTCAGGGGAATGGCATGACCAGATTGAAGAGGTAAAAGATGAAAAATCAGGTGGATTGATATCAGTGATCGAGAATGGAGGAAAAAAAATAATAAGGCTGATACAGAAAGTTTTTAATATCAATTCAATAATTGGCTTTTTTAAAAAATTTCCCAAGGCATATCTTACGATTGATGTTTTTGTTGTATATATGGGGATGGTTTTGATTTCGTTTTTCTCTGGCGCAACAGAAAAAAGATGGATAATTTGGGCGGCTGTTCTTTCAAGCGGCATATATATGCTACTCAATTACTATCTATACATTAATTTACGTTATCTGCAGCATAGGGTAGATATTGGTATAGCTATGGCAGTGATAGGGATATTTTTGTATTTTGTGCTGGAAAATCAGAAATCTTTGTTATGCCATAGTGGCAAAGTACAAATGACGGGCTTTTGTTTATTATTATTGGTGCTGAGTGGCAGATATATGTATTATGGTGATGACCTTTCAGAGATAAATGAAGATTATATAGAAAACAATAATTTGTTCTTTGAAGAAACGGGAAAGGATGTGGATAATTCTTATTTTCTTGCGGCGCAGAGAAGCAATGGAATTACATATAATCTGAAGTTTTATGAGGCGTTTGATGTGCCACGGGTTGGGGCATTGCAAAACGTAAAAAGGATGGGATCGGTACAACTTTACTTGGATGAGCCGAAGGAAGATAGCATATTTTGGATTATGGATAAGAATGCTTATCTTGTGTTGACAGATGAAAATGGGGACGATATGGCGTGGCAGACATATGTTTCAGAGCATTGTGGGAAAGATGTAGAAATGCCATTGGTAAAGCATTATTTTGGAAAGAAGCTGTATCGTGTGCGCTCAAAATCGTTGGAGGATACCATACATTTACCGTTAATGGAAACAGGAGGACAGGATATCATTTCGGATTTGGAAACGACGGTAGTGGGTGACCGGTTGCAAATTTCTGGAAGCGCATTTTTGCAGGGAGAGTCTGGTTTTAGGCAAAATACATATATTAGGATCGTGGATAAGGAAAGTGGTGAAAGTGTTTTTTATGATACACTTGCATTCTGTAACAGTGAGAAAAAGTATGGCGAAGAAGGATATTTTTCGAATATAACCTGTGATATTGAACTTCCTGAATTTTACAGCAAGGATGATTCGATAGAATTAGTGATAGAGCAGGACGGAAAATATTATTTTGAACACATACAGACATAAGAGATGAAACGGGAGCTGCGGATGAACAAAACGGAGATAAAAAGATATATATGGAAGCTAATGGGGAAAAAGATGCAGAAGGAGTACCGTTGTCACAAATTAAGGAGATCGGATCAATATATAAGATTAAAAAAAAGTGTGAAGAAAAAGCGTATTTTTTTGTTAGATACACCAGAGCATGGAAATTTGGGCGATCATGCGATCGCGGTTACTATGAAAAAATTTTTGAGACAGTATTTTCCGGAAAGAGAGTTATATGAATTTTCTTTTAGTGATTGTAAGTATTGTTTAGAGGAGATATATACTTTGACCACATTGGAAGATATCATTATCTTGCCGGGGGGCGGTTTTTTGGGGACGTTATGGCCGGAGGAAGAAGAAAACGTGTTGCATATCTGGAATTTGTTTTTCAGGCATAAGATCGTAATGTTTCCGCAAACACTTTTTTTTGAGCAGTCAGAAAATGGACGGCATGAAAAAGAACGCTTTTGCGAAGTGTTGAATAAATGCGAAAATATATCACTTTTTTTGCGGGATCAGAGATCGTACGGGCTTGCACAGAAGCTGGGGAAAGGCGGTTCGGTCCAGTTTTTCTTAGTTCCTGATATTGTGCTGTGGCTAAAAGATGCTATTCCTGCCAGGAGCAGAACAGATAAAATACTGGTCTGTATGCGTGATGATAAGGAAAAAATCAGTTTAACTTGCGGTTTGGAGAATCTTTGGATGGAACTGGAAAGACGCGGGTTTAAAGTAGAAAACATATCTACCGTATTGGAACGTGATATCTCAAAGGAAACGCGAGAAAAAGAAGTCGAACAAAAGCTGGAACAATTTGCCGGGGCAAGGCTTGTTATTACGGATCGATTGCATGGGATGATATTTTCCGCGATTACATCCACTCCTTGTATTGCAATGGATAATTTGAGTCAGAAGGTAAGCGGAGGTTATGAATGGATCCGATATCTTGATTTTATTTGTTTGTTACACGGTGAAGAATTGTCAATGGAGATGATTGATCAGATGCTAATTTGTGAGCATCAGGCATATCATAACGAGCAGCTGGAAAAATATTATGAAAAGATAAAAGAAGTCATTCATTGAAGGGACATTCTTTTAATGATTTGAGGGAGGTAGCAAATGAGAATTACGGTCATCGGGGATGTGATGGTAAAGGAATCACAGCTACATGATTACTATAAAAATGGACGCTATGACTTTTATCCGGCTCTGAAATCGATTGAAAAATTTAAAGATTCTGATTATATTATCGCAAATCTTGAGACGCCTGTCGCGGGGGAGAAGGCGGGTTACACCTCGCAGCCATATTGTTTTAATAGTCCGGATGAATTGGCGGAGACATTAAGACAGGTAGGGGTTCGTATGGTAGAGACCTGTAATAACCATTGCTTAGACCGGGGAGTGACGGGGCTGGAAGCGACGATCGACACATTAGATTCCCTTGGACTGGCGCATATAGGCATTCATAAAAGATTGGAGGATTCATATAAGATCATTAAAATCGCCGGGATCAATGTAGGATTCCTTGGTTTTACGTATGGCACCAATGCGTTTTCAAATCATAATTATCTAAATGAAAATGAAAAATACAAAGTGGATCTGTTACAGCCGCAGGAATTGTCCAACAAGTTCATGCGGTGGCTGGTTGCAAATGACTCGATGCTGATGCGATATTTCCGGGCAGGGTTGGGAGTGTTCCACTTGTTCCAAATGGACAAACCGGTTTATGAAAGGGTACAGTATGCGGGAAAGGAGCAGAAGTATCTGACTGATACCATAAAAAAGTGTAAAGCTATGGGGGCAGATTACATAATTGCCATGATACATGTCGGTGGACAGTATAACGATATGCCCACGAAATATACAAAAAAAATCTGTGAGCTTTGCAGAAAGAGCGGAGTGAATGCAGTCATGGCAAATCACGAGCACGTGATCCATCCGGTTGACATGAGAAATATAAGCAAAGAATATTTTTGCGAATACAGTTTGGGGAATTTCTTGGCTGCGACCGGGGTTCAGACGGGACCGTATGATAAGCTTTCTGAATATTCCGCCGTATATCACATTGATCTGCAAAAGATAGGGCAAAAAATCGAGGCTGCGTATTATGTGGAAATATTTCTTAACCACATAAAACCGGGGTATGGAGTGGTGACGGAATCTGTGGTAGATGTGATAGAGGAAGCGTCAGAAAAGGAGAAGCAAAAAATTTTTGGTACATACCAGATACTGATGAATCGGATTATGGGAACGCGTGGTCAGAAATATCCATTGTTAAGAGAGCAAGAGGTGCATGATTATGTCAGATTTAAACGATTCGAGAATTAGAAAAAGCGGGATGAATGTTGTCACAGGGATCGCGCAAAATAGCCTGACGATTCTGCTGGCATTCTTGTCAAGAATTATATTTGTAAGAGTCCTCGATGCAAGCTATCTGGGAATCAATGGCTTGTTTACCAATATTTTAAATTTTTTGTCGTTAGCAGATCTGGGCGTCTCTACCGCTATGATGTATAGCTTATATGAACCGATCGTATCGGGCAATTATGAGAAGATCACAGCCCTGATAGATTTTTTTAAAAGGATATATCATAAGATCGCGTTTGCGGTACTTGTTCTCGGACTTTTACTTTTGCCTTTTTTAAAATATATCATCCGCCTTGAAAAGGAGATTCCAAATCTTGAATGGTATTACATATTAGCGCTGTTAAATGTGGTAATCTCTTATCTGTTTGTTTATCGTACAACATTGA
Organism: uncultured Lachnospiraceae bacterium; assembly: GCA_947589315.1. Lineage (GTDB taxonomy): Bacteria > Bacillota > Clostridia > Lachnospirales > Lachnospiraceae > Jutongia. The sequence goes on along the minus strand of CANPZE010000010.1, from coordinate 13,352 downwards.
TGATCGCAGATCAGCGCGGTTACATTTTGAATAACTATATAATGATTTTTAAGGTCGCCACTTTTGCGGCGCAGACAGCAGTATTATTTGTAACTCAAGATTACTTTCTATATTTGCTGGTGGCTTTGCTAATCGGATTTTTCAGTAATCTGACGCAGAGTATCGTCACAGTGAGAGCATACCCTTATTTGCGCCGCAAGGCAAGCCCGATAGGAAATAGGGATAAAAAGAAAATATATTCAAATGTAAAAGCTTTATTTTTATATAAGGTTACGGCAGTCATTAACAACGATATAGACAGTATTCTGATCTCGATTCTGGTTGGGACTGTTTTTGTCGGTTATTATTCCAATTATCTTACGGTTATGAGTGCTGTTGTCATGTTGATCACGGCAGTCTTTACGGCGTGCAAAGCCAGTGTTGGAAATATGATCGCGGATTCTGGCACAGATCTTGCGTCGCAGTTCAAGATATATAAACTGATTGAATTTGGAAATTATTGGTTGGTTTCTTTTGCTGCGATATGCAGCGTGTGTCTATTGAATGATTGCATTTCAATTTTCTTCGGTAGTGAATATGTATTATCAAATATAATTGTACTTGCTATTGTAGCTTGTTTTTACACTTCGAATATCTGTCAGACAATATGGGTGTTTCGTGAGACAACAGGTTTTTTTCAGGAAGTAAAATATGTCATGGTGGTTCATTGCATATTAAACTTGATCTTATCAGTATTTTTAGGACGTATATGTGGAATGTTCGGCATACTAGCTGCTACAGTTATTTCCAGACTATGTTTTTCAGGCTGGAATGAACCGTATGTATTTTTTAAGAAGTATTTTAAGGTTTCGCCCATCGGATATTTTCAGAATTATCTGAAGTGGCTGATATTGAGTATTACTGCTGGGACGATAACATGGAAGCTATGTACCTATGTCAATTTATCGTTGGGCTGGATCCGTCTTTTGGTAAAAATGGGAATATGCATTTTAACACCTAATCTATTATTTGGTCTATTTTTCTGTAGATCAAAGGAAATAAAACAATTATATGAAGTTATCATAAAACCTATATGGCAAAAACGCAATGTGAAAGGTTGATAAGAATATGTGTGGAATAGCAGGAATTATGAATAAACAGAAGAAGATGTTGGATGGAAGTTATGGTAAGGCTATGAATGCCATGCTTCAATGCACCCGTCATCGCGGACCGGATGACAGTGGAATCTGTAATTTCTTGCAGGATTCAGAACGGCTGTTTGTTTCACATGACGAAAAGCAGGCAACATCTTGTGGAAGAGGCATATTGGGATTCAACCGGTTAAGTATTCAGGATTTATCCGAAGCAGGACATCAACCCATGATTTCCCCGAATGGAAAGGTAGTATTGACCTTTAATGGTGAAATATATAATGTGCAAGAACTGCGGACGGAATTATTGAAACAAGGAGTTGTATTTCGAGGTCACTCTGATACGGAAGTGATATTGCATCTATATTTACAATACGGTTTTGACGATATGATACGAAGGCTGAATGGCATGTTTGCGATTGCCTTGATAGACGGTCTGGAAGGTAAGCTGTATCTGGCGCGGGACCGGTTTGGAATCATTCCATTATACATTACAGAGAATGCGGAAAGGCTCGCCTGGGCAAGTGAGATGAAAGCATTTTCGTGTCTGCCGGATTTCCGGGGTGAATTGGATATGGACGCCCTTTCGGAAAGCCTTACCTACATCTACCCAACAAACGTACTGTACAAAAATGTTGAGAGCTTCCAGCCGGGAACATACTGTGTTTTTGAAGTGAATGGATGGAGCTGTAAAACAGTAGAATATTTTAATTTGGATGAGTATAGTCAATTACAGACATATAAAGAACGTAATCTGTATGAGCGTCTAAAAGAGGTATTACAGGATTGTGCTGTCCGGCAAATGATAAGCGATGTCAAGCTTGGAGTTCAATTTTCCGGTGGGATTGATTCTACATTATTGGCGTATTATGTAGATAAGCTGTTTGACCGAACGCAGGGAACATTGTGCGGATTTTCATTGTTCAATTCAGAGTACAGTCAGTGCAGTGAAGAAAAGTGGATTCATCATGCGGCTGACAGGCTGGATCTGAAGTTAAACAAATATGATATGACAAAGGAATGTTTTGCTCAGAATTATGAAAAGGCGCTGTTTGCGTTTGAACGGGTGGTGAGTGTTCCTTCCCCAATGGGGATATATGAGTTTTCAAAACATGCGAAGAAGGCAGTTACAGTACTGATCAGTGGAGAGGGCGCGGATGAGTTATGCGGGGGTTATGAGGTGTTTTCTGCACAGAAGGCGCTTGATGTATTGAACCATGTTTCGGCGGGAAAGCTGGGTGGAATAGAAACATCTTTTTTTGTGAATTTTGACAAGATTTTAGACGGAAAGTACTGCAAAGAGCTATACAACGGATTTTCGGTCGAACATGCAGTAGAGAGGCGGCGGAATCTCTGGGATTCCTTGCATGGTACAAGATTTGACAAATTAAGAAAACTGTATTTTCAAGAGTCATTGATTACCTTGTTGGAAAGGCAGAATAAGATTTGTATGGCAAATTCTGTGGAAAACAGGGTTCCATTTTTGGATAATGAAATGGTCGCATTTTGCTTTCGCCTGCCGGAAAAATATTTATTGCATCCGCAATATAGAAAAACATTATTTGAAGAGAAGGGAAAACGGGCAGATTATTGTTACCAGGGGAAATATTGGTTAAAAAAATTGAGTGCGGAAATCTATGGACCGGAATTTGCCTACCGGAAAAAGCAGGCGATTCGTGTTCCGATGCGCGAATATATAAAAAGTCCGGGCTTTGAAGAATATATGTATGATCTGATACTTCCGGGAATGCGAAAGAGAGGTTTGTTCAATATGGATATAGTCGCCAGGTGGTTAAACGATCTGGATCATGCGGACTATGTGACTGGTTTGTGGAAAGCGATCAATATTGAAGCGTGGTGCCAGTTGTTTTTGGATGGGAGGGAATGTATTTGAAAGATACGGTGCAAGAGAATGTAAATACAAATGTGTTTGAGGTGATAAAAGTACAATGTGAAAATAATGTCATTCACTGTCAGTATGAAATAACTGGGAATTGGAAAAAATATTTCGCAAAAACAAGGATGTTTTTCGTTGAATATTCAACAGTGATCGAGGGGGCTCCGGAGAGTGTCGCGGTTATCCCATTATTGTGCAATATCCTCCCGGTAGCCTGGATCATGGATGCTGTAATTAAAGTTCAATCTGTCGATGAAGATTTTTTGGAGCATTTAGGTGGGGTGAAACTGGGTTATCAAAATATGTACCCAATGATTCCGTTTGGAGGACGTATAGAGGCCACTCCCCAAAAAAATGAGCGGGTGGACGGCAAAGGGTCAGCATCGTCTATCGGAGCGTTTTTCTCGGGCGGCGTAGACGCATATGCTACGATGATGCGGCATCTGGATAAGATTTCCTGCCTGATGACGCTTTGGGGAGCGGATATTCCGTTAAATGATACCAGTGGCTGGGAGCTCGTATGGGAGCATACGAAAAAGGCAGCGTTGGAGTATGGATTGCAGGCGGTATCTATCAAAACAAATTTTAGGGAAATACTCAACGAAAGAGAGTTGGACAAAGCTGTGCAGATATCCAAAGATGGATGGTGGCATGGATTTCAGCATGGAATTGGGATTATTGGTCATGCAGCGCCGGTTGTTTACAGCAAAAATTTGAAGGGCGAAGATAGGCTGGGCAGTATATGTATAGCATCCAGTTATCCGTTCTCAATGCGAGGACGTTATACATGTGCAAGCGATTCCACGATTGATGAGCAGGTGCATTTTTGCGGATGTAATGTGATTCATGATGGATCCGATATGAATCGACAAGGTAAGGTTCGTTATATTGTCAGTAAAACAAGGGAATTAAAAAAGAAGGCGGATTTGCGTGTGTGTTGGGAATCAAGCGGTGGGAAAAACTGTTGTCATTGTGAAAAATGTTATCGAACGATATTAGAATTGGTTTCTGAAGGGGCGGACCCAAATGAATACGGGTTTGAATGGGATGAACCGCATATCAGGCGATGTAGAAGGGATATGAGATATAAGATAATCATACAGCCGTTTATGGTGGAACAGTATTATCCGATTATTCAAAAAAGGTTCATGGAAAACCAGGCACAGATAGCAAATTATAATATGTACCAATGGCTTATGAAAATGGACTGGGATAAGTTTAATGATTTGCTGATAAAGAAAATTTACAATAAATTGAAAAAAAGCATGCTGGTTATACGTTTATATAAGATTCTTCATCATATATAAGATACCCCATTTTTTATCACTAATTATCCGAAAGCTCCTATTTTTTTAAGTATTTCACTAATGTTAGCTATTGTGATTGCTCCCTTTCAAAAGAAATCCATTTATGCCTGAGCGTGTTCCTGCCAGAACACGCTCTTTTGCATACCCTAATGTCTTGTTTGGATATTCACATAATTTTACTGGAATATAATTGGTTTTACATGCAATCCTCTTTCCGTGTTTGTCTATGAAATCCATTCGATAATTGCCTTTGTAAAGGTTTGCAGATTGCATGACATCCAGAGTTTTATTTCTGTGGGTTACATTTTGGTTCTTTCTCGCGTGGATCACAAATTTTTCATCATTCTCCCAAATATATCTGTAATACGCGTTTGCGTCAAAGTCCTTGTCCAGCGTGTGTACACAGTTTTTCATGAAGTATGCGGATAGCGATTTCAGGCAGCATAGATTTTTATGAATCATGTTGAAAAATCCGTCTTCAGCAGAGAAAAACACTTTTTCATAAACAGCATTGGCATCTTTTTCGGAAAATCCAAAAAGATTTACGCAATCTTGTTTAAATGCGTTTTATTGCGCGTTAAAATGCCATAAATCATCTGCGCCACAAATTTATTGTTTGGCTTTTATGCCCCTTTGATTTTTTTGAGAAAAAGCTGCCAAATCTCTTTTAATTTCATGCCTGGTCTGTTATGATTAATCATGCAAAAACACTTCTTTGTTTTATTATTTTGTGGTGATTTAATTATAACATTTAGAATGTGTTTTTGCACTTATTATTTCAACAGGATTTTCCTTCTTTTAAAAATAGAGAAAGACAAAAAGTTTTTTATATTGACATCTGTGGTCTTGGGTGATATCATTTAGAATCATCAGTAGATTAAGGTGATTGCAAAATAACAAAACAGAAAATGTACATTAAAAACAAGGAGATACTTTATGAAAAAAAGTGAAGATAGCTCTATCAAGAGACAGAGTATGATAAATTTTGTTATTTCATTAACAGGAATTACTTCATTTTTTACACTTATTTTTTTGTATGTGGATATATTATATGATAGGTTTAATTTGCTTTTGAAGGATTTGGATAGGATATCTGGAGTAGTGAGTATTTTGGGGGTTTGCTTTGCACTATTAAACATTAAGTGTAATTTTGGTTTACCAAAATGGATGAGGATGTCTATAGTTAAAGTTAGTATAGGTTTGTGTTTATCCATAGTAATTGTTCCACACTTGCACGATATGATGGTTGTAAAATTAAGTGTTTTATCTGAAAAAGAAACAAATGAAATTGTTAATCTTGAAAATGACATAAAAAGTATAGGCGAGGGTAGTGTTAGTGATTTAAAAGATATACAGGAGGGTGAAAAAACAAAGCAAGAGGAAAAGGACGGAATGTGTAGAGTGGATGATGATTTTGACCCTGATATGGAAGAAGATCTTTTACCGCCGAGCGCCAGTCCAAGGATTGACGTTGAAGATAAATCAACACTTATTTCTAAATCAGAAGAATTAAAAATGTTTCAGGTTCTTGAGTGCGATCCTGATATATTGCAATGCAGTCCTGTTGCGGAATATAAACAAAGTTATAAAGAATATATTTTATATTTTTTAAAAAGCAGGAAAAATACTTATTCACAAGTGGATGATTATCAGATTAATAGGGATACTGAGTTTACAAATTTAGTAAATGAGGCAAATAAAATACAAGACGATATAAAAAATAATGGAGAGAATATAGATAAAGTGAAGAAAATAATCAAGTTGAGAGAAAAGGCTCTTAAAAAATATAAAACTAAAAGTTTATGTAAGCTGCTTGCAGATGATTATTGTGAATTAGCGAGGTTTTATATTTCCAGTGATAAATGGAAAAATGCATATAAAGCTTATATCAATGCATTAGAGTTTTTAATTTTATATGTAGAAACAATACAAGAAGATGATAAATTATATATGTGTATATATAATATGGCAGTGGTTTATCAACATATTGGTGATATATTCACCATGAATCAGGCAATGAGGACAGATGCGTATTTTCTTTCGGTATGTTTGTTTGAAATGGCATCCACTCACACTTATTCTAATGAGGATTATAATTTTTACGCCAATTATTATGGAGGTATGGCTAATCATAAATTGATAAATCTATATAAAGGAATGGAGGGGGAGGAAAGAAACAATAATATTTATATTTTGGATGCTTTTAATTATTACGAAAAATCTTTGAGTTTTAATTATAATGAAAAAAGAAATTATCAATATACTTATCTTGTGCAGGTTTGTAAATTAGCGCAAGATTATATTGATAAATTTGGAGAAAAACCAAATAAATTAACAAAAGAAAAATATAAAATGAAGGAAGAATTTTATGAAAAATTAATAACCGTGCCTTAACACGGAGTGTGGGATAAAGTGTGTAAGTTAGAAAATAGTAAGTCTAACTACACACTTTTTTGTTTATATGTGTGTAATTCAACTTTCTCGCCAATAAAGTTGATGCAAAAGTTTGAATCATTACTGAGAACAATATCAGATGGAATTTTTTTATGAAGAATTGTTGCAAGAATATTTTGAATAGTTGGATTTTTGCGAACTTTTAGTAATTTGCCTTTTTAAATAAAAAGTGCTTGAATTATTCAAAAATTTAGATTGACATGCGTAAATTGTTTTGATATAATGAAAAAAATTAAATAGAAAGGGGACTGTATAATGAGGAAAGGATTTTTTAAAAGTTTTATATGCTGTTTTTTGGTTATAATAATATTTTTTTCTATACCTGCGGATATATTGGCGAAAAATCAGAGGAAAAATGAGTCATATAGGCCAACGGAACAATCTGTTGTTATATCTGCTGATTCTGTTGACACCGTAGTAGTTAGTGAAAAGGAAGAGCCAGATATTGAATATACAGATGGCGTGATTGAAATTGCAGTTGAAGTTTATAAGATCGAAAGGGATTATGAGCAGGAGTGCATGGTCAGGGTGACGAATACTTCTGATGAGTTGCAGGAATTTTATCTTGAAGCAGGGAATCCATATAAGGACTTGTCCTTGGAAATCATTAAATCGGGCTCCAAAGCCAGTCCTATGCTCCTTCAGCCGGAAGAAAGCGCACAAATAGAATTGTCTGTATTTGCTCAGAATGCAGAAAAAGATACATATAAAATCCCGATTTCCAGTTATATACGGAAAGACGGTGATTATATAGAAGATACAAAGACATCTGTAACTTTGAATTGCAATATTCCTAAACTGAATCTGGAATGGAAAAAAGTTTCAGAAAATGCATCTACTTTGAAACAAAAATATAGCATAAAAAATAATGGAGATGCCTTGGCAGATTTAAGTATTTCTGTTTCGGATACGTTGAAAGATTATGTTTCTTTTATGCCGATTGTGACGGGGTATGGATTAGAGCATGGTGAAACAGTTGTTTTTACTGTACAACCGGATTTGGCAAAAATGAAAGCTGACCATATGAGCAGGCTGGAAGGCAGCCTGATAGCATCCTGCGCGGGAGAAAACAGTAGGTTTATGTGTGTTTTTGATACAAAAGGGAAAGAAATTACGATAACTACAATGGGAGAACTGGCGTTGAAGCAGGATGGGAATCCTTTTACTAAATTTGAAGTGGAAGAAGATTCTGTAGATATCGGTTGTTATAAAAATGGGACATATGTAAAAGCGGAAGACTTAACATTGGGTGATTTTTTGGATAATAATAATCAAATGGATTGCTATATGAGCAGTTCTGTTGATCTTGGCGTGGAAGATACAATGGATGTTGAGTTTTCTATGAAATCTTATGTTTTACAGGATGATGAAAAAAGTATCAGTACAGAACCGAGGATTTTGGAAAATAAAGATGGTAGTATTGAAATATCGATAAAAAGAGTTTTGACAGCAGAGGAATATTATGTTTTTCTTGAACAGATTGCTTCTGGAAATACGGCATTTTTAAGTGCATTTAATAAGTCGGGCGTAAAGTCCGCGGATCCCATGGATGAGTTATTGCATCGGGATCCATATCAAAATATGGAACGATTTCTTTTGGAAACAACATTTGATATAAATTCGATATTGAATATAGGAGGTTTTGGAAGCAGTTTTCTTGGGACGTTAGGCGATATATATGATATTAATTCTGAGTTGGAAGAGTGTTTTGCGATCGCAGCTAACCCAATGATTAATAAAGAAATAAAAGAAAAATATTATATGGTTTCAATAGCAAAGACGGCTGTTTCTGCTATAACAGGAGTTTTGGGAGCAGTAAATCCTGTGGCAGGTTTTGTTTGTTTTGCTATAGAAAAATCTTTTGACAGTTTGTTTGAATCATATAAAGATCTGTTGCTGTCTAAGAAAGGTGATAACGCTTATACAGCTTTTTATCAGCAAATCCTTGGAAGCCAATGTACAAATCGAGGAAGTATTATGTCTTCTTTTTACGTGCCGGATTACAGTACAAAGAGTGAGAATAAACCATCTATGTATATTACCAGCCGCTTATACGCGGACGGATATGTCGACAGGGAGAATACAAATTATGATATTAGTTTAAACTCGGGTCATGCTATGACAGTCAATACGGATGGTCTGACTCAGACGGTGATAACGCAGATACCTGTAAATTATTTGAAACCGGGGGAAAACAATGTATTAGTGTTTGATTATGATACCAATCCAGGCAGCCATTCTGTAAGTACGGATACAAGGATAACGTTGCTTTATCCAAAGGATACAGAAATTGGATATATCGGTAAGCCTGATGATCTGCAGGAAGTCAGGACAATGCCGGATTTTGCTGTTTATCCGGAGAATATTTTTGCGGAAGACGATCTGGTTGTGGGCGAAGAAACGGAATTAAAATTTAATGTTTATAATATCGGAAGTTGTGGGGGCTGGTTTACGCTTACTGTGAATGATGGGGCAAGACAGATTTTTAAAGAAGAAAATTATTATCTTTCAGCGTTTAGTTCAAAAACTTTCAGTATAAAATGGATGCCAATAAAAGCAGAAAATGAGATCAGAATTTCTCTGGATAATACATCTGTAGATTTGAATGAATTAGATGAAAAGAATAATATTGCGATAAAAAATATGATAGCTCGCCAGAGACAGATTCCAGATATTGTGTCATTGATCGGTAGTCCGGTTTATGAGGATACGTTTTATTCTATGACCGTAGATATGGCGGATTATCAGGATATAGCGGATGTCAGTTTTTATATTGATGGAACAAAATTGGATGGTATGGTCAGGACTTCTTATAATGGGATGAATAAGCGGTATCAGGTTGCTGCATCAAAATATTATGCTGTGGGTGAGCATCAGGGGGAAGTGCATATAAGCTACGCTGTGGCAGACGGCATGAAAATGCTTTCAAGGAAGTTTACATTTGATGTTTTGGAAAAATTAATAGCTGTTCCGAAAGTTGAGGATTGTTCCGAAGGGACATTATTATTTTATGATAGTTTTCAATTTACAATTGCAGATGCTGATCATCTTGTTAAAACTGAGATAATAGTGAATGGTGGAAAAGCGATTCAGATAGATCCAGTGCGTGAGAGCGTTTCTGGTTGCATGGATTACAGCATAAATTGCCGGGAATTTGGTCGAGGCAGTCATTCTATTGTTATCAAAATGAGTTATATGGGCAGAAATTCTGAGATTTTGACAGAAGAATATAAGGTGGATTTAATAGTTGTATCTGAAGAAGACAGTTATTTTACGTTTGAATTGAGCACTGATATTGCCTCTCCGGATTTTTATATTGCTGACAGATATAGCTTTTATGAAATTCAATGTGAAGGGCTTGGGAATTATAGATATCGTATTCCAAAGACACTGGATATGGTAGAAAATGCCGGGGATTATCAGTTGGTGGTTAAGCATGATAAGGGATTGGTTACAGCGTTTTTTTCACAGAATAACGTAACCATTAATATGCAGAGTTGCCGCAAGTTGGAGTTTGCTAAAACCGGTGATGCAAAAGAAGCAGTAATAAATCAGGTTCGGATTGTAAAGATTGGAGACGGCATGGGTTCTGTTGCTATAGACTTGCCTGCTGCTGATACGTTGAGTTTTTCGCCGGGCAGATATTTGTTGTCGGTTAGAGGAAATATAAATAATTGGTATTTTGACAGAGAGATTGAAGTTGATCTGTCTCAGAGAGATCAAATAGTCAATTTGTCTGAATTTGTATTGGGATATTATTTTAAAATGGAAGGCACAGAAAATACAGATTGGGAGGCACAGCTTTATTACAGGAGAAAGGGATGTGTGTATTGGGAGAGCATATGCGCGAATACTTTATTTGATCCGGAGTCGAATATGTTAAAATGTTTTATTGTGTCTTCTTACGACATTTCGAAAATTAAGGACGCAGAAGAGGCAAGGATGGTTATAAGTTCTGATAGTGAAGTATATGCTCCAGCTGTGGACACTGATGGTTATATGGTTTCTGTTGCAATGGAAATGGAAGCGGGCCGTTTGGAGGGTGAATGTGCTGTTTTGAATCGGGATTCTTTGAACAAGGTATTACTAAAATGTGTCACAGGGGATGTATCTGTGCTGTCGACATCGGTTGAAACTGGAATATATACGTGTTTTCTCAGAGGTGGGATTATTTATCTTCCAGATGATAAATATACATTCAGCGTCAATTTGAACTTAGGAATCCAGAATATTACAACAAATATTGAAGCAGAGATCGTCCAGGACTGTGAACTAATGGTTGATAACGAAGTTCGGGATTTTATGGGAGATGTCAGGATAAGCTGGGCATGTCAGTATGAACAGGAAGCAGATATATCCAGTTATATAGAATCAGGGGAGCAGGTTTTTGTAAATGGGTTTATGTCCGGAAACAATCTTAAAACAAAAATGGGATCCCAGACAATAAATGCCGCCCTGCGGCAAGATGGCTGTAAATTTTTTGTAGAGAATAGTATTGAAGTGGCGGGTGGTGGTTCAGATATTGAATTTGGAAACGTGTTTAAGGGTGAGATTATAGGTCATTTTGAGGATATTCAGCAGCCGGGAGAGTATATTGCGTTGTCGATTGGAAACTTAAAAGATGAAAACGGAAATGTTTTGTCAGGGTTTTATTCGGATGGTGAGCCTTTAAGAGGAATGGTAATATTTACGGATATACAGAATGAAAAAAAGCAATTTTCTATGCCTGTAACAGCCGTGTCATTGTATGGAATAAGAACGTTTTTGCCGGAAGAAGCCGGGGTATATAAGATAGCTTTGGAGCTCTATTCTTACATAAAAGAATCAGGCCACAAGCATTCTGTTGTGATTGACCCGGTAATAACAGCCACTTGTACAGCGGCGGGTTTGACGGAAGGCTCACATTGTAAGTCATGTGGTGAAGTGATTGTAAGGCAGGCTGTTATTGAGGCGTTAGGGCATCAGTATGATTATATTGATAATAAGGATGGTACGCATAATGCTGTTTGCCGGAGATGTGGTAATATTTTTACAGAAAAGCATATGGGTATATGTAATCTTTGTGGAGGTGTTTGGAATATTATTAATGTTCCTGTACATGAGCATGTATGGAATGCGAATCCTACAGTAGATAAGAAAGCGACATGTGTTTCAGAGGGTGTAAAGTCTATTCATTGTGTTTATTGTGGGGTAATTAAGGAAGGAAGTGCAGAGGCAATGCCAAAGACTGCCCATAAATGGAGCTGGAGGACGAATGTAAAAAATGGGGAAGTAATTTACACGTGTGCTGTCTGCGGTAAGGTGAGGAAGGAAAGTGATTCTAAGTTAAAGTTGCCGAAGAAAGGAACAAAAGTGTTATATGCTGGAACACAGTATAAAATAACGAAATCCAGCAGATCAAAGGGAACTGTCGAATATATAAAAACAAATAAAAAAGTTTCAAAAGTGGTAATACCAGAGACAATCAATTTGGATGGCATTACATATAAAGTGACATCTATAGCGGATAATGCATTTAAAGGAGATAAAAAAATTTCGATTTTGGTAATCGGGAAAAATGTGACTAAAATCGGTAAAAGAGCTTTTTATAAATGTACGAATCTCAAAAAATTGATGTTAGGGAGCAATCTGGTATCTTTATCTGAATCAGCTTTTGAAAAATGCACGGCATTGACGTCTGTTGTGATTCCTGCTAAAGTTACAGTTGTTGGGAACAGGAGTTTTTGTGGCTGTAAAAAATTAAGGATGATTACGATAAAATCAAAAAAAATTAAAAAAATTGGAAATAATTCGATAAAGGGAATTTATAAAAAGGCTGTGATCAAGGTCCCTAAGAGTAAATATAAATTGTATAAGAGATTATTTACTGGTAAAAAAGGCTTTGGGAATGTCATGACGATTAAAATAAACAGATGATTCAAGCTCGCGGCGTGTCAGTCTGCAAAATCTGTGAATTGTTGTTAGGAGTTTATTCCAGTGTTAAAGCCGACATAGGTTCTCTTCGGACAGGTTTGTAGAAGGAAACAACATGTGATTAGATGTAAGGAAAGACATATCAGATATAAAATCTGGTATGTCTTTTTATGGGTGGCCCAGCGGCGCATCTTGGCTATAATAATGGGCTTGTGGAAGGAAGTGTAAATAAGCTGAAAGTTGTTAAAAGGATCATGTATGGTCGCAACAGTTTCGAACTGCTAAAAGGGAAACGATTGCAGCTTGAATTAAGGCATGGAATCAAATAACTTTGGAAAGGTTGATTTAGGGTTTGACATTATAGAGAGGATTGAAAAAATCTGTGAAATATGGTGGAATAATGCATAATTTATGTTAAAATATACAAGATGCGTCAGTTATGGAGAAAAAGTACAGGCAAGGAGGCGTATATATGGCAAGGACAGTCGGGATAGGGATACAGAGCTTCAGCAAGCTGCGGGACGCAGGCTGTTTTTATGTAGATAAGACAGATTTTATCCGGGAATGGTGGGAGTCGAATGACGATGTGACGCTGATCACACGTCCGCGGCGTTTCGGCAAGACGATTGCCATGAGCATGGCGGAATGCTT
>CANPZE010000009.1 GCA_947589315.1 uncultured Lachnospiraceae bacterium | reverse complement strand
GAACTCTCCGAAATGAACGGCGTAGCAAGCGCAGTACTCGTGAGCTATAACGGGGAGTACATGGGATAAGGAGGGGTCTTATGGCAATACATAAGCATATCAATACGATTTGCATCGGAATCAGCATATTTACCCTGCTCCTGACAATCCTGTTTATGAACGGAAAAGCACTCGGAATCCAGGCAGTTGCAAGGGAAGAAAACAGCGATGCCATGTTTACAGAAAACGATCTGGATGCCGATTGGGACATCACAGACGCAACGAAAATCAACCTTTCAGACGAAGGCAGCACGGTGAGCGGAAACGGCGCCTATGTGGATCACGGGGACGTGTATATCGTCTATTCGGGGAAATATGTACTTTCAGGTACGCTTTCCGATGGGTCGGTCATCATAGAAGCAAATGGCAGTGATAAAATTTGGCTATTGCTGGATAGTGTATCTATCCAGTGCGAGGACAATGCCGCAATCCGTGTGGAACAGGCGGGCAAAGTATTTCTGACCTTGCAGGACGGCACCAAGAATACCTTGTCTTCCGGCGCTTCTTATGACGGGGAAGCGGTTTCTGCTGGTGTGGATGGAACAATCTACTCCAAAGACGATTTAACCATGAACGGAAGCGGTTCGCTTCAGGTAACGGCAGAATATCAGCATGGGATCGTATGCAACGATGATTTCGTCATGACAGGCGGCACACTCAATGTAACTGCCATACAGGATGCGATCCATGCAAATGACAGTGTGCGTCTGAAAGACGCCAGTCTCACGCTTTCTGCAGGCGATGATGGGATCACGGTTTCCAACGATGAAGAATCATCATTCCTCTATGTGGAATCAGGAAATATCACGATTCCGTCCTGCTGTGAGGGTCTGGAAGCGGCGCAGATTACCGTTGCTGGCGGAACGCTGGATATTATCGCTACTGACGATGGAATCAACGCAAACGGATACAGCGGAAACTCCGTTATCAACATTAGCGGCGGGGAGATCGCCGTCACGGTGGAAAACGGACGGGACGCAGACGGGATTGACTCCAACAAGGATATTTATATCAGCGGCGGAAAGCTGTTTGTCAGCGTCAGCGATGATGGAGGGAGTTGCGCCATCGACTATGGGAGCGAATACGGCGGCCAATGTAAGATCAGCGGCGGAACGGTTCTCGCCTGTGGAAGCAACGGCATGGCGGAAGGATTTGATTCAACTTCCACGCAAGGCTTTCTGATGCAGAGCGCTTCGGCGGCGGCTGGGACAACCGTAACGGTCAAAGACGATGATGGAAACGAACTGCTTTCAGAAAAGGTTCCGTGCAGCTTCTCTTCCATTCTCGCCAGTACGCCGGAAATGAAAGTCGGAGATTCTTGTACAATGATCATTGGAGATACCGAAACAGAAATGACCATCGATAATGCTTCAAACGGCAGGATATTTAATGGCGGTGCAGCGGATGAAACGCAAGACAGCGAAAGTGTTCAAAATGGCAACGAATTGCCAGAAAGTTCCGCCATACCAGCGGCCCGTCTGTTGGGCAGCGACAGAATGGAAAGTCATGATAGAAATGTGACAGGGGAAGCAGGCGGCATGCAGCCGCCAGAGAGGAAAAATGGGGCTATAAGAGGGCCTGAAAACACCTCTCAACCGGCAGATACAGGAATGTCTGTCTCATCGGAACAGCTCCTTCTGTTGGGGATTTCATCGGTTGTCCTGCTATGCGGATGTATGATCGCATTCTTCTATAAACGAAGAGGCTGAGAAACAGAATTGATCGATCGAAACGGCGGCGGGAATTACTTCCTGCCGCCGGTCGATGTCTAAATGGCGATGCTTCTCCAAATATCGCTTGCGCCGCCTTTTTTCCGTTTTTTATCGGAACTGCTGGCAAATCTGCATTAGTATTGCGCATTCCAGACGTTTTCTCTGAATCTGGCAAGAAAGCTCATGAGCCTTATGAATATCTCCATTATAAATATAATTATTGGCGTTACAGCCTCCGCTGCAATAAAACTTAGCCCAGCATTTCCGGCATGCCTCCTTAGAATAAACATGCGCGCCGGCAAATTCCTTTTTGATTTCTTCATTGAAGGTATGCTCCTCCAGATTTCCCATCCGGTATTCCTCATGTCCTACAAACTGATGGCAGGGATATATATCTCCGTCAGGAGTAATGGCCACATATTCATTTCCACTGCCGCATCCCCGCAAACGCTTGATCACACAGGGCCCCTGATCCAGATCTAACATAAAATGAAAGAAATTAATAAATCCGCCCTTCTCCTTAATGTCTATGATCTCCTCTACCAGCCGGTCATATTCCTGACCGATTCTGTCCAAATCCTTTTCTGTAATAGCATACTCTATACTGTCCTCTTCCATGACAGGCTCCACGGAGATCTGGTCAAAGCCCTGCTCATAAAGATGCAGCACATCCCTCGAGAAATCCAGATTATACTTAGTATAAGTTCCCCTCACATAATATTCATTATCTCCGCGTTTTTCCACCAGCCGCTTATAGCCCTCCATAATCCGGTCATAGCAGCCGCTCCCGTCTACCTTCACCCGCATCCGGTCATTCACTTCTTTTCTGCCGTCAATGGATAATACCACATTGGACATTTCTTCATTGATAAAATCTATTTTGTCCTCAGTCAAAAGCATGCCATTGGTGGTAATGGTAAAACGGAAATGCTTTCCATACTCTTTTTCCTTACTGCGGGCATATTTCACTGTTTCCTTCACCACATCAAAATTCATTAACGGTTCCCCGCCAAAAAAATCTAATTCAAGATTTTCCCTTCCCTTTGACTGTTCCAACAGAAAATCGATCGCAGCCTTTGCGGTCTCCAACGGCATCAGCTTCCTGCCTGTCCCAAAGTCTCCAGTAGAAGCAAAACAATATTTACAGCGTAAATTACAGTCATGGGCAATATGGAGGCACATAGCCTTGATCGGTGACTCCACTGCCACATTGGCATACATTTCATATCCGTCTTCGCAAAACAGAAGCTTCTCCTGATACAGCTCGCAGATTTCCTGATAGGCTTCCTCCAGCTCCTCTTTGCCATACTTACTCTCCATCGCTTCCAGCACCTGGTCCGGACAGTTCTTTCCAAAGGGCGGTTCGATATAATCCAGCATATCATATGTAATATCATCCACCACATGAACACCGCCGCTATTCACATCCAGGACAATATTTAATTCTCTCCCTTTAAATTTATGTATCATTAGCATATATCCTTCCTCTGTTTACATGATAATGGCTGCTGCAAAAAAATTGCAGCAGCCATCCGATATCAGCATTTTACTGTGCAGCTTATCTCTCTTCTGCTCTTGCGCATTTCTGGTTGCCCACTGTACAAGAAGTCTTGCACGCT
The DNA here is from genome assembly GCA_947589315.1 of uncultured Lachnospiraceae bacterium. GTDB lineage: Bacteria > Bacillota > Clostridia > Lachnospirales > Lachnospiraceae > Jutongia. The sequence continues at coordinate 71,626 of CANPZE010000009.1, read as the reverse complement.
GACTGGCAGGAAGCCTGACATTTCCCACATCCGCCTTTTTTGGCAGACTCGCTTAAATTCGCCTTATTAACCGTCTGAATATGCTTCATAATAAAATCCTCCATTCTTCCGCTTCCTGCGGAGCTTTCCATCAAATATCATTAGCGGATACCGTTGATATCCCTCAATTAATCTATATTGTATCACATCCTACTACAATTTCAAGAAAAAAATCTGCTTTTTCTATAAAACGCATTTTGTACCGAATTCTGTCGGAAAAAACTACCAACATATTTTCCTGTTGCGTGTACATACTAAAACCAGGATAAGCGAAGAAAATCCTTATCCTGCCGGCAAAGATATCAATCCAGAACAGGCAACTGCAAGGAATTAAATCTGCCGGAATCAAATTATGGAGGTAATGCAATCATGACAAGTAATCAGAGTTCCAGAATGGAAGTTCCACAGGCAAAAGAAGCCATGGATCGTTTTAAGATGGAAGTAGCAAGTGAGCTGGGTGTGCCCCTGAAGAACGGTGGATACAACGGCGACCTGACATCTGCTCAGAATGGTTCTGTCGGCGGTGAGATGGTTCGTCAGATGATCAAACGTCAGGAAGAGGCAATGGCCGGTAAGTAGTCATTTCCTGGTCTTCACAGATGGAAGTCTGCAGCAGTAATGCTGTAACCTTCCCATTTGCCATGTATATATTTTTCTCACAGGCAAATAAAAAGAGGTAAACTGTGTTCTTCTTCAAAGGATACAGTCTACCTCTTTCTTTTATCAACATTCCAACCACAAAACGGAATCCGGTTTACAGCTCTACAAACTTGCCTTCTGCCTTATCATTGATCACATAATATGCTCTCTGCTCATCTGGATTGATGTATACCCGGAGCGTCTTAATAGAAGCGATCCTATGACCCTCAGCCTTCCAGGTCTCCTCAATCCTATTTACGATATCCTGAGACAGGATCTGCTGTCCGTTATACTCAAAAAATACTTCCTGTACTTTCTCAACAGGCGCCTTCTTAGAAGCTCTCTTTGCCTTCTTCTCTGTAGTCTTCCTTGTTGTAGCCTTCTTTGCTGCCGGTTTCTTTGCTGCAGGCTTCGTGGCAGTCTTTTTCTCTTCTGCCTTGGGAGCAACCGCCGTCTCCTTCTTCTCTGCTTCAGCCTTTGCTGCAACTGCATTCTGTGCTGCGGCTGTCGGTGTAGAAGTTACTTTTTTTGTTTCCACTGCGTCTGATTTAGTGCTTACTTTCTTTTCGTTTTTTACAACTGCCATTTTCAATCTCCTTTACCTAGGGATATCTTCCCATAACTACTACATGCAACTGTGTTACTATTGGGTAGTTTATAGCGATTTTGTCGAACTTGCAAGTCTTTTTTCAATTTTTGTTACTATTGTACAATTATTTATTTACAGAAACAAAAAAATACAAAAAATTAACGAGAAATGAAATACAGATTTTACGGTAAAAATAAGAAGCTTCACACCATAAAATCTGTATTATTATTTCTTTATTTTTATTCTATATTTTTCTCAATTGTTTTATTCCTTTTCCTGCTTTTTTTATTTGCTTTTTTCTTATTACTGACAGACTTTTCCGGATTTATTTCATCTTAGGTTTAAAGATCAAAGAAGCAATATACCCGAAAACCAATGCGCCGGAAACACCTACTGCGCAGGCAGTAAAACCTCCTTTAAACAATCCAATAAAGCCTTCCTGGTCTACCGCCTCCCGGATCCCTTTGAACAAGGTATTCCCAAAACCAAGCAGAGGAACAGTTGCCCCCGCCCCCGCCCATTCTGCAAAAGGTTCATACCATCCCAAGGCTCCCAGGACTGTTCCGGTGCAGACCAGCAAAACCATAATCCTGCCCGGCATCAATTTTGTATTGTCCATTAATATCTGTACGGCAACGCAGATCGCGCCGCCTACAAGAAAAGCCCAAACATAATTCATATCTTTATCTCCTCCTTACTCAATCACCCTGCATCCCGTTCCAGGATCACAGCATGGGCAATTCCCGGAACACTTTTACCTTCATTAAAGCTTACCGGCGACAGCAAGGCTCCGGTAGGAACAAAGAGTACCTTTTTCCAGCTTCCTTCCTCCAGCTTTTTCAAAATATATCCGGTAAGCATGACGGCGCTGCAGCCACAGCCGCTCCCGCCAGCCTGTACATTCTGATCCTCTTCATAGATCTCAATCCCGCAGTCCATATAGTTTGCCGAGATATCATAGCCTTTTGCCTTCAGGATATCAATCACAATATCCTTGCCGACCTTACCCAGGTCCCCAGTTATGATCCGGTCGTATTCCCCCGGACCCATTCCAAAATCTGCAAAGCTCTGGCCAATAACATCTGCCGCCGCAGGAGCCATACAGGCGCCCATATTCATGCTGTCCTTTATGCCGTAATCCACAATCTTTCCTGTCGTAACCCCCCGCACTCTAACATTTTTCCCGGCCCGCACGGAACTGATCACTACCGCCCCGCTTCCCGTTACTGTCCAGGTCGCCGCCTTAGGCCTTTGGTTCCCATAACCCAGCGGAAAACGGAACTGCTTTTCTGCACTGGCAAAATGGCTGGACGTCAAAGCAACCACGTGATCTGCAAATCCGCCATCCACCAGCATAGATCCGATAGCAAGCGACTCCCCCATGGTAGAGCAGGCGCCGTACACACCAAAAATAGGGATATCCAGGTTCATTAATCCAAAAGAGGATGCGATCAGCTGGCCCAGCAGATCTCCCGCCACAAGATAACGGATATCCGATTCTTTTAAGCTGCTCTTCCGGATTGCCATTCTGGCCGCCATTTCCTGGAAATGTTCTTCCGCCTCTTCCCATGTCTTCATTCCCGCCATAGGATCTGTTATAATCTGATCAAAATATCGCCCATAAGGGCCGTTCCCTTCTTTCTCCCCTACTATGGAAGCAGCGCCCACAATAAAGGGGGGATTTTTAAATTTCACACTTTGCTTTCCAAGCTCCTTCTGTGCCATTTTTCCTTTCCTTTCCATATCCTTTCCCAGATGTTTCGTATTTTGATATTATTTTCCCCATTTCAGGAAAGGATATACAAAAGAAAAACCGGGATCCCTGCAAGCTTCAATTACAGAAATCCCGGCTTTATAAAATTTATATTGCTTTCTTTTTTATATATGGAACGCCTCTACCGTCTTCTTCAATTCATCACTCAAATGGGACAGCTCCTTGACTTCTCCCAGCACCTGATCAGAATATCCATTGGACTCCTCTGCATCCTTCCCGATGCGCTCCATACTTGCTGCAATGTCAGAGGTCAGCTGGTTGATCATCGTTAAGGATTCATTGATCCCCATCATGCTCACGCTCATTTCCTGGGAAGAGGCGCCTAAATCATTGGATACCTCATTATAAAATACAGCATCCTCTTCATACTGCCTGGCAATAGCGGTCATATTCTTGTAATCCTCTACCACCTTATCATTCATAAAAACCAAAAGCTTCTCAGAACTGCTGGACAAATGTCCTACGCTGCGCACAATAGAAGCCGTCACCTCCTGAATCTTATCCACTGCCTCTCTGGAATTATCGGCCAGTATGCGGATCTCCTCTGCAACCACTGCAAAGCCTTTCCCCGCCTCGCCTGCTCTGGCAGCTTCAATAGAGGCATTCAGCGCAAGCAGGTTGGTCTGGGCGCTGATAGAAAGGATTTCCTCCGTCAAACTATTAATCTCATCTACGCGTTTGCTGGCTACAATAGCGGTCTCCAGCTCTTCCTTCGTCTCATCATACAGACGGTTGGCCTGGTTACTGGATTCTACAGAATCGCTATACAGCTTCTTTGCCCGTTCCATAATATCTGCTGACTGCTGCGCTGCATTATCCGCTTTCTCTGCGATCGAATCAATGGCCTGCCCCATCTCTTCGCCGGTAGCATGAATCCCTTTTGCCAGCTCGCTGGCTTTGCCTGTATCCTGGGACATATCATTGACAATGCCGGTGATGTGGGTAATGTCTTCATTCAGCTGGAACATACGGTTGAAAGCGTTTTCTGAAATACTGCTGATCCTGTCCGCCTCTTCCTTAGTATGCAGAATGATCCCCCGGATCTGTTTCCTCACATTCATTGTAGCAATTTGGATCTGCTGTGTCTCATTCTTAAATTCACTGGGGATCGTCTTCTCCAGTACAGGATTTTCAGAAAAATCACCAGAGGCAAATTGTTTCAGCGTCTGTATCGGCGCCAGCATCCTGCCGATAACTCCTGCCATGATAAATATCACAAGCACGATCGCTGCTACAGCAATAATAGCAGCCACCACTATCATGTTCCATAATACAGACATAACATTTGCTTTCGGAAGTACCACGCCAACTTTCCAATCACAATTCTTTACCAGGGCCATGGAAAAATAACTGTTCACTCCATTGTAATCCTTGCCCTGCACAAGACTGCTGCCCGGCTCGCTCACCAGCTTTTCTAACTGCGGCATAATATCCTTCACTGCGGTAGCTGCCTCTTCCGTTGGTTCATACTCATCGTTTTCATGGGCAATATAATTGCCACTGCTGTCTACCAGAAAACCATATACTCCTTTTTCATAATCGATACTGGAGGTCAGCTCCGTCACGGTAGTAAGCTTTACATCCGCACCGACCACAGCGGCCACCTTGCCATCCAAAAGGACAGGAGAAGCAATGGTAGCGCACATCTGGTTAGTAAGTACATCCCAATAGGGATCTATCACTACCGTCTCCCCGGCCTCCGCAGCCTGCTGATACCATCCTCTCTCTGTCGGATCATATCCTTCTGGGATCTCGGCTTCTGCGTTTGACTGGTAAAATTTGGAATCGCTGGTTCCGCAGTACAGGTTCAATAACTCATCCCGGCCTTCTGCATGAGTGTCCACTACGCTCTGCAGAAATCCACTATCCATATCCTTGGCCGCCTCAATACTGTCTGCAGCTCCGTCTGCCATCATCATTTCACTTTCTATCCAGGTATTGATCTCTTCCGCATACCGGTCTGCATAGAGCTGAAGTTCATTCTCCTGCTTCTCTACGATCCGCCCTCCTGCGATTGCAATAATCCCTATGGTAGTCAGAATGATAATGGCCACTACAATAAAAATTATGCTCATGGTTAACCGTGCTTTAATTGTCTTTCCCATTTCACTACCTCTACTTTTTATTTTATGACATTTTATATCAATTTTAGTCAATTGACGCTTACATTCTAGCATTTTTTTTTTACAATATTCAATGAAAATTCACGGTAATTTACGCAGATAAAAAAAACCTAAGAAAGTAGAGTGATATAGCAACGAATCTGACAGAATGTTTTAATATAATTTATTTATTAAGGCAGTTCCGAAAAAAGCGTCTGATAGAACTCCTCTGCTCCATATTTTTCTTCCCAGAGCTTATGGCCGCACCGGGGGATCAAATGCACTCTCAATTCTATCCCCATCTTCTTTAAGGGTTCAGTAACTCCCTGATAGGGATGAGGGTCCTCTTCTCCCTGAATAAGCACCATATCCGCCTCAATCTCTGAGAAAATCTGAAGCAGCTTTCCCTTTTTTCGCCATTCTTCCACCTCTGGCCACACTTTACAGTAAACCTCTTCTTCCAGAGGAAAATTATCGTCCGCATCCCTCTTCTGAGGATCCTTCTCATAATAATCACTTTTTTCTGCTAATTCATTCAACTGCTCCAATAAGCTGCCTTTATTTCTTCCAGTCCCCTCTTCCAGAGCGGCTGCCAGCGAATCAAACAGCACACCCTCTTCCCAGGACATATTTTTCTTTCTTCGGGAATCGATTTCTGATATATATTCTGTACTGAGAGGAGGACAGCCTAATAAGATGACCTTTGAAATGATATCCGGGTTTTTCCAGGCAACAATGCCAGCCAGAAGCGCACCCCAGGAATGTCCGATCAGAATCACAGGCATTACCATATTTTTCTCTATCTGGCGTTTCAGTTCATATGCCTGCTCCTCAATGGAACAACCGAATTGCATCGGTTCCAATACCCCATAGACCTCTCCCAGCTTCCGGGCTAACCCCGCTGCAGAACCCGGCGCGCCTGGTCCTCCGTGTACCGCTACGAGTCTGCATAGTTTGTCACCGTATTTCCTAACCACAATGTACCTCTCTTTCTCTTAGCAGACATGTTCTGCTTTTGACACATCTGCTTTATCTGAATTTGACATATATAATAACCGTAACACTGGAAAAAACGTGACAAAAAATGGAAAATCCCCACGTTCTCCCTATGCCAATTCAGCGCTGAAAAGTACTATTGCCAGCTTTTTATTATTTCTTATCAATCTCCTCAAAGGGCAATGCCACACAAAAACGGGTCCCCTGTCCCATATGGCTCTCCACCGAAATCTCGCCATCCATCAGACGGACAAGATTCCTGACAATCGTCATGCCAAGTCCACTGCCCGGCACCTGATTGATCCGGCTGTCCTGCGCCCTGCTAAAGGGTTCAAAAATATGGTGCAGATACTCCTGGGACATTCCAATGCCATTATCCTCTATCACCATCTCATAGACAAAATGATGATCCTTTCTCTGTCCCATTTTCCGCATACAGAATTTCAATTCTCCTCCGTCCGGCGTATATTTAATAGAATTTCCCATCAGATTCAGAAAAATCTGGTTCATATGCTGGAGGTCGCCCAAGAGCAGCCTATGATCGATCTGATCAAAATCTGTTTTCAAGGTATGGTTATGTTCTGTGATCAGCCCCTGTATCATTTCTGTCATCTGCGACAGAGCCTCATCCATAAAGAAGGCTTCCTTCTCCAGCTTCATCCTCCCGCTCTCCATCCGGCTCACATCCAGCACCTCATTAACCAGGGACAAAAGATGTTTTCCGGCGTATACGATATTATTCAGACAGCTGATCACCTGATCCTTGTCTTCCACATGCGTCCCTGCGATCACCGTCATCCCCATAATAGAATTCAGCGGCGTGCGGATGTCATGGCTCATCTGTGATATAAATTCACTCTTTGCCTGGCTCGCCTTAGCCGCTTCCTGATAGGCGGCATGTATCTTCCTGCGCTGCGCCCGCTCCTGCTCAATCTGTTCCGTCACATCCGTGCGGCTCATCAAGATCCTGGTCTTTTCCTGATCCCAATAGATAAAGCGGTGTTTTTTGTGATGCAGGACGCCATTTTCCCACAGAGAAGCATCTACAATATATTCCTCCTGGCTTTCCAATCCTTTTACGATCTCAGCCAGGCTCATTTTCGTAATCACATCATTAATATGTTCCGACTCAATATAGCTATAGGCATAAGGGATCAGCTCTCCCTCGTAATCCAGATCATAGCTTTTCTCCGTATCCGTCATATCATTCCGGGAAGAGCAGATGATAAACTTTCCGTCTATTACCTGGATGCAGATCACATAATCATAATCCCCTACTGCCAATTTAGATACTATACTGTTAATCTTTTCCTTCTGGATATTTTTTACCAGCACGATAAGCTTTCCGGTATGTAACGGCGAATTGCAGACTGTGATCTCCATCCAATCCCCTCCGCGGGACTGGCGGGGAAAGCTTTGTTCCGGAAAGTCCGTCTGCTCTGGCGGCAGGACAGGCAGCGGGAAATTCCGTACAAAGGAATCCCGAAAACGCACCTGTACCTTAAACAGCTCTTCTCCCCTTTCCATAAAATGGATCATTTGCTCCAGCTCAAACCGTTCTTTATATTTGCTGCAATCATAGGGATACACCGTATCATCCAGGAACTCCCAGAAATACTCTGAATATTTTACCGTTCTTCCTTCTAATTCTGTCCTTTGAAGATTTTTCCAAAAATATACTGCATCTTCATAAGGCGCCAGCTCATAGATTTCATCATAGGCATCTCTTATAGCCAGGACAAATCCCTTTACCGCTTCCCGGGAAATTGAGACCAGTTTCCTCCCGTCTCTGTCCTGCATATCCTGCTCCTGCATAGATACCCATCTCCTTCTTTTTACGTCTGTCTCAATAACTGTTCACATAAAGCAAATTCTTCGTTAGTGTTCCGGCTGTTCAGAAAAGTAACCTTTCCTCTTCCACTGCCCTCCCGCAGCAGCCCCGCCGCCTTCAGTCTCCGTTTCATTTCTCTGGCCGTCCCTTCCCCTCCGTCAAAGATCTTCACCTGATCCCCCGCTACCTCTTGGATCATCCTGCGGGCAAAGGGATAGTGGGTACAGCCCAGGACGATCCCATCGATGGGTTTCTGCCCCAGTTGTTGGAAAAGCTCTGTCAGATACTGGCGCAGATCCTCCCCCTCCAGGTCTCCCCGTTCAATAAATTCCATCAGCCCGGGACAGGGCAACGGAATGATTTCTGCCTGCTCCTTATACCGGTCAAGCAATAGCCGGAACTTTTCCTGCCGCAATGTCATAGGGGTAGCCATAACAACAATCCGGGAGCCTGGTTTATGTAATACCGCCGGCTTGATCGCCGGCTCCATGCCCACCAGGGGAAGCTCCGGATACATTTTGCGAAGTATGGCCACGGCAGCGCTGGTGGCCGTGTTACAGGCAACGACCACCGATTTCGCCCCCAGTTCCATCAAATATTCTACATTGCGGATCGTCAGCTGCCGGACCTGCTCCGGATCCTGGGTTCCATAAGGAGCATTCTGGGAATCGCCAAAATAAATATAATCCTCATCGGGCATCTGCTGTATCAACTCTCTCAATACGCTGATCCCACCTACTCCAGAATCAAATACGCCGACAGGCCTTGCCTTTTCGTCCATCTTAACTCCATCCCGATCCTATGCATTCGTCTTCCACAAACCATGCTGGTTGCAGTATTCATAAGCAGCGATCAATTCCTCCCCCTCTGCCAGCAGGAACTCTGCCTGGGGCTTGCCAGAGGGACTGAGCATTTTTCTCTGCTCTCCCTGATTGGTAGCGATCGAAATCCACTGAATATAATGCGTGGGGATCATAACATGCTCCTCCTCCCCCACTGTCACTGTCACACGGTTGCCGGAACGGGAAATGACAGGAAGATGCTTCTCCTGAGAGGCCTCCTGCGTACCAGGGACGAGCTCTTCCATTTGCTCCCCACAGCACAACAACGGTACTCCCTTATCCTCCACCATAGAAACAATATTTCCACAATGCCTGCAAATGCAATATTTTAATTCCATTTCACGGTTCTCCTCTCTATCGGACTGTGCCGGACCACTGGCTACCTTTTCAAAATCAGATGCGGGATGCTTACAGATCGGACAGATATAATCCTCAGGCAATTCCTCTCCTACATATTCATACCCGCAGATCTTACAGCGCCACACGGTCTTGCCATCTTTCCGGCGCCCGGTATCTTCGGGCTTTGGCTTGATATTGGCATGATAATATGTGTAAGTTGCAGAAGGAATATCGTCCAATACCTCCATATTATCTACAGCGGCAATAAACATAGTATGCGTACCCAGATCAATTGTCTGCTTTACCGTAGCGCTGATGTATGCATTCGTTCCCTCTGTCACATAGAATACACCATTCTCACTGCGCTGCTTTCCCTCAAAGCCGGCAAATTTGTCCGTATCTCTTCCTGACTGAAAACCAAATCGCTGAAATAAAGAAAAGTCTGCCTTTTCACTGATAATCGATATGTTAAAGCAACCGGAAGCCTTTACCATATCATGTGTGGCATTTTCTTTATTGACAGTAATAGAAATGTGATTCGGCTGGGACGTCACCTGGATCCCTGTGTTAATGATGCATCCGTTATCCTTCTCCCCTTCCTTTACCGTTAAAACAAAAAGACCATAAGATAAATAATGAATCGCTTTTGGGTTCATCGTAACTACCTCCTCTCCACTATAACACTATATAGCATGCAAATTTTTCAAAGAAATATCCATGATCGGCGCAGAATGTGTCAATGCCCCGCTGGACACATAATCCACACCCACCGCTAGGATATCCTTTATCGACTCTCTGGTGACATTGCCGGAGCATTCTGTTAAAGCCCTGCCATTGATCAGTTTCACGGCTTCCTTCATCTGCTCTGGCGTCATATTATCCAGCATAATAATATCTGCTCCCGCTTCCACAGCTTCTCTTACCATATCCAGATTTTCCACTTCCACTTCAATCTTCCTTACAAATGGAGCATATTCCCTGGCCATCTGTACTGCCTTTGCCACACTGCCGGCTGCCCCAATATGGTTATCCTTCAACAGGATCCCATCGGACAGGTTATAGCGGTGATTCTGTCCCCCTCCGACCCGTACTGCATATTTTTCAAAAATGCGCATATTCGGCGTAGTCTTACGGGTATCCAACAGTGTAGTCCCACTCCCTTCCAGCAGCTTAACAACAGAATTGGTATAGGTGGCGATCCCACTCATGCGCTGCAGGTAGTTTAATGCTGTACGCTCCCCAGACAGAAGCGCCCGGATATCCCCGGTCACAACTCCCATCTGTTGTCCTGCAGCCACGCAGTCTCCATCCTTTACAGAAAACCGGAACTCTGCCGAATCATCCAATAGCTCAAATACTCTTTGGAATACCGGCAGGCCGGCAATGATCCCATCCTGTTTGCAGATCAGCTGTACCTCGCCTTTTCTGTACTCCTTCATCACAGAATTGGTAGTAATATCCTCGCTGGAGATATCCTCCTGCAATGCCTGCCAAAGCAGCGGATCTATATTTAATTTCATCATGATCGGGTCTGTCATTGTTACCTCCATTTTGCCATCTATTCTATTCCGGCCTGCTATCCTTCCTTCGGTCCTCCGCCTCCCGGATCGCCTTTCTTACTGTTCTCTGATATTCTTCCCTCAACCCCTCCAGATCGGAGTATGCCTCCGGATGATACAGCCCTTCCGGCATCCGTTCCGATACAGTCCCATGTTGAAGTCCGATCTCTCTCGCCGCTCTCTCGGCAAATACCATGGATTCCAGTAAAGAATTGCTGGCCAGCCGGTTGGCCCCATGCACCCCGTTACAGGAAGTCTCTCCCACCGCATAAAGGCGGGGCAGGGAGGTCCTGCTTGACAGGTTTACCTTAATCCCTCCCATAAAATAATGCTGGGCCGGGACTACCGGTATGCATTCCCGGGTCACATCATACCCTTCCTCCAGACATTTCTGGTAAATGTTGGGGAAATGGCTGCGTATCTCCTCCTGGGGAATCTTCTCCAGAGACAGCCATACATACGGCATGCCATCCTTCTCCATCTGCTGATGAATGGCCTGGGTAACCACATCCCTGGGAAGCAGCTCGTCCACAAACCGTTCTTTCTTCTTATTCAAAAGAATAGCTCCCTCTCCCCGCACCGATTCCGAGATCAAGAAGCGGCGCCCTGGCTTCTCGGAATACAGCGTTGTAGGATGGATCTGTATGTAATTGATATGCTCCAATTCAATATCATGGCGGAGAGCGATCGCCAGCGCATCCCCTGTAATATGGCGAAAATTCGTAGAATGCTTATAGAGCCCGCCCAGGCCGCCACAGGCCAACACCGTATATTCAGCCTGTATCCCAAAGATCTCTTTGGCCCTGTTGCAGACTACCAGGCCATAACAGGCCGATGTATCACAGAGCAGATCCAGCATCATGGTATGGTCATAAATCTTAATATTATCCCGTTCCCGGGCCCGTTCCAGTAATTTACTGGTAATCTCCCTGCCGGTGACATCCTTGTGGAAAAGAATCCTGGGCCTGGAATGCCCTCCTTCCCGGGTAAATACCAGCCCCTCTTCATCCTGCTCAAACTCTACGCCATATCCCAGCAGTTCCTTCACCACCTGCTGGGAGGAACGGATCATTACATCGACAGAAGCACTGTCATTCTCATAATGCCCCGCCCGCATGGTATCCTCAAAATAACCGTCATAGTCCTGATCATCCCGGAGCATGCAGATTCCTCCCTGAGCCAGAAAGGAATCACTCTTGTCTACTTCATCTTTCGTTATCATCAGAACTTCCAGCTCTGGAGGGATATGCAGCGCACAGAACAGGCCTGCCGCGCCGGTCCCTACTATAACAACATCTGTCTTTTTTATCATCCTTTGCCTCCGCGCCCCAGTGCCTGTCAACGCAAAACAACTGAGGAATGTAATCCGGCGCCAAAGTTGCAGCTCTTGACCAATACCCGGATTTCCGCTTCCCCTTTATCCTTTTCCTGGAGCTGTACGTCTAAGGGTTCCGGCCAGGGGTTCCGGCATTCTGCCCGCTTCTGCCCATTAACATATACCTCGCATTCTCCCCACAATCCGTTAAAATGCAGAGTCGGCACATTTCCGTTGATCTGTTCAGGGATCCTGGTACGCAGGCGGTAGATCACATACTTTCCTTCCTGATTCTCCAGCTGGCTGGGAATGCCGGATTTGTCGTCCACATGCACATCAATCCAGGTGTTCATATCAAAATCATCCACCTGCATATTCACATCCGGCCTCTCCTCATATAGGGCAGCTGTCATCTTCCATTCTGACAGGAACTGTTCATCCACACTCTCCACGTACTCCGGCCCCTTCCTGGAGGCCAGCGGGATCATGATCGTACCAAAGCTCAGCTCTGGCGCGCCCACAGATACTACAAGCTGCTTCGCACCTTGCTCTGCCCTCACCACAGCCATACATCGGCCGTGGAAAAGACTTCTGTGGGAAGAAGCGTAATCCTCATGGCAGTTGGGATCCCCATTGCAGGTTCCCAACACACAGCCGCCTTCCACAGAGATATCTACAGCAAAGTCTGCATCCGGCACCTCTCTTCCCTTTTCATCCACGGCGATAATATAAACAGGAGTGGCATCTCTGCCATCATTAAACAATTTCGTCTTCCAGGGCTGTACCTTGATCCGTTTTGCAGCGCCCGCAGTAATCTTAACATCATGGGCGGCCTTCAATCCCCCATAATATCCCACTAATTCAATATACCCCGGTTCATACGGAACCTCCCAGCTGGCCTGCTCCAGCAGAGCTACCGTCTTCCGTCCACAGGACTTGCCATTCACAAACAGCTCCGCCTCCTCACAATTGGTGTGAGACATCACCCGGATCGGCTGCCCCTCCTTCCCTTTATGGTTCCAATGGGGAAGCACATGGCATACGGGCTTTTTGCTAAAAATACTTTTTGCCATATAAAAGGCATCCTTCGGAAAACCGCAGGAATCCATCAGGCCAAAGAAAGATGATACCGAGGGCCAGGTATAAGGACTGGGTTCTCCCAGATAATCAAAACCAGTCCACATAAATGCTCCCGCCATATAATTCCGGTCCATGATGTCCTTCCATGTCTGCCGCACGGTAGAACCCCAGTCTGCTGCATTTTCATCGTAAGAAGATAATAAATGCTTTTCAGGGTCATTCTCATAGCAGCCCCTTACGGAAAACGCTGATGTAGTCTCACTGGCAAACACCGGTTTATTCGGATATTTCTCATGAAACGCATCATAGCTCTCCGGTTGATAATTGATGCCACATACATCCAGCGCATCCACGGCGCTCTGCTCGTTCAGTATCCCGCCGTGCATGGCGCCGGTGATAAATCGGCTGTTGTCCAGCCTGCGGACCTCCCGGCACATCGTCTCAGCCATCCTGCGTCCGATCTCAGTCCCCTGTAACGGCTCTTCATTAAATATAGAATACATGATCACGGAAGGATGATTTCTGTCCCGCATCACCATTGTACGCAGCTGGTCCAATCCTTCCTCTGAAGTCTCAAAATTGCGATTTTCATCGATCACCAGCATCCCCAACCTGTCACAGGCATCCAGAAGTTCCTTATGAGGCATCCCATGGGCGCAGCGATAAGCATTAGTCCCCATTGCCTTCAGCCGTTCAATCCTGTATTCATGGATACTGTCTGGAACGGCCACGCCCAGGCCCCCGAAATCCTGATGGTTACAGGTTCCAAAAAGCTTCACAGGACGGCCGTTCAATAAGAACCCCTTTTCTGCATCCATAGCAATCGTGCGGAACCCACATACCGTCTGGTCTGAATCGATCAGTTCATCCTCCAGGTACACCTTGGTGATCACATTATAAATATTAGGGTCGTGAATATCCCATACCTTGGGATCCTCTATGGTAAACTCTGTCTCTACCATAGAATCCTCCCCGGCCTCGCAGACTACTCCTTCATTATTGATATTGACTTCCAGCTCCTGATCGGGGTCTACAAGCGTAGTAAGAATGCGTACCTCTACATCCTTGTCTGTCTGATTGCAGATAACAGTATATAGATTTACCTTCCAGGTATTCTCTCCCACCTCTTCCATAGCGATAGACAGGCCATACTGGGGGATGTGTACCCGGTTCTTTATATTCAGCCAGACATGGCGATAGATGCCGGCCCCTTCATACCACCAGCCTTCCCAGGCATCGGCATCGACAAAAACAGCCAGCACATTAGGAACAGAACCGAAATGCGCCCGGTCAGAGATATCAATCTGAAAGGGAGTATAGGCGGAAAAGTTCCGATGGATCACGGATCCATTAAAATATACCACAGCATGGGTCGCAACTCCCTCAAATTCTATGGTTAATTCTTTTCCCTGAAACTTCTCAGGAAGGAGAAATGACTTCCGATACCAGGCCTTCCCTCCTGCTTTATATCCCCAATCCGCAGCCCCGTCTTCTGAAAAGGGTTGGCGGATCGCCCAGTCGTGGGGCAGGTCTACCGTCTCCCAATCTCTGGCGTCAAAATCTCCCTGCGGTACTCCGGGACAAGCACCTGCCTTTGATGTATTATATATATATCCATGTGTTTTTTCAGACACAATGCCAACGTCGCCAAGATGGAAGCTCCAGCCCTTGTCCATCGACATCACCACTCTAGTGCTCATCTGTACACGTACCTCCATTCTTATACCACTTTATTAAAACACACCAACCCCTGTAACGTCAAGAATTTCATCCTATAAATATACGGAAAAATAAAAGCTTGTCCAACTTCTGCAAAAAAATTTAAACTTTTTCAAGAAAAGGATTGTAATATTTTTTTGTTATGGTATAATGTATACAAGTTGAGGGGGTGAATTAGTTAAAACACCATGGTCTGACACAGCAAATATTGTGTTTTAGCTGATTCAGAATGGAGGGTTTATGGAACTAAAGGATTTTATGGATCTATCCAAATTACAAAAGATTCAAGACAATTTTTCCGATGCGACAGGATTGGCTGCCATTGCAGTCGGTATCCACGGTGAGTATTTAACCGAAGGCAGCAATTTTACTGACTTCTGTATGAAATACACACGAGGGTCTGCAGAGGGTAACCGCCGATGTGTAAAATGTGATAATGAATGTACTGGTACATATTTTTGCCACGCGGGGCTGATGGATTTTTCTGTTGATATCCTTGTCAATGGCGAGAAAGTCGGTGCCATTATCGGCGGACAAGTTCTCCCCAATCCTCCTGACGAAGATGTTTTTCGTCAAACCGCCACAGAACTGGGGATTAATCCCGATCAGTATATTCAGGCATTGCGTAAAGTTCCTGTCAGTACAGAAAAAAGAATCCGTGCAGCGGCAAACTTACTGGGGATTATTGTAAACCAGCTGGTCAACCTGGAATATTTCAAATATTCTAATGCGGACCGCCTTAACATTTTACAAAAGGAAGTGGAACAGTCTACCGGACTGATCCAGACAATTAATGATAACACCAGCCACTTGAAGGCGATTGCTAATAAACAGAAAATCCTGTCTCTTAATGCAAGTATCGAGGCCGCCCGGAGCGGTGAGGCAGGTGTCGGATTTGCCGTAGTCGCAAAGAGTATGCAGGATCTGTCGTCTCAGTCTGCCGTTATTTATAACGACATTGAGCGTTCTGTAGCTGAGATTACAGAAACCATTTCTACTCTGTCTTCTTTATTTGAACACAATTAAATATTATCAGGCGTTCGGCTTAACTTAGGTCCATATATATTGTTCATAGTGATAATATATATTTTCCAAAAGATAAGAGGCATGCGGTTTTGCACCATGACCGCATGCTTCCTTCCTTTTTAGGGGGTATGTAGCGCTGGGACAAAAACATCCCCAGCGCTACATACCCCCTGATGAATTTTAAAGCCCTAAAAACGAAAATCTCTTTTACCGCTTCCCAGCTGGTTCAGGTATTCTATCGCTTTATTCCTTACCGCTTCATTGGGTACATTCAGAATTTCCCGTTCGATCAGTTTCTCTCCCTTGGCTTTCGTATCCGGCGATGCATAATCTTCCAGATATTCTTTTAAGGTCATCAGCGCATTCGGCTGACAGCAATTCACAATCTGGCCCGATTTCAACAGGGACATAAACCGGTCGCCGGTACGCCCTGCCCGGTAACATGCAGTACAAAAGCTGGGGATATACCCTAATTCGATCAGCCAATTGACTACCTGGTCCAGCGTTCTCGTGTCACTGACATCAAACTGGGCGGAATTCTCCTCCTCCGGCTCCGGCTCTACATAGCCGCCTACACTGGTCCGGGATCCTCCGCTGATCTGGGAAATTCCCAGACGCAGTACCTTTTCCCTGGTTCTCTGGGATTCCCTGGTAGATACGATCATTCCCGTATAAGGTACGGCGATCCGGATCACTGCTACAATTTTCTCAAAAATTTCATCCGGCACTGCATTAGAGAAATCTTTCGTATCAATATCATCGGCGGGACAGATCCTGGGAACGCTGATCGTATGGGGGCCAACACCATGCACGGCCTCCAAATGCTCCGCATGCATCAGGATGCCCACCAATTCATACAGATATCCCTCCAGGCCAAACAATACCCCCAGGCCTACGTCATCAATACCGCCTTCCATCGCCCGATCCATGGCTTCCGTGTGATAGGCATAATCATGCTTAGGCCCGGTGGGATGGAGCTGTTCATAGGATTCCTTATTATAGGTTTCCTGAAAAAGAATATACGTACCAATGCCGGCATTCTTCAGCCTCGTATAATTTTCCACCGTAGTGGCTGCAATGTTCACATTTACGCGGCGGATCGCTCCATTCTTATGCTTAATGCTATAGATCGTGTCAATAGATTCCAAAATATATTCCAGCGGATTGTTCACCGGATCTTCTCCCGCCTCAATAGCCAGGCGCTTATGTCCCATATCCTGTAAGGCAATCACTTCCCGGCGGATCTCCTCCTGTGTCAATTTCTTTCTGGCAATGTGCTTGTTTTTGGCATGATAGGGACAGTATGTACAGCCATTCACACAATAATTTGACAGATAAAGAGGGGCAAACATCACGATTCGTTTTCCATAAAACTTTTCTTTGATCTCTACTGCCAGCTTTGTAATCTCCTCATTTACCTCCGGAATATCGCATTCCATCAGCAAAGCCGCTTCTCTATGGCTGACTCCCTTTGCCAGCTTTGCCTTTTCCAGGATCTTCATCGCCAGTTCCCGGTTGTCTTTATTCTTTTTGGCATACTCTAACGACTCTCTTATCTCCTCGTCATTAATGAATTCCTCTGCCACCATTGATTTTGGATTATATTCCATTTTTCGCCGCCCCCTTTTTAATCTGCGCCCTTGGAACAGACAGATCTGGCGCTAACGCCGTCCAGCATCCCCAGTTTGCCTGAAAGACTGCTGATAACCTGATTGCTGGTATCCAGAACAATGCTGATGACCGATATTCCTCTCTCCCGATACGGCATCCCCATTCTTCCGATGATTTCGTCCCGGTGCTGGTGAAGCAGCTCGTTCACTGCTGATACGCTGTCCGGATTCTCAATGATGATCCCTAAAATCGCAACTCTTTTTTCCATATGTCTACCTCCATTTCTGTAACCGCCTTCCACCCCATCCCTGCAATAAAATAATCCTGCATACACAAGGCATACAGGATCATTTCACTTCATGCCTTGTTACAGGGACAGGCCCGGTAAGTCAGTACACTTATTGTTTATAGTATATTAACTCAAGACCATTCTGATCTCGGTAATATCCGTTAATTTACTCTCTGGAACGTAATTGTCCTCCAGCTTCTCTCCATTAACATAAAATTCTTTGCAGCCGGATTCTGCTCCATTGGGATTCTCCACTTTAATATTCAGCTTCCTGCCCCGGAAGTTCTTTTCCATGGTAAACTCCTTCCAATCGCTGGGAACGGAGGGCGCCAGGCGCAGGCCGTCCAGGTCAGGACGGATTCCGCAGATTCCCTCTACACAGCCTACCATACAGGTAGAAGCAGTGCCTGTCAGCCAATGGACATGGGAACGGCCAAAGAAGGGACTCTCATCGCCTTCCGTATACTGTCCATGCACATACGGCTCCAGCTTACGGATCTCTGCCTTTTCATTTTGAGAAGAAGGAGAACTCTCCTCAAAATACTGGAATGCTTTATTCCCATGGCCCATTAAGGATTCTGCCAGAATGATCCATCCCTGTGTCTGGGAGAAAATCCCGCCATTCTCTTTAGTAGAAGGGGGGAACAGGCCTGCCAGCGCCCCATCAAAATAATGATCCACATAGGACGGCGCCATAACCTTAGCGCCATATTCTGTATTCAGCTCCCGGTCGACAGATTCTAATATCTTCTCTGCCTGTTCCTGGGTAGCCAATCCAGAGATTACCGCCCAGGACTGAGGATTCAGCCACATGCTCGCCTCCGGATCCTTCTTGGAACCGATCAATTCACCGGTCTCTTTAAAGCCGCGGTTGAAACGGTCATCCTCCCACCAGAAACGATTGATCTTCTCTCCCACCTCTTTCTGCGTCTTATCCAGATACGCAATATACTCGGTGTCCTTTTTCTTCTCCGCAAACTGGCGCATGATCGTAAACGCATAATACAGCTGCATTGCTACAAAAGAAGACTCGCCCTGTTTCCCCAGGCGGAGACAGTCGTTCCAGTCTGCATGGAGGCCTGCCGGAAGGCCATGAGGCCCCAGATGTTCCATAGAGAAATCGATCGCTTTCTTCAAATGCTCATATACACTGACTTTCTCCGGCTTATTGGACCAGGTGATCTCTTCATCCATAAAGTCCAGATTGCCAGTCTCAGCAATATATTTATATACCGTAGGGAACAGCCACAGCGCATCATCTGCCCTGTAGGCCGGATGCCCGGTTTCTTTCACATAGTCCGGATCGTCCGGCGTCCCTTCATAGCCCGCCTTGTGATCAAACTTCACCAGCGGCAGCCCGCCTCCATTATCCACCTGGGCGGAAAGCATAAACCGGATTTTCTCCAGGGCGGCCTCCGGGTCAGTATGGATCACTCCCTGGATATCCTGTACAGTATCGCGGTAACCGTATCCGTTCCGCTCTCCGCAATATATGAAGGAAGCGGCTCTGGACCAGGTAAAGGTCAGGAAACACTGATAGGCGTTCCAGGTATTTACCATGCTGTTAAAAGCCGGACTCGGAGTATTGATCTTGAAGTTGTCCAACTTGGAATGCCAATATTCTTTCAGCTCCCCAATCTCCCTGTCACAGACTGTCACATCCTCATACCCTGCAATAATCTCATCAGCAATGGAAGCCTTAAAATGTCCCAAGATAAAGGCCATTTCCTTAGTCTCGCCGGGAGCCAGCTCCAAAGCCGTATGTAACGCGCCGCAGCTATTATCATTGTAGTTGCAGACACCATCGCATTTCCCGGTTTCTACAGCGATAGGATTACCATAGCCGTGATATCTTCCCAGAAAGGCCTCTTTGTCGCCATTGTAAGACGTGACAGGCTGTCCTGCCAGTCCGAAGAAGCGTTCCTTTCCGTTGCTGCCATCCTCTCCCTTATACCAATTCAGATTGATCTGCTGTAAGATCTTATTCCCGAGGAATACCGTATTCGTAGTACAAAGGGAATACTGCAGATTTACCTGATCCTGGTTGTAATTGTCATCATTAGAAAGCTCTGCATAACCAAAAGCAGAGATCTTCCTGATTTTATCTGTAGTATTGGTCACTTTACATCTCCATACTTCATATACCTTGCCCAGAGGCACATAATAATCTACCTCCGACCGGATTCCGGCATACTCTGCGATCATAGTTGTATAGGCCGTTCCATGATGCACTTCACTCTTATACTCTTTCAGATCTTTTCCCACCGGCTGCCAGGAAGCAGACCAGAAATCTCCTGTCTCATCATCCCGCAGATAAATGTAACGTCCCGGCGTATCATCACTATTAAAATGATAACGAAGAATACGGCCGTTTGCCCCACTCTTTACAAAACTGTATCCGCCTGCGTTGTTGGAAATGATCGCTCCATACTCCGGGGAACCCAGATAGTTACACCAGGGAGCCGGTGTGTCAGGCCTGGTAATGACATACTCTCTGCTTTCCTCGTCAAAGTAACCAAACTTCATAGAAATTTCCTCCTCATATTTGATACATTTTAATGTATGCTACGTCTTTTCATGTATTTCATTATACGATAGGAACAAAATCAGTGTCAATAACATACAGTGCATTTTCTAACACTATTTTGATATATCTGTCCCTATTTTACAAAGCAGACAGAAAACGATGGAATGCTTCCGTTCCCTCAGGGGTATTTTTATAAACCCCCGCATGCTCCAATACCTTCGCAAAGACTTTACCGATCTCCCTCTGCAGGATGCCCTCCACATTTTCCGGCGTGATCTCTTCATATAAGGGCAGGAATTCTTTTACCCAGTCTGCATGCTTGGCCAGCTCTTCATCCTCTCCCACTTCCCTGTTCTCTATCAGAAACTCTCCCAGCCTCTTCATTTCGTTCTTTAAGCGGGCCGGAAGCACGGCAAGCCCCATGACCTCGATCAATCCGATATTTTCTTTTTTAATATGATGAAGCTCCTGATGGGGATGGTACACTCCCAGAGGATATTCCTCCGTAGTAATGTTATTGCGCAGCACTAAATCCAGTTCATACTGCCCATCCCGCATTCTGGCGATCGGGGTAATGGTATTGTGCGGCTCTCCCTCCGTCTCTGCAAAGATAAATGCAGGCTCATCCGTATATCCTCTCCAGACTTGTAAAATATGGTCTGCCAGCTCTACCAGAAGATCACTGTCCTCATGACGGATACGAATGACTGACATAGGCCAGTTTACAATTCCTGCTTCTACCTGCTCATAGCCGGGAATGGAGATCTTTTCCCGGATGCCGGCACGTTCCATGGCAAACTCATAATGTCCTCCCTGGAAATGCTCATGAGAAAGGATGGATCCTCCCACAATCGGCAGATCTGCATTGGAGCCAACAAAATAATGAGGAAACTGCCGTACAAAATCCAAAAGCTTACGGAAGGCAGACCTGTCAATCTTCATAGGAATATGCCGGGAATTAAAAACAATACAGTGCTCGTTGTAATATACGTAAGGAGAATATTGAAAGCCCCATTCCCCGCCGTCAATGGTAAGAGGAATGATACGATGATTCTGCCGGGCCGGATGGTTCAGACGTCCGGCATATCCTTCATTCTCCATGCACAGCTGACATTTGGGATAAGCGCTCTGTCTGGCATTCTTGGCCGCTGCGATCGCCTTGGGATCCTTCTCCGGCTTAGAAAGGTTGATCGTAATGTCCAGCGTGCCATATTCCGTCTCAGCCGTCCATTTCTGGTCCCTGGCAATGCGGTAACGGCGGATATAGTCCGTATCCTTGCTGAACTCATAATAGAATTGCGTTGCCTCCCGGGGCGATTGCCGGTACAATTCCCGAAAATGTTGAATCACCGTACTCGGCATAGGAACCAGCGCTCCCATCAGCTTAGTATCAAAAAGATCCCGGTACCCTACTGTATTCTCCTGCAGCACACCATGCTCATACGCCCAGTCCATCATGTCTCCCAGCGTCTGTTCCAGATCTTCTGCAGGCGCCGTATCACCGGGGTCCTCATACTCGTCGAGCTGTAACAGCTCCAGCAGGCGGTTGATGGTATAAATCTCATCCTCCGGCTGTACCAGCTCCTTTTGTATCCCATACCCCACCAATTCCTTAATCAGCTTATTAATATCCCTCATAGCCCCAATTCCTTTCCTAAAACGTAAAAATTCTAATAGTTTTATTATATACTGAATTGTCCCGATTGGAAAGAAGAATTATTCTATAGAGACAGAAGTTATAGAGACAGAAGCGCATCCTTTGAAAGAATGCGCTTCTGTTTTTATGCACAGATATGGATCCTGGCCGGATAACCTGCCGTGCTAAGGTTACTTGACGGAAACTACATATGCATAGGTTCCGTTCTTTTTTTTGCGTTTTTTGACTGTCACCTTATGCTTTCCGTTCTTCGCTTTGGCTGTAAAAGTATATGTCCCGTTTTTGATTTTCACAGTGCGCTTTCCGTTCTTCGCTTTAGCGTTCTGCGCTTTAGCTGTAAAAGCATATGTCCCGTCCACACTAAGACTGTCTGTCATCTTTTTTACTGTTTTAGCCGTTATTGTATTGTCTTTCCCACTGTTTCCCCCGGTTTTTTTGAGGCTGTCCTCCCCCTTATTCTGTACCTTCACCGCATCTGCAGCTACTCTGGCTGTACTTTTCGCAAGGGCGTTCTGTTCCCCGGAAGCGTACACTCCGAGATAGGCGGAGCTGGCCAAAAGGCCGGCCGACAAAGCGAACGCTGCGATAAAAGAAGTTTTTGTCCTCTTTTTAAAATTCATAATTGCATTCAACCTTTCTTTTAAATCTTTTTTCCCATTACTGAATGTGGTAGTTGATACGGAGGTTCTGTATTTTATATTTCTTCCCACCGTATATAATAAGGTGTCTCCATAAATATAGCGTTCATGTGCATCTAATTTTTGCATGACAGCTTCATCGCAGGATAATTCGCAAGCCTTGTTCACCATCCGTTCCAGAATATAGGAACAGGGGTTAAACCAATGGATGCAGATAGTAAACTGCACCAGCCATTTGTAAAGAATATCCTTCCGCCGATAATGAGTAAGCTCGTGTAAAACAATGCATTCAAATTCGGAAGCCGTCATTTCTGTTGACGGCAGAATGATACAGGGTTTAAAAACGCCTGTCATCATTGGCGATGGTACTGTGCTGTTTACGAAAAGTGAGATCGTACTTCTGATATGCTGTTTTTCTAATAGCCTGCCCAAGCGTTCAAGTAATACTATGTCCTGCACATCTTCATTTCCGGCGCGGATCTGTTTTAGCAGTTTTTTGTAGGAGGCAAGTTTTGCCGCCAATAAAATACATGCTGGCAATATCCAGATAAGCCACAGATATTGCCGGACGGCACCGAAAAAATTTGTCTGCTGCAATACGGCATCAGTATTTTGGGTTTCTGTGATTTCCCACTGTTCCGGCGCAGCTTTTCCAGATTCTCCCTGCGCATCTGGAATCTCCTCTGAGTGGAGAGTTTTTACGCTGTTTACCGCCGCTCCGGCCCTCTGAAATACCATATTTGCCAGATTATTCTGTGGCGCAAAGGGGAGCAACAGTCTGATCACAGCGATGAGCCAGATATAATACTGCCACTGCCTGCTCAGCTTATTTCTAAGCAGGGACAGGGTGGCAATCAATATCATGATCATGATACTGCCGGAAAATGACATGGATAAAATAACTTTGCATGCTTCATTCATTTCTCTTTCTTTCCCGCCTCCCAATACGTTTTTAATTCCTCATATTCCTCAGAAGAGAGCAAGGCTTCCTGGATCAGCGTACATACAAGTCCCTTTGCATTCCCTGCATACACTTTTTCGATGAGGCTTTGCGCCTGTGCTGTCTTATACTGTTCCTCTGACACAATGGCTATGTATTGATTTCGGTGTCCGATTTTTTGAACTCGTAAAAAGTCTTTTTTGACTAGCCGGGAGAGCAGGGTGATGATTGTATTTTTTGTCCATACCAGCCCCTTTTTTTCCAATGAATCTGCAATTTCAGCATACATAGCCGTACTATCCCTGCCGCTCCAGATAATTTTTAAAAGTTCTAATTCAGAATCAGAAACTTGCTGCAAAATATTCACCTCCTTTATGATAACAACATGTACGCTAATAAAAAGATAACATGTTGTAGTCTTAAAGTCAAGAGGAGATTGCGTAGCGAAATCTCCTTGCATTTCTTGATCAATTACGGTAAAATGCCAGATACACATATGAACAAAGGGGTTAGATCAAAATGAGACGATTGATTGGAACGAAAAAATTTTACAAACAGCTGCTACTGCTGGCTGTTCCCATTATAATACAAAACGCTATTACAAACTTTGTAGGTTTTCTGGATAACATCATGGTAGGGCAGCTGGGTACCCAGCAGATGTCCGGCGTGGCTATTGTGAACCAGTTTATGTTTGTATTTAACCTTTGCATCTTTGGCAGCCTGTCTGGTGCAGGGATCTTTGGTGCGCAATTTTATGGATCGGGGAATCACAAAGGCGTGCGGGACACCTTCCGCTTCAAGCTGATCACCGGGATCGCCATCCTGTCCATAACACTCCTCCTGTTTCTTTGCTTTGGGGAGCAGTTGATCCGTCTGTACCTGACTTCCGGCGCTGAGCAGGATGTGTCTGCCACGCTCTGTTACGCAAAACGCTATCTGCACTGGATCTCTTTAGAGCTGCTGCCTTTTATTGTCGTGCAGATTTATTCCAGTACGCTGCGGGAGACCGGCCAGACATTTATCCCGATGCTGGCAGGCATTGTCGCTGTCCTGGTTAATCTGGCCCTGAATTATATTTTGATCTTTGGCATGTTGGGCTGTCCTGCCCTTGGCGTGAGCGGAGCCGCTATTGCCACGGTACTGGCGCGACTGGTAGAATGCTCCATCGTAGTGCTGTGGACCCATCTCCACGCCCGGCAGAATCTATTTATTATTGGAGCTTACCGCAGCCTAAGACTGCCTGCGTCTTTATGTAAGGAGATCCTTCTCAAAGGATCCCCTCTCTGGATCAATGAATTTCTCTGGTCAGCCGGAATCGCAACGGTAAACCAGTGTTTTTCCATGCGCGGGCTGGAAGTTGTGGCGGCCATTAATATATCCTCCACCATATCCAATCTGTTCAACGTCGTCTTTATTGCATTGGGCAACGCAGTTTCCATCCTGGTAGGACAGCAGCTCGGCGCCAATGAATTTGACAGGGCTAAGGATACCTCTGCGAAGGTTATCGCCTTTTCTACCGTATGCACCGTAGTGACCAGCCTGATCCTGGCAGGTATGTCCTCCCTGTTTCCCGCGCTCTACAATACCACGGAACCGGTCCGCCGCCTGGCCACACAGATGATCCGTATCACTGCGCTCTTCATGCCAATGCAGTCCTTTTTGAACATTATTTACTTTACGATCCGTTCCGGCGGCAAGACAGTGATCACCTTTTTATTCGACAGCGGGTATTCCTGGTGTATCGCTATACCATTTACCTACTGCATTGTCCACTTTACCCCTCTGGGCATACTGGCGGTCTATACCCTATATTCTTCTTTGGACATTATCAAATCCATTGTAGGATACATATTATATCGCCGTGGCATCTGGCTGCATAATCTGGTGACATAGTCCCGGACATGCAGCCTGCCTCCCCTTTTACTCCTTCATCATCCGATTGACTGCATTGACTAACGCAATAACAGAAGACTTAATAATATCTGCGTCAATTCCTATTCCCCAATACAATTTCTTAGCATCCTCTTCCCTGGCGATCCCTACATAAGTCATTGCAAGGGCATTGGAGCGTTTGGACAGAGAATGCTCCTCATACTCATCTAATGCATAGTTCAGCCCAAAATGCTGCTTAATCCCATTATTTACTGCATTCAGCCTGCCATTTCCTTTTGCTTCTACAACTGTAGTCTTTCCGTCTTCTACAATCGTCACCGTTGCCTGGATCCCATCCTCCTGCTTAAAATGGCATTCAGAAATATCAAATTTCCTGTCTATATTTAAATACGTGCTTTTCAAAACATCTATCATTTCCTGGGGATTTAACTCCGCATGTTCATGGTCGGAGACATCCTTCATCAGATATCCCACTTCTTCTTTCATTTTGTCTGGAAGTATCACACCAAAACGATTCTTCAATACGTAGCTCACACCGCCTTTCCCAGACTGGCTGTTGATGCGGATCACGTCAGAATCATATGTCCGCCCCACATCCTTGGGATCAATGGGCAGATAGGGCACGGTCCAATACGGACTGGCGGTCTCCTCCCGGAAGGCCATCCCTTTGGAGATCGCATCCTGATGGGAGCCGGAAAATGCAGTAAACACTAATTCACCGGCATAGGGCTGGCGCATGGATACCTGCATATTCGTAAGACGCTCGTATGTCTCAACGATATGTTTCATATCTGAAAAGTCCAGCTGGGGATCTACGCCATGGGAATACAGGTTCATCCCCATAGTTACGATGTCCATGTTGCCAGTTCTCTCCCCGTTTCCAAATAAGGTTCCCTCAATGCGGTCCGCCCCTGCCAGAACCCCCAGCTCTGCAGTGGCCACGCCACATCCCCTGTCATTGTGAGGATGGAGGGATAATACCACATTTTCCCGGTATTTCAGATGTTTGCTCACATATTCCACCTGGCTGGCAAATACATGGGGCATAGCATTTTCCACAGTAGAAGGAATATTGATAATAGCCTTTCTCTCTGACTGGGGCTGCCATACATCCAGCACGGCATTACAAACCTCTACCGCATATTCTGTCTCTGTCCCATGGAAGCTCTCCGGACTGTATTCAAAACGGATATTCCCTTTTACCTCAGCCGCCAGTTCTTTTAAAAGCTTAGCGCCGTCTACAGCAATCTTTTTAATCTCTTCCTTTGATTTCCGGAATACCTGCTCCCGCTGGGCTACTGATGTAGAATTGTATACATGGACTACCGCATTGGGAGCCCCGTCTACCGCCTCAAAGGTTTTCCGGATAATATGTTCCCTGGCCTGGGTCAATACCTGGACGGTTACATCATCCGGTATCAGCTTCCTGTCAATCAGGGTACGGAGAAAATTGTATTCTGTCTCCGAGGCCGCAGGAAAGCCTACCTCGATCTCCTTAAAACCTATCTGCACCAAAAGCTGGAAAAATTCCACCTTTTCCTCCAGGCTCATAGGCTCGATCAGCGCCTGATTGCCATCCCGCAGATCCACGCTGCACCACACCGGAGGAGTATAGATAGCATCCTTCTTCACCCAATCGTAACAAGGCTCCGGCGGCATAAAATAACCTTTCTGATACTTTTCAAAACCTTTCATAATCCTACCTCTTTCTAAGTTGCTTGCTGCACCTGAAATGACGGAGTGGCTTTCAACAACATCTCCCCCTGGCATCCCACTACTGTATCAGCAACCGCCCATACAGTAAAAAATCCCGTCTCTATCTTATAGAGACGGGAGAATTATTCTCGCGCGGTACCACTCTCATTCATGAAATCTTTCATGCTCTCACAGGTACATAGACTACAGTCAATACCTTTCCCCTGTAACGGTGGGAATCCGTCCAAATCTACTCTGCTTCAACCGGCAGCTCCAAGGCGAGTTCACTGCTTCACTTCAACTGTTTCCCATCAACCAACAGCTTTCTGGATTCCATTCCACAGCTACTATTCCTCTTCTTCGCTTTTAATAAAGATAAAATATCATAAAATGAGAAAATTGTAAAGCCTAAATTTAAGAAACTTAGGAAAAAGCCTCAATCTCCTTTACTACTTAAAGGATTGCTTCTTCTTTCAAAAAACAGATTATTATCGGGACGCGGCCTGTCCTTGCCGGAATAATAGCTATTCTCCCGAATGGTTTCCACTTCTGTCTCCGATAAGGGTGCGCCGGTCTCCCACTCTTCATCCCCAGTAGGATGCAGCGGGTCCCTTCCCAATTCATGGCGGGGATGGATTTTTTGTTTGTCCATATGATTCACCTCATTTCTTATCATCTTCCTGTATCCCTATTTTCTCCATCCACACCATTCTTATTCCCTGGCGATCCACTTTTTGACAATAACTTCAGTCCTGGACCAGCTGTCCTACAGACGCTCCCTTCTCCAATGTAGAATTCACCACAGTAGGCCTCGTAGATACGTTTCTTTTCTTTTCAATCAATGCGATCAGTTTCTCCGCCGCCTTTTTCCCTAAAAGCTCCGTATCCTGATGCACGGTGGTAAGCCGCGGCTGCAGCTGTCCTGCGATAAAAATATCATCATAGCCGGCTACCGAGATATCCTCCGGGATGCGCAGCCCCATTGATTTAATCTGGCTAATGCCTCCCATCGCCGAGTAATCATCGGAATACATGATACAGGTGGGCGGCAGGGGCAGCTGTAAAAGCTGCCTGGTATACTCCCCCGCCTTCTGCAGATTCCGATATTCGGAAGAGAGGTGATATTCCTCAGGCACATCCAGGCCATGTTTCCCCATCGTATGATAAAAGCTCTCTATCCGCAGCCGGGTAACTGCCGTATCGTCTCCGGATATATATGCGATGCGCTTATGTCCCATGGATATAATATATTCTACCAGCTGATGCATTCCTTCAAAATTATTAGATAACACAGAGACTCTTCCTTCAAATTTCTGGTCGATCGTCACCAATGGGATATCACTTTCTATCAGTTCAAGCACTTCCGGATTTCCAAAATCAATACAGGCGATGACTACGCCATCCAATCCCCGATACCGGCAATGCTCCAGGAAGGTTTTACTTTTCTTGTATTTTTTGTTGCTGTTAATAAAAGTAATGTCATATCCCCGTCCCTCTGCAGTCACCTTGAAGCTATTGAGAATATTAGAAAAATAATCGTGGGTCAAACCGCTCATAGACTCGTCCACAAAGAGCACTCCGATATTAAAGCTTTTATTCATCCGTATCGCCCTGGCATAGTACTGAGGGAAATATCCCATCTGCTTTGCCACCTCTTTGATATGCCTCTTGGTATCCTCCCCAATATCAGCTTTATCATTCAATGCTTTACTGACCGTGGCAACCGATACGCCACATAATTTTGCAATATCTTTTATAGATGCCATGAACTATTTCTGCTCCTTTAATCCAAATATGACGTAAATGTTTTCGCTAAAAGTATATCATACTTTTATTTGAGGAGCAATAGGAATAAAATGGGCAACGTTGATACGTTGCCCTGGACTTTCACTCTATTCTTCATAATTCCTATCCTAAAAAAAGGACATGTATGACTATACGCAGATGCGCAACAATGCCTGGCAGCTTCCTGTTATTGCCTGGGAAAATAGATCACAAACAGATATATCCACCGCAATGCCGCCCCCGTTATGATCAGCGCATACTGAAATATCATATCAAACCATTTTTTATGAACCTTCTGTTCTCCGGTTCTTGCATCTTTCTCAATCAAATCAATCTTTGGCGCCGCGCTTTTGATCAAATAGGTATAGCCGGCCAGAAGCAGAAACCAGACGAGGATCATAGCCACCCCCACCAGCTGCATGGGACCTCCCTGCCGGGAATCCAATTTACCGCTGATATTCCGGATTCCTGTCATCATTCCAAAGGACAGATAAAGATAATCCAGGGAAGCAAATCCATATATCAAACTGATCACCGAGAAAATAAGTCTTTTCCACCACTTCATTGCCATTCCCCACAATACATTGCTCTTTTTACGCTTCCCATATTACGCCAATACATTGACATTCATCCCTGCCAGAAGAATGCCTTCCGATGACATCCGCGCCGCTTCATAGGGATTCTGAAGGTTATACGCCGCCTCAGTCATATCTTCATAGGCACTGCGCACCCTTTCCTCCTGCCGGGCTACCAGCCCCTCCTCCCATTCTTCCCGGGACGGACTGCGCAATACAGCATACTGCTCCTCCCGCTCCCCTGACAGGGGCATCATTTTTCGGATCCTGGAAACAGGCGCTACCGGACTATTAGAAATCTGGTTATAACGGGAATTGCCAAAGGTATATATCGCCTGAACACTTCCTACATTAGCAATAGATAAGATACTCATAGCCTTTCCTCCTTCCCATAGTATGCACCATCACATTCTGTTAAAACTCATTCTCTCTTTATTATAATCACATCGGACAAAATATGCAACCAGGGATATCTCCTTTATTTCACCAAAATTTTCATCTCGAAGGGCTTCAGGCTGATCTGCTCTCCGGGAAGAATAGGCCGCCCCATACACTCCCCGGAACAATCCTCACTGTCCAGAAAAAAGTTCTGCGCCTGTTCTGTATTATTAAAATAAAACACCCATTGCCTGTCTTCCTTTTGGCGGACCGTCCGCTCCACTCCCAGAGGAAGCTGCTCCATACAATGGATCCCTGCTTTTTCTGCCACATATCGCCCAAGGGAGCACATTGTCCTTCGGTCAAACACAGTACCGATATAGTAGGCCGTCCCCTGTCCGTAGGGATTCTCGACTGCGGCAGCCTCCCCGGCATAGAATCCTTCCCCGTACCTGGCCAGGACTCTGGCATCCCCTGCATCCAGGATATCGCACCACAGAGTGCAAAAGGAAGGAGTATCCTGCAACGACTTCCGGAATCCCTTCCAATGTTCCTCTGTAAGGTCCACCTTCTGTCTTGCCGTCCCAATGGGATCGTATTCTTTGACCACAGCGCCTGCCATATCGGCAAACACCGAAGGTAACGGCTGCATAAGACATTTGTTATAAATATCTTTCACTCCGGACCGGTTGGTCAAGATTAAATGTCCTCCCCTTTTTACAAAAGCATGAAGATGATCTGTGATCTTCTGATCCACAATCAGTATAGTTGGCGCCACCACTATCTTATATTCCTCCAGATCGCTGCGCCAATCCACAATGTCTACTCCCACTCCCAGGGAGGTAAAGGCATCATGATAAGCCTTCAGCTGGGTAAAATAATGCATCCCCTCCGCCTGATACTGAATCTTAAAGGCGTATTCCTGCAAAGAAGAATACAGGATCGCTATCTGGTTTTTGATCACAGAGCCTTGTAATCCCTCCAGCTCCTGCGCCTCCCGGCACAGATCCTGAAATTCCTCCAGCCGCCTTCCCGGCACATTGCTGTGGTCAATCAGTCCATGCCAGTACATTTCTGCCCCAGATATTCCGGTCCGCCAGCGGAAATGCAGGACAGCATCTGCTCCATGGGCTATAGCCTGCAGGGAGTAGCCTTTGATCATCCCCGGGCGCGGTGTGGGAGACATGGGCGACCAGCTTCCCAGTCCGCCGCTTAACTGCTCCATGATCCAAAAATTCTGTTTGCGTATCCCTCTCATAAGATCCAGGTGAAAGGCATGGGAATATAGGCATTCTGTGTCCTCCGGCAGTGTCACTGCGGGGTAATTGTCATAAGATACAATGTCCAGCTCCCGGAACAGATCATAAAAATCCGGCATATTTTCACAAAGCCAGTTGTTGGTAGTAATCTGCGCCTCCGGCGCCAGTTCCCGGATCAGCTTTGCCTGAAAACGGACATAGTCTACTGCGCTGTGGGAGGCATAGCGGTTAAAATCCAGGGACAGAGAGGGATTCAGCCATTGAGGGTGTTCCCCCATGGGCGGCGTCACCTGGGAGAAGGAGGAATATTCCCCACTCCACACAGAATTGCCATATGCCTCATTCACTCTTTCTATAGTACCATATTTTTCTTTCATCCACTGGCGGAACCCCTCCTGGCAGACTGGACAGCAGCAATGGAAGGCCTCCAGCTCATTGTCGATCTGATAGCCGACCACTGCTGGTTCCTGCGCATAACGCCCCGCCATGCGCCGGATGATCCCGGCAGAAAGCCTGCGGTAGACCGGGCTGTTGAGGCAACGATGTCCCCGGATGCCAATGGGGATCCGATTCCCGTTCCGATCTACCTGGATCACTTCGGGATATTTCTCAAAAAGCCATAATGGCGGCGTACAGGTAGGAGTACCAAGGATCACCTGGATCCCCCGCACTGCGAAAAGCCGTATTGCTTCATCCAGCCAGGCAAAATCATACTTTCCCTCTTCCGGTTCTAATCTGCTCCAGGCAAATTCTGCCATGCGTACAATCTTTACCCCAGTGTGCTGCATCCTGTCTGCATCCTGTTCCCACAGGGCCCGGTCCCATTGCTCTGGATAATAGTCAACCCCTATCTTCATTTGGCCGTCCTCCTGTTTCTCACATTAAATGCTTTTTAATCTCTATCATTTGGTCTCGCAGAGAGGCGGCCAGTTCAAAGTTAAGTTCTGCCGCCGCTGTATGCATCTTCTTATTGATCTCCTTGAGCAGCCGATCCAGCTCTTTTCTGTCCATGGATTCCAGATCCTTTTCAACGTCTACAGGAGTTCCCGCCTCTACCTTCTTGGAAATGCTGATCAAGTCCCGTACAGCCTTTTTGACCGTCTGGGGAGTGATCCCATGCTCTTCATTGTATTGCTGCTGAAGCTTACGCCTGCGCTCTGTTTCTCCGATCGCCCGGCTCATAGATTCTGTCATCGTATCTGCATACATGACAACCCGCCCATCCACATTGCGGGCCGCCCTTCCTATAATCTGGATCAAGGAGATTTCCGAGCGCAAAAAACCTTCCTTGTCTGCATCCAGAATAGCCACCAGGGCGATCTCCGGGATGTCCAGGCCCTCCCGAAGCAGATTGATCCCCACCAGCACATCAAACAGATCCATCCTCATATCCCGTATAATCTCCGAGCGCTCCAGGGTATCAATATCCGAGTGGAGGTATTTGACCCGGATCCCGGCCTCGCGAAGATAGTCCGTCAAATCCTCCGCCATCTTCTTGGTCAGCGTATTAACCATCACTTTGTTCCCGGCCTCAATCGTCCGATGCACCTCCCCCAGCAGATCATCGATCTGCCCCTCCACCGGCCTGACAACAATCTCCGGGTCCAGAAGGCCGGTAGGCCGGATGATCTGCTCTACTCTGCACAGCTCATGAGCCTTCTCATATTCATTGGGTGTTGCTGATACAAACATCATCTGATTGATATGGCTTTCAAACTCCTCAAAATTCAGCGGCCGGTTGTCCAATGCCGAAGGAAGGCGGAATCCATAATCTACAAGTGTAGTCTTCCTGGAACGGTCTCCCCCAAACATTCCTCTTATCTGTGGCAATGTGATATGGGATTCATCTACCATGATCAGAAAATCATCTGGAAAATAGTCCAGCAATGTATGGGGAGGCTGCCCTGGCTTTAATCCGGACAGATGACGGGAATAATTTTCGATTCCCGAACAAAAGCCGGTCTCCCGCATCATTTCAATGTCAAAATTGGTTCTCTCTGCAATCCGCTGCGCCTCTAAAAGCTTATCCTCGCTCTTGAAATACTCCACTCGTTCCTCCAGCTCCTGCTCAATATCCCGGATCGCCCGTTCCATGGATTCCTGATCGACAACGTAATGGGATGCCGGAAAGATAACCATGTGTTCCAGTTCTGCCTTCACCTCTCCCGTCAGAACATCAATCTCTGTGATACGGTCTACCTCGTCTCCAAAAAACTCTACCCGAAGGGCCCGCTCTGATTCAGACACCGGGAAAATCTCTAACACATCCCCCCGCACCCGGAAGGTACCTCTCTGAAAATCCATATCATTCCGGGTATATTGGATGTCAACCAGACGGCGCAGGACCTCATCCCGGTCCTTGACCATACCCGGCCGAAGGGATACTGTCATGTTCTGATAATCTATCGGGCTTCCCAGGCCATAAATGCAGGAAACGCTGGCGACAATGATAACATCCCTGCGCTCTGTCAGGGCCGCTGTAGCAGAATGCCGCAGCTTGTCTATCTCATCATTGATCGAAGAATCCTTTTCGATATAAGAATCCGTGGAAGGCACATAAGCCTCCGGCTGATAATAGTCATAATAGGACACAAAGTATTCCACCGCATTCTCCGGGAAGAACTCCTTAAATTCCCCATAGAGCTGGGCTGCTAATGTCTTATTGTGGGCAATGACCAGCGTAGGCTTGTTTAATTGCTGAATGACATTCGCCATCGTAAAGGTCTTGCCGGAACCTGTAACGCCGAGGAGTGTCTGGAATTGGTTGCCCTCCTGGAAGCCCTTCACCAGAGCCTCGACTGCCTGGGGCTGGTCGCCGGTGGGGGCGTATGGGGCGTGAAGCTTGAACTCTGACATAGTAAAACCTCTCTTTCTCGTTACAGTGCTTAAACAAACAATATGGATTTTTGATACCCGGTTCCCAAGTACCAAAAATCCATATCATGATCTCAAACCTATATTACTTAGCAGTATAGCATACTGCCTCTCCCTTTGTTCCAATACGGATCATACAGGACTTTAAGTCCTTGGCGACCTTTTTCGGCACATTAAATACAATGACGCCGCTCTTTTTGGTAAGAGGAGCTATGCTCTTATTCGTCAGATCTTTATTAAATCCGGTGATGCTGGAGGGCTGATACTCATAGCCATCCTTATACACCAGCTTTGCTGTCATCATTGTATTCTCCATACCCACCATGGGAAGGAAGGTCTCTTTCTTCTTCCCCTGATTAGTCACAGAGGCCGAAACAACCACTAAAAGATTTCCCTTATCTGCCTTCGCCTCAAAATAAGCGCTGGTTTTGATTTTCTTTTTTGCCGCCGTCTTTGTTACCTTAAATTTCCAATCGCCGACTTTGCCTGATTTTTTCAGGGCGAGTGTTTTTTCCTGTACCTCCGGTGTCGGGCTTGGCGTAGCGGCCTCCGGTGCCTCAGAAGAAATAAGTTTATCTGCAAGCTCTGCTGTCCTCTGGAGGGACGCAGTGCTGCATCCGGATAAAACGGATACTGATAATGCAGTACACAATGTAATCGCTAATAATTTCTTTTTCATTCGATCGTTCTCCTTCTCTACTTCCTGTTCAATTGTCTCTTTATGTCCTCTAATAACCAGACACTGCGATTATTTTACTCAGAAAGAAATAAAATGTCAATACGGCCGCGGCTTTTCAAGGCATTGTCATCAATCGCTACATCTTAATCTTGTGCCTGCATATAAACATCTATCCTGTATATAATATTTAATAATCAGGGTAATATACTCAAATTACATAGAAATTCTCATATTGATTTCCGAAACCACAAAAAACTAAATCA
This sequence comes from uncultured Lachnospiraceae bacterium, assembly GCA_947589315.1. GTDB lineage: Bacteria > Bacillota > Clostridia > Lachnospirales > Lachnospiraceae > Jutongia. Next base: position 36,713 of record CANPZE010000009.1, on the reverse strand, counting down.
TAATTTCGAAATTATAGTAATCACGTATTCATAAGCAAAAAAAGAAAAAATAATTGCCATTATAATTGATAAGAATAATTTTCTAAGTTTATGCTCATAATAAAAAGAGATTATACCTTCCATGCACATATAAACTGTAAATATCATAATTGACTGAGCAGAAAGATTATCTGTGATCAAATCAAAAAATGTTATCATTACATATATAACCACCATTGATACTGAACAATATTTATACTTCTTTAATTCAATTTTTTCTTCACTGTCTTTTAACATATAGAACAATCAATCTCCTTTCTCATATACGTAACCTTCCGTTTATTTAATAATCATATTAAGAAACATCTCCATATTGCCGACACAAATCAATCAACTTATTATACTGTGAAATACTTATCTTATAATAATCGCCCTCCTATGCAACTATATTGTAATAAAAATATATAGAATTTACTACTTTAGTTCCATCATAAATCATTATCCATGCAGATGGTGATTCTCCTTCTAAGTCGTAAACAGAATATTTTCCTGATATTACTTTTATATCATTCAAAATACCAATAGCTTCTTTAATTTCTTTCTTATCATCAATTGTTGCACTGCCCTCAACAGTAATATCATGAGAACTCATCTGAAGCGCAATAAAAAGTCCTCCCTTACTAGCAACCAGTTATTTGATATGAGATTCATTTTTAACTTTTTTTACTCCCAAGGATTTGGATTTTTTATAATGGGAGACCATTTTCCATTTCTATAAGTTCTAATACCCATTCTTTTTCGTGCATAGAACCATTGGCTACTTTTGCATAGGATGTGTTATATGTCGGAGCGTACTTTGACACAATGTAATCGCTAATAATTTCTTTTTCATTCAATCATTCTCCTTCTCTACTTCCTGTTCAATTATCTCTTTATGTCCTCTAATGACCAGACACTGCGATTATTTTACTCAGAGAGAAATAAAATGTCAATACGACCGGCGATTCCTCCCACAATGCCGTGTTCTGTTCTGTACCCGCATAAAGCCCGCCAAAATAGAACAAAAAAGCCAAAAGTAATATTTTATTTGCTGTCACATCTTGCAAACCTCTGTCACTATGGTAGAATATATGTAGGTGTTACCAAAACGGGTAGCGGTTCGCCTTTTGCCAAAATGAGTACATTTTGAGAACTTCCTGTATCGAAGGAGGGGATACATATGGAAAATAACGTGAAAGGTAAGCACTATTGGTGTTGGGAATGATTTTGGAGCTTGTCGGTATTGTAGTGACGGTCATCAGTATCATCGTCACTGTGATCAGTATCCGGCAGACCAGAAAAAATAAAAGACATCAAAAAAGCAACCGCTCCGACCAAAGTTAGGTTGCTTTTTTGATAACCATATAACCGAGGCGAACCGTTGCTTTACGGTAACACCTTTTCTATAAATTATCTTAGCACTTATCGGCATTTCCGTCAACAATTTTTCACACGCAAACAACAGAAACAAATTATCAGGGTAACAATTCTATCAGCTTACAATTTTCAATCCCGGTCTCCCAAAATCTATCCAATGGAATATCCTTTATTTGGCATGCAATACTGGAATTTACTGCGCCATGTCCCACAATAAGAATATCCTTATTTTCTTCTAATGCGGGCATGATAATTTCTTTCAGGAAGGAACCGGTCCTCGCAAATAGCTCTTCAAAGCTTTCGCCTCCCTCCACTGCAACATATTGCGATGGGGCGTGAAAGAAAACATGAATCGGGTCATCTTCTTTCTCAAAGGCAATCTCAACCCCCTCACAGATCCCAAACTTCATTTCCTGCAGCCGGTCATCAAATACAATAGGGATATCCCTGTTTTGCAGTACAAGCTCTGCCGTCTCTCTGGCCCGGGCCAACGGAGAACAGTAACAAATATCAAGATTTATATTCTGATATTCCTTGCCGGCCGCCCTGGCCATCGCCCTCCCTGTATCATTCAGGGGAATATCTGTCCTCCCCTGCAATCTATGAGTCTCATTCCAATCCGTCTTACCATGACGCATAATATAAAGCATATCACTCACCTATCATTTCACTTATCATAATCCGATACGACCAGGAATTGCCTTCCCATTTTATCGTACAACGCCGCCCTTCTTCTAAAACAATCCCAGGGATTTCAGGAAAAGAATGCACAGCATAACAGGCGCAATATATTTAACCATAACAATATAAAGTGTCTTTCTTCCCATTTTCGTTCCGTTTTTCTCTACCTCCGCCACAACCATATCCGGCTTGACCACCCAGCCGACCAGGATACAGGTGCCGATCGCTACCAGAGGCATCAGGATGTTATTGCTGACATAATCCATAATGTCCAATATCTGGGCCACAGAACCAGTAGGAAGGGGCAATTCAAAATACAGGACATTATATCCCAGGCATACTGCCACACCTGCAACTGCGGCAATAACCGTCTCCGTTACAGCCGCCTTTCTCCTGGAAATGCCAAAACGGTCCATCATACTGGAGACCACGGCCTCCATAATCGATATGGCGCTTGTAAGCGCTGCAAAAAGCACCATGGCAAAGAACAGGCACCCCACAAAATTGCCGATCCGCCCCATAGAAAAAAATACCTTGGGCAGGGAGACAAACATCAGACCTGGTCCAGAGGCGGCCATTCCCTCTTCTCCCCCAAATACGTATACGGCAGGGATAATCATTGCTCCTGCCAGAAATGCGATCGCAGTATCAAAAATCTCAATCTGGTTAATCGAGGTTTTAAGATTGGCATCATCATGCACGTAAGAGCCATAGGCGATCATAATCCCCATGGCAACACTCAGACTGAAAAATAACTGTCCTGTCGCATCCATCAAAATAGAAAAGAAATGGCTTGCTGTCATCCCCTTAAAGTCCGGAATCACATAAACGCCAAACCCCTGCAGGCCTGTCCTGGCCACTCCATTGACATCCGTATGGCTGATCGTCAGGGAAAACACGGCGATCCCGATCACAAGCAATACCAGGACAGGCATAAGAACTTTGGAGAAAGACTCAATCCCCTTATTTACTCCCCGCAGGATCACAAAGGTCACTATGACCAGAAAGAGCAAGAGCATGATCACCGGCTCTTCCCTGCCAGAAATATAAGAACTAAAATACCCATCCTGCGCTGCCAGATCGCCATTTCCCGTAATATACAGCAGAAAATATTTCACAACCCAGCCGCCGATCACACAATAGTAAGGCAAAATGATCACAGGGATCAGGCAGGCAACAACCCCAAGGCCTTTCCATTTGCTGTGTAATCTGCCGTAGGCAGTCAGCGGGCTCTGCTTGGTCTTTCTGCCGATTGCGATCTCCGTGATCAAAAGCGTAAAGCCAAAAGTAACAGCAAGGACAACATATATCAGCAAAAACATGCCTCCGCCATCCTTGGCAGCCAGATAGGGAAATCTCCATATATTTCCAAGTCCCACTGCGCTTCCTGCCGCCGCCAGTACAAATCCGATCGATCCGCCAAATGAATTTCTTTTCAATTCTTTTAAATTTGTTTTCGATTCTTTTTCCATAAACTCCTACCCTTCAAAATCATCCAACCGTCCAGCTTCTAAAGTCCTTTCGGGGAGATCGAAAGAGAACCTTTTGCTTTCTCAAAATATACCTCCCGTTTTTATACCGATACCAATACCGCATTTTTCTCGCCGTCCTGGACTTATATTCCGTATTGATATACAGCTTCTTCACAGTGAGAACTACTTCCCCCTTCCGTAGACAATAAGAAACCCGGTGATCTCTCTCTCCCACAATACAGACAGACCTTTTAAAAATAGATTTCATATGCCCCTTCTCTGACCACTGATATATCTGCAGATACCGTTCTACCCTCTGATGGGTCCAAATAGAATCCAGCAGCAGCTCCGACTGTCCGTCATGGTCTATGTCCAGCAATTGATACTTCATATGGCGGCTGACAGAGACTTCAGAAACGTCTGCCCGATAACCGGTATCGCTGTTGATAAATACCATAAGTATAGTAACAGAGTACATGCCCGTTTCCACATCCACAGTCATAATGATATCTCTGTCTTCCTCTCCGGAAATAGCGCATTTCCTGAAGGCAAAATTCTTCACTCCCTTTACCTTCACATCAATCTCTGACAACCGCTCCTCCAATGCCTCGCAGGGGGAAAAGCCTATAGCGGCAAGGGCTTTATAGTCATCGCAGCTCTTAAATGCCTTCTCGATCACCTTATCATTCTTTTCAGCGCCGCCAGCAGAAGCAGCAGCGCAAACCGGCTGGCGCAGGCCGCTCCAGGCCAGCGCCAGCAAGATCACAATTCCAAAGACTCCTCTAATCTTTTTCCCAAGCATCCTTCTTTACTCCTCATGATCATTCAGAGTTGTTTCATCCCCCAGATCCACTGCCTTCATTTCCTTCTTCCGATAAAAGATATCATACAATACAGGGACAATAAACAAAGTCATCAACGTGGCATAAGCAAGACCGCCAATGGTCACGATCGCCATGCCTCTTCCCATATCGGCCGAGCTGTCCCGGCTCACTGCCATAGTAGACATAGCAAGGATCGTAGTCAGCGCCGTCATCATAATAGGACGCATACGGGTTTTGCCGGCCTCTACCAGCGCCTCCCTCTTCTCCGTTCCGCCGATTCGCAGCTGATTCACATAGTCCACAAATACAATACCATTATTTACTACCACACCGGACAGCACCAGGAAGCCCATCAATGCCATCATAGAAATCTCCTGCCCTGTTATCAGCAGCGCCAGCAGGCCTCCGGTAAATGCCAGAGGTATCGTAAAAATCACGATAAACGGCGACAGAAGGCTCTGGAACTGGGCTACCATGATCAGATAAATAAATATCACCGCCAGGAATATCATCAGAGACATATTCCGTACCATTTCATCTGTAGTCTCACTCTCACCTGCGATCTCCACCTCATATCCATCCGGCGCCTGATATTGATCCAGCTGGTCCTGCAGCTTACGGCTGAGCAGTGTAGTATTATAACCATCCTTTGTATCCGCCGTAACCGCTATATAATTTACCAGATTCTCCCGGTTCAGGGAAGCTACCCCCTCTCCCCGGCTGATCTCTGCAAACTCATTCAGCTTGTGCTGTTCTTTCTTACTTTTTCCGGTATCTGTCATCTTCGTAGTCTCAAACTCGTAATCCTCCAGATTCCCGGTATCCAATTCCTCCCTGTCATCTACGATCTTCACCTGATATTCCTTATCTTCTACCGTGATTGTAGTGGAATTCTTCTCCGTGGTCAACGCTTCATTAATCTTGGCATATACCTGCGCCACCGTCAGCCCATACCGCATTGCCTTATCCTTATTCACGGTGACGATCACCTCAGTATCTCCCTCTTCCTGGCCGTTTGACACCTCCTCAAAGCCTTCGATCCCCTCTACCATTTTCATGATATCCTTACTGATCTTCAGCAGCTTCTCATGGTCCTTTCCATAAATATTCACCGTCAGGCCAGAGGCCAGCATGCTGGACATATCCATATTAGACTCTGATACGGAAAAATCTTTCAGGGAAAACTTCTCCAGAACTCCCTCGATCTTCTTGGCAATCTCCTTATTCTGGGAAGAATAATCCTCCTTCAGCAGAAGCAGGAAGGTATACGCCTTGTCTGAGGTAGACATGACAGAGGTCCCGGAATCCATCACGCCGCCCATAATATCAATTCCCTCGATCTTGGAAACCTCCTGGATGATCTTGTCTGCCGTCTCATAATCCTCTTCCCTGGTAGTCTCATTATCCATCGTAACAGAGACAGACATCTGCTCGCTTCCCATGTTGGGCATGATCACCAGCCCCATCTGGGTCACCTTCCAGACACAGAACACCAGAAGAAGTACAGACAACAGCAGGGGGACTGCCTTAAAGCGAAGGCAGAAGCGGATCACCTTATCATATCCATTCACAATAGCATCAAACCAGCGATGCTTTACCGTACTTTCCTTTTTCAGCAGAGTAGAACTCATACTGGGTACTACAGTCAATGCCACGATCAGGCTGGCGCTCAGGCTGTATGTGATCGTCAGGCACATATCCTGCATGATCTGCCTTGTCAGTCCGTCCACAAAAACAATAGGCAGAAATACGCAGATCGTAGTCAATGTGGAGGAGAAGATCGCTCCCGCCACCTGGTTGGCCCCCATAACGGCCGCCCTCGCCACGGGAATCCCCTTATTCCGCAGACGGTAGATATTTTCAATAACTACAATAGAATTATCCACCAACATACCGATTCCCAATGCCAGACCCGACAGGGAAATGATATTCATAGTAATATCGGAAAAATACATAAGCACTACGGCAAAAAGCACACTCATAGGGATGCTGAAGGCAACTACCACCGTAGGACGCACATCCTTCAGGAATAACAGGAGGACAAGGATGGCCAGCAATGCGCCCCAGATCAGATTGGACAGCACCGAGTCAATGATCAGTTTAATGTAATCCCCCTGATCCAGCAGATTCACAATGCGCAGCCCTTTATTCTCCTTCTGCAGACGTTTAATCGCTTCATTACACTTCTTGGATACCGTAGAAGTTCCCGCTGTACTGGACTTGGTAATACTCAAAATGACCGCATCATTCTCATTCACCTTGGCATAGGACTCAGAAGAATTATCAATCACAGTAATATCTGCCACATCATTTAAACGGATATCTCCAATATCCTTCACATTGGTCAGGAGAGTGTTCTTCAGCTCCTCCATATCCTCATATTCATCGCCTACCTTGATCAGGTACTGGGTCTCATCCTCACTGATATACCCCGCCGGCATAGAGAAATTCTCTGCCGTCAGGATATTGGACAATTGTTCCATGGTCAGGAGCTGGTCCAGATTGGCATTTTTCAGCGCCTGCTTCTTAGAACTCTCATAAGACTTTCTGGCCTCCTTCAGTTCCTTTTCGCTATTGTCCAGGGCGCTCTCTGCAGAAGAAAGCTGGGCATTGGCAGAACCAAAGGCTGCTGCTGCAGTAATCTTGCCTGCCTCTACCTCCTCATACCGATCCTCTGCCTTTTTCACAGACTTCTCCACCTGCTTCAGTACCTGCTCTGCCGTCTTAATCTCAATCGACAGATTGGCCAGGGCCGTATTGATCTGAGGCAGCCTTTCATTGACAATATCATACAGAGACTGGAGATTTTTCTTTGTCATGCCCTTGCCTGCTTCCTGCTGCCCCTGCTGGATCAGCATCTCCCGGAAAGCCTTTAATTTATCAGGATTATCCAGGGCGTCCTTGATATCCGATGGAATAGAATCCAGCTGAGCCTGCGCCTGCTGCTTTGCCGCCTCCTCTGCGCTCTGGGCCGCCGCCGCTTTGATCTTGCCGCCGGCATCGCCCAGACGGTCCAGATACTCTTCCACATTCTCTTCTGTCACCGTTACGCCGGAATCGCTCCCTCCCATGGCTTCCTGCACAGAGGCTGCCAAAACTTTCTGATAGATCGCATTATAAATAGCCTGGTAAGCGTCTCCAGATGTGAGAGATTCCCTCGCCGCAGCAAAAGAAGCATTAATCTGGTCATACGTCTTCTGTATCTTATTCTTCTTATACGCCTTCTTCTCCATTCTCAGAGCGGTCTGGCTGGCCTTCAGGCTGGTGACCTCGGCAGAATATGCCTCTTTATTAGCCAGGGCCTGATTCATCATCTTACTGAACTTGGCAAGCTCATTACTCTGGTCCTGCTGCTTGGATTCCAGCGCCGTTTTCTGGCTGGCCAGCTCTGCCTTCCCGTCATCAATCTTATCCTGGGCATCATCGATCTTTTCCCTGGCATCCTTCAGCGAACTATCGGTCTTCTCCAGCAATTTCCCATTGACGTCATCAATCTTATCCTGGTCCAGGACAATCTCTACCGACTTCTCAATCAGGCCGGAGGCCTCTACACTGGCCACACCGTCCTGCCGCTCCAGCTCAGGAATGATCTTCTCATCCACAAACTGGGTCAGCTCATAGCCATCCTTCCCCTCATAATCCACACTGGCCTGGATGACCGGCATCATATCCATGGAAATCTCTAAGATCATGGGATTCCCGGCATTTTCCGGCAATTCCAGCTGATTGACCGCAGAAGACACCTTCACCATAGCGCTGTCCATGTTGGTATCCTCCTCAAACTCCAGCATAACCATGCTGTAATTCTCACTGGAGGTACTGGTCACATTCTTTACGCCATTCACAGTGGCTACTCCGTTCTCCATCAGCTCCGTCAGTTCACTCTCCACCTTCTCCGGCGATGCTCCCGGGTATGTAGTGATCACCATCATATATGGCATATTCATGTTGGGGAGAAAATCCGTTGTCATCCTGGTAAAGCTTACCACTCCCAGGACCAGGACCATGATCACTACCACCAACACTACAAAAGGTCGTTTTACACTAAATTTCGGCATATTCGTCTCCATTTCCTCTATCCTATGTCAAAGGATATCCAATTTCTTTTCAGCACTCTCTATTTTTATGCATTTTCTTTCTTAAGTCAACTAAAAATCCATTACTTTACAAAAACTTTATGATTTCCAAAATGGAATATAATCCCTCAATTCCTGCAAAAAGCCCTTCTTTTTCATTTTATGTTCTATTTTAGTTCCGTCCTTCTTCAAAAATCCGCATCATTTCCCTGGTCAGGCTGATCCCATCATCATGAGCCGGCAAGTTCCCTCTGTCAAACCATTCTGCCAATGCCAGCTCCCTGGTATCCATATCGATCCTGTCCTCTCCATCCAGCTCACAGAAAAAGCCCAGCAGCAGGTTACTGTCCACTCCCCAGGGCTGGCTTTTGTAATAACGGATATTTTTTACCCGGAGGCCGACCTCCTCCATCACCTCCCGGCGGACAGTCTCCTCCGCCGTCTCGCCAATCTCGGTAAATCCCGCCAATAGCGCATATTTTTTATAATCTCTGTCTGCATATTTAGACAGCAGTATCCTGTCATGATCTGTCACTGCCACGATCACGGCAGGCGCAATCTTAGGAAAGATCATATTTCCGCAGGAAGGGCAGCGCAGCATCCGCTCCTTCCCATCATGCGCCGTCTCCTTACCGCAACGCCCGCAATAACGGTTATCTCTGTACCAGGCCGCCAGATGCCAGGCTGTCATCACTGCAAAACAAACATCCTTGGAGACCAGCTGGCGTAAAGCCCCCACCTTCTCATAATGATATCCCTCTTCCCGGACGTCAGCCTCCGGTACAGGCCGCCCCAGCCACAGATAATATTCTGTTCCGGCGATCCGGAACAGGTACCGAAAAGAAGCTTCCCTGCGGACATCTGCCCGCCCGCTCTCACCCTTCCATCCCTTCCAGACAGAAAAAGAGGGCAGCTGCAGGCTGTCGTCTTCCTCCCTCCGGATCAGCGCCCGGCCCTCCAGAAAACAGAGGATCCTGCTGCCAGACGATGGCGCTGCATTCTGATATGTATTCTCAAGCCTTCCCATTGGCAAATCCTGAATCATAGCACGCCTCCTGCCTTCTTTGGCATCTCAAACAAAAATTTTATCCTGTCATCCCTCTATATCATGTTGTATGGCAATCTCGTTGCCTTCTACTGTCACCCGTGCCATGCCCCCGCTGATCAGAGGCATGGAAGGGGGAAGATGTCCCAGATCCACATCCAGTATGACCGGGACAGAATACTCCTCCAGAATCCCCAGTACCGCCTGATAAGGATCCAATCCCAGGAATTCCTCCTGCCCCCACAAAGGCCTTCCTATCAGAAAACAGCTCACCCGGTCAAACCACCCGGCCTCTTTCAGCTGCCACAGGCTTCTGCGGATCCCCATAGGATTCAGGTCGCAGGCTTCCAGGAACCAGATGATCCCCTCGTCCCCATAGCGCCGGTTAAATTCCCGGACCCGGTCAAACCGGGTACCCACCAGATTGCTCAGGCAATCCAGGCAGCCTCCCAGCAGCCTTCCCGTCAAACAGATATTTTCATCGGGATACCGCCTCAGCAGCTTGGATTCTGTCACATTATAAGGCTCCAGCGGATGTTCCTCCGTCTTTCTGGATTCCTTTTCCCATTTATCATAACCGCATACCTCCAGGTTCCGGCCACAAAGCAGATCCCAGGCCGACCGGATCACAGGATGCCATGGTTCCATGCCAAAAGCCGGGGCGCAGGGGCCATAGATGGCTGCGGTATCACACAGGGTAGGCAGGAGAAAGGTAAGATTGGTATTGTCAGAAAAGCCCATATACCATTTAGGAGGGCTGGCCGATAACCTGTCAAAGTCGATATAGGGCAGGTCCTGGCACATCAATTCTCCCCCGCCGCAGGAGATCACCACATCGCAGCTTTTCCCTGCCAGATATGTATTAATCTCCTCCCCGCAGAGCGCAGGCGTATTGCTGATGCCGATCCCACTGCCCTCATAGCAGTTCGGCCCCAGAACCAGATTGTATCCCAGCTCCCGGAACTTCTTCTGGGCATTCTCAAAAGCACTGCGGTAAGGTTCTATATTACAGCCATAGGAAGGGGCGACAAAACCAATGGTTCCCCCCTCCTTCAAAAATTCCGGATATCTCATATCCCTCTGTTCCTCCTTTCCCAGGCGCGCCGCCTCCTGGCTCCGGCAGCTCCTCTGTCCCTTTTTATTTATTATTGTACTGCATATTCCAGAACTTGCAAGAAAAAGGTACGGTAAGGCTGGCATAGCCCCACCGTACTCTTCTCAAAACCAGCCAATCAGTTTGCCTGCCCAGTAGATCAGTCCCAGCACCCAACTGGCAAAAATCCCATATAATATCACCGGCCCCGCTATCGTAAATACCTTGCAGCCAATACCGAACACCTGTCCCTCCGTCTGGAATTCAATAGCCGGAGAGACTACCGAATTGGCAAAACCAGTGATCGGCACGATGCTCCCGGCCCCGCCAAACTGTCCCAGCTTCTGATACAGATTCAGTCCCGTCAACAGGATGCTCAGACCGATCAGAGTCAGCATTCCATAAAATCCGGCGACCTCCTTTGTATTCCCCAGGCGCATATACAGCTGGTTCAGCCCCTCGCCCACCAGGCAGATGGAACCGCCCACCAGAAATGCCTTACAGCAATTCCAAACACAGTTCGTCTTGGGCGTCATATTTTTTACATAGGTATTGTACTTTTCTTTCTGCCGCTCACCGTCCTGTTCCTCCAGAATTTCTTTCATCTTGGGATGATTACTATCCTTTTCCATTGCTCTCCAACCTTTCTACTGATTTTAATTATGAAAAAACTGATGCAGGCCTCCTACGAATTTTCCTGCCGCCATAGCCACAATGAGCAGCGGCAGCCCTACCCGCAGCTTCGTTCGCCTGGCCAGCACCGGAAATACCTTTAATGTCTCTGCCAGCGCCATAGCCAGGCAGCCTACAAAGATTCCGGCAAACAGCCCAAACACTCCCAGCGCTGCTGTCCCTCCCGTCAGAGGGATCTGGAATACTGTGACCACACAGCCGGCCACTCCTCCCAGAAAAATACAGGTCTCCATAGAATAGACCCTGGAAGCGGTCCGCAGCTTCGCGCACAGCCGGGGTATGATGCCCAATATCGAGATAAAGGCAAATACGCCGCCCGCCACAGCAACCCCACTGGCCAGGCCGATCCCTGCAAGCAATATAGTTTTGATGATTTCCATCCTGACCGCCTCCTTCTATTGGATCGTCTTTCCTTCCCGGGATGCATCTTTAATGATGGCCTTATTCATTTCCTCTTCATAATTGCACATTTCAATATGAATCGGAGTGGGGTCATCGTGAAGCTTAGCCCGGGAGAAATGATTATAAAATCCCAAGATCCCTATCCCAAGCCCTACGCAATACATCAGTTCCAGGATACTTCCTCCCGCCTTCTCCGTCCCCATGATCCGCTCATAGATCGAGGCAAATACCTCCATCACACTGACATCCTCATTAAAGGTCATAATGGTAAAGGCAGAACCGAAAAAGACTACCAGCATGATCAGGCCGGTCTTAGTATATTCCCATGCCTTCTTAGGCGGTATGGGCATCCGGTATTCTACTATAAAATCTGTCTCCCCAATATTCTCAATAGTCAGGTCCGGATGTTCCTTCTGGATCATGTCAATCACTTTCAATGAAGAAAAGATCAGCTTCTGGTTCTTGTCTCCTTTTACTGTGCATAAGACAAGCTCGCCCACCTTCTTCACCAGATTGGCATCTGCCGCATAAATCTCCGCCACATCCTGCAGACAGACACGGCGGTTCGATACCTTGCTGCATTGCTCCAGCTTCAAATAGAGGGTTCCCGCTTTCATAGGCCAGGATCACCTCCCGCTAACTTCTCCTTATATACATTAACGGGAAACGGGTCTTCATCCATCTGCAATTCCTGACGCACCAGACGTCCGTTGGCGTAACTGACCTTTTCCCGGCCTACTACAGTGACATAGTATACCGTAGTAACCATTACAATCCCCACCACAAACAAAAAAAGCCACCATTTACTCCATTTCATAATATCCCTCCTCTCGAAATATTACTATGTAGTATGCGGCTTTTTCTTTTATTTATACCTGGTACTTATACCTGGGCGCGCAGCCTTTCCAATATCTTCTTCTCCAGCCGGCTTACCTGCACCTGGCTGATCCCCAGCCGCTTTGCCACCTGGGTCTGCGTCATATTCTGAAAATACCGGAGTTCGATCAACATCCGATCCTTTTTCCCAAGGGTATCCAGCAGCTGTTCCAGCAGCATCCGGTCCAGCAGCTGTTCCTTCTCCTCATCCCGGAGATTCTCTGCCTCGCCCTTAATGCCCAGCGCGCCTCCTGCCTTTACTGCATGTCCCACGCTTCCCTGCCTTCCAGCCACCACCTGGTCAATCAGATAAATCTCATTCCCCTCCGACTGGAACACCGGCCGATAGATAGAATCCACCTCATAGCCCGCCTCCAGGGCGATCACAATATCTTCCGGCTCCAGCTCTGTAGCTGCAGCAATCTCTTCAATGGTAGCCGACCGGCCCATTTCCTGATCCAGCCTCTGGGCCGCCCTTCTCACTTTCCAGCTATTCTCCTTGACAGTACGGCTCACCTTTATCATTCCGTCATCCCGGAGAAAACGCTTGATCTCCCCCAGGATCATAGGTACGGCATAAGTACTGAATTTTACATCATATTCAAGGTCAAAATTATCAATGGCTTTGATCAGGCCAATACACCCGATCTGAAACAGATCCTCCGCATCATAGCCTCTTCCATGGAAGCGTTTTACGATATTCCAGACTAAGCCTATATTTTCCTCCACCACCTGATTCCTGGCTTCTTTATCCCCTGTACGTGCTCTTTTTATCATTTCCAAAACATCCATTGCACATACCATCCTTATCGGGTCATTTACGCCGCTTTTTTGCCAATATGCTTCTTCAACTTTACTCTTGTTCCCTTGCCGGGTTCCGAGAAAACCTCTAACTCATCCATAAAGGCCTCCATGAAAGCAAACCCCATTCCGGAACGCTCCCATTCCGGCTTTGTAGTATATAAAGGCTCCATTGCCTTGGCAATATCCGGGATTCCCACACCATGGTCCACAATCTCGATCCACACATCGTGATCCTGGATATCGCACTGCATCTCAATATCCCCCTCCGTACCGCTGTACCCATGGATAATACAATTCGTCACCGCTTCGGATACGGCGGTCTTTACATCTGCCAGTTCCTCCAGAGTGGGATCCAGCCTTGTTATGTATGCAGCGATTACCGTTCTGGCAAACGCCTCATTTTCTGAATTGCTGTCAAATATGATCTTCATGCTTTCCTCCATTCCGCGACAGCCCATGTACTGTCTGCCCCTCTCTTTTTTGATTTACTCCAAACACGGCCTCCGCCGGTGTAGGATATTTCTCAATGATCTGATACAGGCCGGACATTTGAAAAATACGGTTTACCCCTTCCCTCACATTGGTCACCGCCGCCTTACCGCCCCGGAACATAACCTTCTTATATCTCCCCATGATCAATCCGATCCCGGAACTGTCCATAAAGTCTGCATCCCTGAAATCAAAAATAACATGGCGGATATTTCCCGCCTCAATCAGGCGGTCCGACCGTTCCCTTAGATAGGTGACCGCATGATGGTCCAGGTCCTGATTCACATAAATGATCAGGCAATTCCGCTGGATCTCATAATGGATTCCCTCCTGCTCTCTCTCCTGATATTTCATAATCCACCTTCCTCTTTTCTATTTATTATCATACAATCTGCAATTTCCTATACAAATTTGATTACAAAAATGAAAAAACCTGCCAGAGTGATACCTTAGTATTCTCTGACAGGTTTTCCCATCATTTTATCTTTTTTATTTCTATTCCCGATTTCTATTTCCGATTTCTATTCGCCCATTTCCCTGAGCCTGCTTCTCGCCTCCGATACCCGGACAGAATCCGGATAATCATTTACAATCTGATTATAATATTCCTTAGCCTTATCCACATCAGACTTCTGCTGATAGCAGCGTCCCAGGAAATACATGGAATCGGTATTCTTTTTATTGAACTCCAAAGACTTCTCCAGCAGGGTGACGGCCTCATCGTAATCCTGCTTCCCCACATATTCCCCTTCTCCGTTATAGCAGTCTCTTCCTCTGATAAAATAATCCTCAGAGGCGGCGGCAAAGGTTGCCTTTTTAATCTTTTGATAGAGCTTTTGGGCGCTTTCCGCCTCAAAGCTGCTTTTATCCACCTCCACCAGCGTCTCTGCCGCATCCATGTTATTATCCTCCAGATAATATTCCATGGCGGTAAGAAGCGTGTCATACTCCTCTGCGATCGTCTGGCCATCGTTCCCGTCTAATTGCTCCTCCAGTTCTGAGACCTGCTTCTGCAGCTGCTCATTCTGGTTCTTCAGATAGGAGACATCGCTTTCATCTGCGGCCATCCCTTCACTGTAACTTTTAAACGCTTCATTTTCGTCCTTGTTCGCCCGGTTGTTCAGCTGGGGCACGATCAAGAACTGCATCAGCACAATACCGATCACTACACCCAAAAGAGCATGGACAAACGGCAGGACCGATGGCTTTTCCTCCTTATAAGGGGTGATCGGCCGGTAGGCGTTTTCATCCACCGGAGGCAATGTCCTCCGTGCCGCCCCTTCCTTTTTCTCAGCAGCCGGCCTGGGTCTGGAGACCTGTTCCGGTTTTACATGGATATCAGACAGCTCTTTCAGATAACGGAGCGTGGTAGTATTGGTCACATCCACCTTACTAATATTTTTCAGGATCCGGTACGCCTTGATCCGGTTCTCCTTCTTGCCGCTCATCATATACAGCAAAGCCAAAAGCTGATTGGCCCGAAGGAACCTGGGGTTCATATTGACCACCTTTTTGAGCTGGATGACCGCCATGTCTTCATCCCCGTTACGGGCGGACATCAAGGCAGAATTATATTTTCTCACCATCTGGCTGTAATTCTCCAGCCGGTTAGGATTAGACTGCACATATTGGATATAGTGATCCGCTTCATTATCCTTTTCCTGAAAATGCTTGCTGATAACCCACTCGCTCAGCGCCTCCACTACCTCTCCTTTTTCAAAATAGATCAATCCCAGGAGATTGCGGGCGTTGGTATTAGTTTTATTAAACTTCAGGCTTTTCTGCAGAGATACAATGGCGCCGGAAAGATCACGGACCTTTGCCTGGCTCAAAGCCTGATTATAGCAACTATTGGACAAACTGAGGATACGGCGGTACACTCTCAGATCCTGTCCGCAGTTATCGCATCTTTTCTTTTTAAAAGACAATTCTACATTACATCTTGGACAGTTCATGACTCCTCCACCTGCTCTGCATCTCTTACAACACCCATTCGGTTCTCATTCAGTATAGTTTCCAGTATATCCATCACATCTGTGGTACTATTTCCATATATCGCATCTTCTGCCTGTTCAATATCCAGGCTGGGCTGAAACTTTTCCAACTCTGCTTCAAAGTCCATCTTACACTACCTCCTGCTAATCATCAATTCTTTTTATACGCAAATATCGACATCTGCCGCTGCTGTCCGGCATCCCTCTACTCTATGTTATAAGAAATGATCCCGGAGCCTCTCCTGGCGTATTCCACATGGTTAATCTCGTCAGTAACCACGACACTCATTCCATTGATGATAATAGACACTCCTGGATATACTACTTTTTCAATCGTTACTTTCGCCTCATTCGACTTGGCCATCAGATCCACCAGCTCCTGCTTCCTCTTCAGAAGCTCATTGATCTGGCTGTCCTTCTCCACCTTAGACCGGAGTAAGACTACCTTGCCCTGGCGGATGTCTTCTCTGTCTGTGTACTTCATCAACTCATCCAGCTTATCGGCCTTACGCTTGATGTCATTCAACTCCTCCTGCAGAGCATTCATATCATGCTCACATTTTGCCATCTGGGCAAATAAGTCCCCTTCTACTCCGGAATGGATCTCCGTCTTCTTCTCCGCTGCATTTCCAACGATCATAGCCTGCACTCTGCGCAGTGCGGAAACCTTCCCACCCACGATAATGCCAAAGCGGCCGGATACCAATATATCCTGGCCTGCTTCGATCTGGCAGTTCATGATCGCATTGGCGTGTACATCGCCCTTACATATGACAACCGTCTGTTCAAAGAATTTTCCGGATACAGATTCCTCACATTCAATCTTTCCCTTTCCGTTCCCCTGCATCCCATTCTTCAATACAATATCTTTTTTCGCCTTTAATTCTGCTGCCTCCACGAAGCCATCGACAATAATTCCGCCCCGCTCGGAAATGACTTCCATTCCTGACAGCACATTCCCCTTGATATGGATATTGCCCACAAAGGAAATACTTCCCGTAGTCGTATAGGAAACATCTTCATTGATCGTGAGTTCCTCATCAACCTGCAGCCAGTCGTCCTTATATGTAACTTTACCGGTATAGCGCGCCGTATACTCCCGATTATCGTCTGATACAATAAAGCCCTTTCCCTTTAAGCGGGCGAGTTCCTTCCCTCTCCGGCCTGCCAGCACCTGTCCAAAGACATTAAGCCCATCCTTCGGTTCCGCCGCCGGATGGTATATCACAATCTTCTCTCCCTCATGGACAGCCGGCACATCCCCGCAGGGAGTGTAATCCACAGATCCATCCTTCAATATCTTCGGCCTGGTATTCACTTCCGTATCAAACAGGAACTCGAACCAGCCATCCTTACCATCCTGTACGCGGATCCCCTCTGCTACCAGGACCTTTTCATTATATCGTTCCTCCGCAATGATCTTGCGGAGCACATCCTCCTTGATCCCTGAAATGATCCCTTCCTCTTTCAGATAGACTTTCAGTAATTCCACTGTATACAGCTTTCCATCTTGTGTAGGAGGTAACTTCATATATGCTTCCGTCTCATCGTCTGATATTACAATCTCTACTTTTGCCGCATCATTCTTTTCCATTGTATCATCCTGCATATTTCTCCCTCCCCTCTGTCCTCCGAACATTGTCCTCAATATGCTTATGCTAATTATAACCAACTATAGGGGATATTGCAAGAAAAACAACTGATACCTCCAAACAGGCCCAGTTGTTTTTCAAAAGTTGATATGGTAAATACATCACAAGGCAGACAATTCTTCCTCTACCTTAGCCATCATACTTGTATATTTCTCCAGTTTTCCCTTTTCCTCCGCAATCTTGCTTTCCGGAGCCTTACTCAGGAACTTTTCGTTATTTAACATTCCATTCACGCGCCTGAGCTCGCCTTCCAGGCGTTCCTTTTCTTTGGTAAGCCGTTCCTTTTCCTTCTCCAGATCCACCAGGTCGGATAAGGGCATATAAATCGTTGCGCCAGGAATCACTACAGAGACTGCGTTGCTCTCCACTCCTGCCTTATCCAGCTGGACAGACAGGCCGGAGGCAAAGATCATATGCTCATAGGAGGCCCTGCAGTCTGTGAGGATATTACAGAGCTTCTCGTTATCTGCCACAATATATACCTTTGCCTTTCTGGCATTGGCCACATTCATTTCTGCGCGCAGATTACGGATCCCGCGGATCACATTCTTCATGCTCTCTGCCATTTCCTCTGCCTCTGGATCCTTCCATTGCTCCTGATACTGCGGCCAGGAAGAAATCATGACCGACTCCTCCTCTGACTGAAGGGTACAGAAGATTTCTTCTGTAATAAAGGGCATATAGGGATGGAGCAATTTCAGGGAAGCGATCAGCACAGTCTTTAAAGTCCAGAACGCCGCATTAGCGGATGCCGGATCTTCCTCCTTATGGAAAAGCCTGGGCTTGACCAGTTCAATATACCAGTCGCAGAATTCAGTCCAAATAAAATCATAGATCTTCTGCACTGCAATCCCGAGCTCAAATTTCTCCATATTGTCGGTAACTTCTCTGGCCAGGGTATTAACCTGGGACAGGATCCACCGATCCACCGGCGCCAGAGCCGCCTGTTCCGGCTGCGTGATCTCCCGGTCTCCCAGATGCATCATGATGAACCGGGATGCATTCCAGACCTTATTGGCAAAATTGCGGCTGGCCTCTACCCGCTCCCAATAGAAGCGCATATCATTACCCGGCGCATTTCCCGTCACCAGAGTAAGGCGCAGGGCGTCTGCTCCATATTTGTTGATGACTTCCAGCGGATCGATCCCATTGCCCAGAGATTTACTCATCTTACGCCCCTGGGAATCCCGGACCAGGCCATGGATCAGCACCGTATCAAACGGAACCTCCCCGGTATGCTCCAATCCACTGAACATCATACGGATTACCCAGAAAAAGATAATATCATAACCTGTTACCAGGGTATTGGTAGGATAGAAATAATCCATTTCTTCCGTTTTCTCCGGCCAGCCCAGTGTGGAGAAGGGCCACAAAGCGGAAGAGAACCAGGTGTCCAGCGTATCCGGATCCTGGCGCATAGGCCTGCCACACTTAGGGCAGACGGGCGCCTTATCCTTAGTAACTGTCATCTCCCCACAGTCATCGCAGTAAAAGGCCGGGATCCGATGCCCCCACCACAGCTGCCGGGAAATGCACCAATCCCGGATATTTTCCAGCCAGTGATAATAGGTTTTATCAAAATGAGGAGGGACAAATTTGGTATCTCCTCTCTTCACTGCCTCAATGGCCGGCTTTGCCAGCTCTTCCATCTTCACAAACCACTGCATAGATACCCTGGGCTCTACTGTAGTCCCACAGCGATAGCAGGTTCCCACATTATGGGAGTGATCCTCCACCTTCAAAAGTGCGCCTTCTGCTTCCAGATCCTTCACAATGGCCTTTCTCGCCTCATAGCGGTCCATGCCGGCGTATTTGGGATAGTCCTCTGTGATCCTTGCATCCTCTGTCAGGACGTTGATGATCTCCAGATCATGGCGCAGCCCTACTTCAAAATCGTTAGGGTCATGGGCCGGTGTAATCTTTACCACACCTGTACCAAATTCCATATCTACATAATCATCTGCTATAATAGGAATCTGCCGATGTACCAACGGAAGATCCAGCGTCTTGCCGATCATATCCTGATATCTCTCATCCTTGGGATTGACCGCCACGGCAGTATCTCCCAGCAAGGTCTCCGGACGGGTGGTAGCCAGATCAATATACCCGGCGCCGTCTGTCGTCTTATAACGCAGATGCCAGAAATGGCCGGCCTGGTCTTCGTACTCCACCTCTGCATCGGAAATGGAAGTCAGACAATGAGGGCACCAGTTGATGATACGTTCTCCCCGGTAGATCGCCTTCTTGTTATAAAGGTTGACAAACACTTCCCGGACTGCTTTATTGCATCCCTCGTCCATTGTGAACCGCTCCCGGTCCCAATCGCAGGAAGAACCGATCTTCTTTAACTGCTCTACGATCCGTCCGCCGTACTGTTTCTTCCAGTCCCAGACATGCTCCAGGAACTTCTCTCTGCCAATCTCTTCCTTGGAAACTCCCTCCTCCTTCAGCTTCTCCACTACCTTCGCCTCAGTAGCGATGGAGGCGTGATCTGTTCCCGGCAGCCACAATGCCTCATATCCCTGCATCCGCTTAAAACGGATCAGGATATCCTGCAAAGTATTATCCAAGGCATGTCCCATGTGCAGCTGTCCTGTAATATTGGGCGGCGGCATAACGATCGTAAAAGGCTTCCTGTCCCGATCGACCTTTGCATGAAAATATTTTTTCTCCTCCCATTTCTTATAGGTACGCCCCTCGATGTCGGCAGGGTTATAATTCTTTTCCAATTCCTTTGCCATCCTTCTATCTTCCTTTCCCACAAGAATGTTTCCTATAAGCCAGCAAAGGGCAAAACCAAGGTTTCACCCTATTAAGCAAAAAGCCCTTTGCCAAACGGCAAAGGGCGAATGTGCAATATTTAAGCAACCTTCCCCTTTGCAACCTCTACCAGCGCTGCAAAGCCTTCCGGGTCACTGATCGCCATTTCAGAAAGCATCTTTCTGTTGATATCGATCTCTGCTAACTTCAGGCCATACATAAACTTGCTGTAGGACAGACCATTCAGTCTTGCCGCCGCATTAATCCGCGCGATCCATAATCTTCTGAACTGTCTCTTTCTCTCTTTTCTTCCTGCGAAGGAAGAGTTCAGAGCCCGCATTACAGACTGTTTTGCTACTCTATACTGCTTGGATCTTGCTCCTCTGTAACCCTTTGCAAGCTTCAGGATCCTATTATGCTTCTTTTTTGCGTTTAATCCGCCTTTTACACGTGCCATCTCTCTTTCCTCCTATCCTTATTTTGAATACGGTAACATGCGCTTCATCATCTTTGCATTTGACGCATCCACCTCAATGCTCTTTCTCAGGTTTCTCTTTCTCTTGGCTGACTTCTTATTCAAGATATGGCTCTTATAAGCCTTCATCTTCATAAGCTTCCCTGTTCCTGTTGTTTTAAAACGTTTCGCAGCTGCGCGCTTTGTTTTCATTTTGGGCATAATACATTTCCTCCTTAACTTATGTTATTATACTGAAAGCTTTGTCTGACAGGCAGACAATTCTTTACTGTCTCTTTTCCGACAGAAACATTACCATGGATCTTCCTTCCATCTTCGGCTGCTTATCGATCACAGCCACATCCTCCAGCTTCTCATAAAAGCTGTCCAGAATCTGCTTGCTGTAATTGATATGCGTCAGCTCACGACCACGGAAACGCAGGGTAACCTTTACCTTATCTCCCTTGGCAAGAAACTTTCTGGCCTGATTTGCCTTGGTATTCAGATCGTTCATATCGATGTTAGGCGACAGGCGTACTTCCTTGACCTCCATTGTCTTCTGCTTCTTCCTGGCTTCCTTTTCTTTCCTTGCAAGCTCATAACGATACTTTCCATAGTCTATGATCTTGCAAACTGGCGGCTTCGCATTCGGCGCGATCTTCACAAGATCCAGCTCCGCCTCCCTTGCCAGTTTCATTGCCTCCTTCGCTGACATGATACCCAGCTGCTCGCCGTCTTCACCGATCAAACGGATCTCCCGGTCCCTAATCTGCTCATTAATCATTAAATTACTAATGGTCGTGCACCTCCAATAAATAAAAAAGTGGATAAACAATCGTTCATCCACTATACTGACAAAATCCATGATCCCTCTATGGTCTGTGTCCAATATTAACCCAAGTCACTCCTGTGCTAAGGTGAGAGTGGATAAACTCTGCTTTGTTGTCTCTGTTTACACAGCATGAAGAATTATAACAAAGGCTCCCAAGATTGTCAATCCCTAAATCACTTTTTGATTATTAAAAATTAAAAGACGGGCAATCTTTATATTTTTCCGGAATGGGTATGTCACTATCTATCGGGCCAAGATTCGTGATATATACCGATGGTTCTGAAGGGAAACGCCATTGGTTAAGATAATCGATAAAATCCCGCTCATCATAGCATATCAGGCCATGGAACCTGTATTTTTCCGCATGCGGGTCCGTCTGGATCCATTTATTACAGAACTCCAGGCAATACTTTTCTAAATTGTCGGCAACTACATCCGGAACCGAATAAACCAGCTGATCCCCATCGGCGCTGAGAATAATGTTTTTCATTGGAAAATCTCCTCCCCTCATAAATCTTACGCGCGCTATTACCGCATACGAGTTTTCACTGCCGGTCAAGGACCGCCCCTTCAATTCCATATTTCTCTGCCAGTTCCTTCAATGTGCCGTCTTCGCCGCTATCCGCCAAAAAAGTATTCACCCTCTCTGCCAGATCAGAATCCTTGCGCAGACCTACGCATATTTTTTCATCATTCAGGGAGAACTGAAATCCCAGCCCTCCAAATTCCTGATCCTCTCCTGTATAATATGCCGCCATAATAATGTCAATGACTGCGGCATCCGTCTCCTTGTCACAGACACTCTGCAGAGCATCTTTCTGGGTGGGATAGGCAGTGTAACGGTAGCGCAGTTCCTTCAGCAAATCCTCTCCCGTTGAACCTGACTCCACTGCAAATAACAGATGCTGGCATTCCTCTATAGACTCATACTTCCGGCAATCCTCCTCCCGCAGCACTGCCACCTGTGCATTAGAAAGATAAGGTTCCGAGCAGGTAATTGTATTCTGAAGCTCCTCCGTCATCGTCATGCCATTCCAGATACAGTCAACCGTTCCATTTTCCAAAAGCTTAGTCTTTTGGTCCCAGTCGATCTCCTTAAACTCCGGTGTTACGCCAAGGCCTTCCGCAAATTTCTCTGCCAAAGCAGCATCAAAGCCCACCCACTCTTCTCCTTCCTGATAATCCATGGGAGCGAAATCTGTAATGCCGATCACAAAAGTATCCTTTGACTGCACATACTTCAAATCAGATTGTCCCGGTTGTAAAACAAAAGCGTTCTGCCCCTGCTGTTTCCCACAGCCGGTTATCAGAAGGGCGGCCGTCAACAATCCGATCACTTTTCTGCACCTTTTTTTCATAATAATCCTCATGCCTCCTTTATCAGCTCAATCAGACAGAAATCATTGTTGAACCTATATCGTGCCTGTATCCATTCTGCTTTTTAATCCTTCACCATAAATAATAGCCCAAAGCTGTCCGGCCCGCAATTGATAGAAATAGCCGGCGATGCCTTTTGATAGATGACCGTGTCAAAATCTATCTTCTTTCTCACCTTTGCCTCAATCTGTCCCAGCTCTGCCACGCTCAGCCCTGCATGGGTGATAAACAGGATCCTCCTGTCGATCTCCGAAGAAGAATGCAGGGTAGAAGTAATATATTTTCTCCATATAGTATTCCTGCCTCCGATCCGGACCGCCCCTACCTTCATGCTGCTGCCTTTCAAGACAATGACCGGATGCAGCATACACGCTTTGCAGACTGCATTGATCTTGGAAGAAATCCTTCCCGATCTCGCCAGATACTCCGTACTGCCCACGATAAAACTGGTCCTCGTCTGCGCCTTCATACGGTCAATCTCACATAGAATGCCATCCACCGACATCCCTTCCGCCGCATATTGGGCCGCATATAACACAATAAGGCCCATTCCGCTGGACAAATGTCCGGAATCAACCACCGTCACATTGCCAAAAGTCTTGGACGCCTTCATAGAATTTTCATAGCCCTGGCTTGCATTCTTTGCCATTGTAATATGAATGATATACTGGGCCCGGGTCAGCTGTTCCGCAAAAAATGCTTCGTATTCCTCCGCCTGGGGCGGTTCTGACCGTACATTTTTCCCCTGTTCTGCAATATATGACAAAAGGCCGTCCGATTCCACCTCTTCTCCATCCCTGAATACCCCGCCTTCCGTCAGTACCTGATAAGGCATCACGGCGATCTGATACTTCTCTGTGAGTTCTCCTGGGAGATCGCTTACGCTGTCCGTAGTGATCATGACAAGGCGCTTCTTTTTGTGTTCCAGGACAGGGCTGCCCACCACATCGGCAAACTGGGAGGCAGCTGCCATCTTGACCAAATCCCGGGGAAGATGTTTTAAAAGCTCTGTCTCGATCTGCGCACCGCTGACAGGCTTCAAAAGATATCCGTCAAACCCTTCCCTTTTATAGAGAACCTGATTCTCCCCACCGGCATTTGCCGTTAAGATGATCACGGGAGTGTCCTGGTTCAGTCCTCCCGTCTGGGTACGGATCATATGAAGGCACTCAATGCCGTCCATCACCGGCATAAGGTGGTCCATAAAGATCGCATCATAGCGTTCCTGTCCCGTCCGCTTCAGGCACTCCGCTCCGGACAGGACCGTGTCAACCTTTACTTTTGTATCCTGCAAAAGTTTTTCTGCCACCATCAGATTGCTTTTATCGTCATCCACGATCAGCACCCGGGCCTTGGGCGCCTCAAAAACAGCCCTGTAATCTTCTCTGACGCCCAGAGTGTGCTTCTCTTTCAGATCCAGCTCGCCCAGCTTTTCCTCCCCTACGGCGTCCTGGGGCAATGTGACAATAAAATCAGATCCCTTCATATATACGCTGTTTACCGTAATCTCTCCGCCCATCAGCTCTACAAGCTGCTTTACAATAGAAAGCCCCAGTCCGGTTCCCTCAATATGGCGGTTCTTCTCCTTATCCACCCGCTGAAAGGCATCGAACAGATGAGGGATGCTGTCTTTCTTGACCCCAATGCCGGTGTCTGACACGGAATAGGCCATATATATGCAATCCCCATCCCTTTTCTGGCACTGGACAGACAAAGTAACCGCCCCCTCCGAGGTATATTTCACCGCATTATTCAACAGATTGATCAAAATCTGTTTGATGCGCACCTCATCGCCATACAGCTGCGCCGGGATATTCTCATCTATGTCAATATGAAGCTCCAGCCCTTTTTCCTGAGCCCTTACCCAGATCATATTAACAATATCGGAGAACATGGCGCCTGTATCATAGATCACAGGAACAATATCCATCTTACCGGATTCTATCTTCGACATATCCAAAATATCATTGATCAGGGCCAGAAGCATCTTACTGGCGCTTTGAATATTCCGGGCGTCCGCAACCACCTCATCCGAAACATCTTCCCGGAGGATCATTTCATTCAGTCCAATGATAGTATTGATAGGGGTACGGATCTCATGGCTCATACTGGAAAAAAAGTGGTTCTGCGCCTGGTTCAGTTCCTCAATCTCCTTTTTCTGTTTGCGCACCATCTCATTTTCCGCCTGATATGCCTTGTTTTGGAACAATAGCATGCCACAGGTTATAAAAGAAACAATAGTCAATGTAGAAAAAGAATCCACATATGCCATTTCAAGCGTATGCTGGACGATCTGCCTGGGATAAAAATAGGCAATGTAGTAGCAGGCCAGAAACATAATGTAACCGCCTATGAGCAAGATATATTTTGACCTTCCCTCTACCACAAGAGTGGCCAGCACCACCCCCAGGACAAACCAAATAGGCGCGCCTCCATAGATCCCCCCTGCAGAGATAAAATTAAAAGGCAGTACCAGGAACATGGCTATCGCCGATATGACCAGCGCCCCCAGCTAAATCTTGTGGAAATGGATCGTGAGGCAGACAATAACAAAAAAAATCAATAATGCCGCAAAAATAGCAATCTGGTTTCCTATGCTTTCTCCGGAAAGGCAGCCCACAACGCCGCCTAAAGCCAGGCCGATAAGCCCCACTGTTGTAATGAGGCGAAAGAGCCGCTCCTGCAGGGACTGATTATAATCGCCTACCACTGCCTGTGCCAGTTTCTTTAACTTCATGATACCTCGCCTCCTTCCACGCGCAGGATCAATGCCGATACCTTTTCTGCGGCGGTTTCAAAGTCAAATTCATCCACATCATGCCTGATCTCTCCCAGCAGATCTGCCAGGCTTCTGCCCTCGAAGCTGCTCCCGCACAGGCTGTCAATCTTTTTCTGCGCCCTGTTTTCCTCAAAGATATCCAGGATATCCTTTAATTCCAGTAACTCGTTAAGCAGCTCCTCCCGGGATATCGCTGTCTCCTGGACAACTGCCGCCTGAACAGGGCGGCCCGTTTCTTCAACAATAGCCTCCTGGATCTTCCGGCTTGTATCTCTATATTGGTCAATCAACTGGTTATGATGTTCCCGGATATACTCCTCATCCTCATCTTTGGCGGCAACCTCTATATCCTTCGCCAGATCAGACAGGGAATCCGCCCCCCAATAATTTCGAGGTGCTTTTTAATCCATGAACCTGAATGCGATAATTCTTATAATCCCTCTTCTCAAAGAGCCCGTCAATCTCTTCCATTTTCTGCTGCGTCTCTTCTACAAATGTAGTGAGCATGCGGATATAAAATTCCCTGTCGCCTCTGCAATAGATAAGGCCGGATCTGGTATGGATGCCTGCCCTGCCCAGCTGGGCCATTGCATCCTCATCCTCTTGGCCATCCGTCTCTTCCTCCTGCCCCGGCCCGCTCTGATCCGCCGCCTCATGTAAAGGCGTGGCCGCCCCGGCCTCCTGCCGTATCTTTTGCTCCTCTACAAACTGGATCTGCAGTTTGGAAAGCACCTTTCGCAAGACTCTCTCCAATTCCGGATATTCAACAGGTTTGGAGACAAACTCATCAAAGCCCTCCCGGAAAAACATTTCTCTTGCGCCGCTGACGGCATTAGCCGTAAAGGCAATGGCCGTAAACATATGGGAAGATTCCGCCTTAAGCCTGCGAAGCTGTTTTAATGTTTCCACACCATCCATTTCCGGCATCATGTGGTCGATAAAGATTAAGTCAAAATCTTCCTTCCCACAGATTTCAATAGCCTCCTTGCCGCTCCCGGCTGTTTTCACGTTCATCTGGTAATCCTTGAAGATTCCCTCTGCCACCATCCGATTCATCGGTTCATCGTCTACCACAAGTACGCTGACGCCCGGGCAGATCATCCGCTTGCCCTGCCACTCCTTGGAATCCTGGGAAGAGACGGCATTCAGCACATTAGCTATCGGCAAACAATAAAATGGTTTGGAAAGAATTTCCACCCTGCTGTCCCCGGGCAGGGCAAAATCTGATCGCGCCACCACAATCACCTGCATCCGTTCCGCCAGCTTTTCAAAATAAGAAGAAGCCTCCGTGTACTCTTCGGCGCCTATAAACAGATGGGTCAACCGCCTCATAGAGATCAGCCTTTCCAGTCCATCCATATCATAGACCCGGTGAACGGCAACATCCAATCCATAAGCAATATGGGAAATCGCCTCATCATAAAATTTTCTCACCTCTGAAACCTGGTACTTCTCCGGTTCCAGATAACAGGCAAGACATAGTTTTTTAGAATTTTCTACGGCTATGCCGGGGGTATCGTCCTCCACTCTCTGGGGAATGCTCGCCGATACAGTAGTGCCGCCGCCCTGCTTACTCTCCACCTGGACAAAACCTTCCATCGCAGCCGCCATGCCGTATACGATCGGAATCCCCAGCCCCAGGCCTCCGGTCTTCCGGTCCCTTCCTCCGCTGGATTGATAAAACTTCTCCTTGATCCTCCCCAGGCTTTCCTCATCCATTCCGATCCCCGTGTCAGTCACCTTAATGCACAGATTGATCCCATAAGGCTTGCGCAAGGCGTAGATTTTGACATGAACGCCTCCCTGGTCTGTAAATTTAATGGCATTATCCAGCAAATGCTTTATAATTTTTTTGATCTTTTTTTCATCCCCAATAAGTATGGACGGTATGGCAGGGTCCACATCAAAAATGACCTCCAGGCCCTTGTCATTGTCATACAGCTGATCCTCTCCAATAATATCATTGACCATATCGAAAAGCATATAAGAGTCTTCCACGACAGTAAGCCTTCCTGTATCGATTTCCGTATAATCCAGGATATCCTCGATCTGCCGGAACAGTCTGTGTCCAGCTTTCTGTACAGAAATAATATTCTCCCGCTTATGCTGGCTTTCCTCATTTTTAAGGAGGACCATAGTAAGGCCTGTCACCACATTGATCGGAGTGCGGAGTTCATGGGATACATTCGTCAGAAAATCTTCCGTCCGCCGGTTAGTCTCTTCCAATGCGGTGATTCTCTCTTTCATATTTACCATTTCTCTGCCGCGCTTTTCCACTACCATAGCAGCGATGCGCCCTGTTACAAAAACAAATAGGAAATGAAGGAAGATCCGGGATACAGAAAGGAGAGTATACTCCATAGAATTGCCAAACAAAAATACCATATCATAGATCATAACTGCATAATAAATGACCATGCACAGATTGACCATGCTATATATTCCGGCGACAAAATAGATAAGCATGATCACGATCATCAATGGAGCAAGATCATAGAAGCTGGTCTCATGAATGGCATAGAAAAAGAATGCCAGCATGATCATAATAAAGCACAGCCACTTTTCAAAACTGTCCGATACTTTTCCGGCAATGTGGACTCCCCACGCTATCACAAGCCCAACCAGAAGCCGGATGAGAAAACCCTTCTCCCATCCTAAGAGAAATGTTTCCACAGTCAATATTATCATAAAAATTGTATAGAAAAATAATACTATAAGATGTGATACCTGCTTCTGTTCCCGATCATCCATAAATCTGTCACCTACTTTGCCTATTAAAATTTTATCAGTATGCCCATTTTATATCTATTCTCCATGAGCCTGCTTAAACTTTTGTACAATCTCCAGCAATTCCTCCCGCATCCCCGGATTCTCCTGTATCAGCCCGTCCACCTGCGCCAGCAGCGATTGTTTCAAATCTGTATTATATGCTATGCGTTCTCTGAGCTTTTGCCTGCGCTGATTCAGTTCATGGCGGATCTCCACCATTTCCCGCTTATCCAGCAGTCCCAGGGTCTGGCTCAGCCAGATCTCCGGATCAGCCACCTCATGCTTCTTCAGCAGCTCGGTCAGATCCTCATTGCAGCGATGCATCTGTTCCGTATTTTCCCGGAACTTCCTTTCATATTCCTTAGCCCGGCGGTACTCCGTCCAAATTTCCTCAAAATCTGCAGCGTCCTTTACCCCGTACTTCTCCCTGTCATACTCCAGCAGAGAAGAATTGTTGACATATTTAATCTTTACCCGATTCAGCAATGTGATGGCTTTGGTAAGCTTACGTTCCGTCATCACCATATCCCGGCGGTTCTTATTGGCCTCCAAAAAAATCACCGTGGCTGAGATCGCCGCCAGCAACAAGGTAGCCAGGTAGGGCAGCGTCATATCCACAGACAAGGCATAGTACAAAGCCACAAAGAGGAGCACCATAGAAAAGATCAGCGCACAGAGAATCTTCGCCATGCCCTTTAACGCATCCTGCTTCTCCACAATCTCCTTCCGGTCCCCATACAGCCGGGCCTTCTCCTCTTCCAGATGCTTCATATCGCTGACTACTGCCTTCTGGTGGGTCTGGATCTGATACATTTTCTTAATCTCATCCACCAGCTCTTCCTCATATCGGTCAAAGCGGCGGATCTGCGCCTCGCTGATCGTAAGGTTCCGATTCTTGTACAGGCTCCGTTCCTTCATCAGGACCTGCAGCTTTTGGGCAGTATCCTGCAGCAGAGTCTGATCCTCCCCCTCAATCCTGTCAATCTTCTGGATATCTGTCAGATATTCGGTGACCTGCTCATATTCCTTTCTGGCAATCTGGATCTGCTTCTCATTTTCCCCGATAGACTCACAGCATTCCTGGACAAAGCGTTTCTTGTCCTCTTTATACAGGGGCTTTACCTCCTCCTGCTCCAGTTCCTGCGCCAATTCCACAGCAGAAGTCTCCTGTCCTTCTGGTGCCTGATCCGGCTGCTGTTCATCCCTTTTCCGAAATCTGTCCCATAACGCCATCTTCGCTCTACCCTTTCTGTTGCACCCTTTCTGTTGCTCCATTCATTGTCTGTTCCTTCTCATCCATCCCGGCTACAGCCCCATTTCCTGCCGGTATTCCTTCTTCCACCTTCGGAGCAGTTCCCTGCTTCTGGAACAATATTCCTCCATTCTGCCCTCCTCGGCCATCTTGCCCAGCCTTGCCACCTGACGGCATTCCTTTGCCGAGCGGCATTCTTCCATCCCTTCCCTATACTGAGTATCCAGAAAGGCGATCTGATCCTCCGACAATTCCAGCTCCCTTGCCGCAGTACGGTATTCCTCCTCCAGCCCTCCCAGCCGGAGAGAGTAGAGATATCCCTGAAGAGATTCCGCGCGGCGGTTCTGTTCATAAGCCCGGCAAAAAGCCTGGGCAGCCTGGCGGAACTGTCCCAGCTGACAGCAGGCAAGCCCCAGGCTGTGGTATACCTGGGCGCATTCCTCCATATCTGCCTGCAATATATCATCGCTCTGAAGGATACTCTCATATTCCTGCCTGGCCCGTTCCGTATTGCCGGAACGGAAGAAAGAATCTGCCCGGATCTTCCTCCTCCCCCATACCGGCTGCTCCCGGGTGGCATCCATGATCTGGATCAGCTCCTGGATCTGGGCTTCCGTAAAATAGTCGCAGCTGCAGCATAGGGTGACCACAATATCCTTAAGATTATTATTATCCCTCCGCATACTTTCTAATTTGTCAGCAGTCTCTTTCATGCCCAGCTCTTGTTGGAGCCAAAGTACAAAATCCCGGTCAAAGACTTCCTCCTGCATCATATAGATATTATTACGGATGTAATAACAAACTTCTTCAATGGAATAGACATTGATCCCGGTCACAGGAAAACAATATGGGCGGCGGGCAATTGGCCCTGCGCACTGAATCAGCTTCCCCATTACTCCCTCTCCTCTCTACAAGTGAATAGAACGCTCCCAGATCCTGTTGCTGGAAGGGCAAAATTCTCCAAACCCGTTATCCTTCAGCGTGACAATGCAAGTGTCTCCGTCTGCAAAACGAAAACGCACAGTAAACCTGGTCATCTTATTGGGCCTTCCCGCAAAGGCCTCCAGTGACAGAAGATGCTCCTTTGTCTCCCGCCGCAGGACATTCTGTGTGGTGATCTGTATCTCCTCCTCCTGGTCCGGAATAATATCCAGGCTTACATCAATCTCCCGCCAGGGCGTCCCTGCTTTGGCAATAATGATATCCTGCACCTGGGCATCCCGGTATACCTTCATAGAAACCGTACTGCTCACCATTTCTTCATCCAGGAAGATAGCTTCCTCCATCTGTCCCTGCCCAGCCAATTCCCGGGCAGCATAGCAGGCCCCCCGGGTAAACAGATTATTCCCCCGGAACACCCTCCGCCCGGAACAAAGCCGGCGGAGGGCCTCCCGCGCCCAGGGCCGTTCAAAGCCCTCGCCGGTAATATATACCGTTGTGACCATCTGCTTGTGAAGCTGGTTTCTGGCAATATTAGAAAAAGTAGATTCGAGGTTCTTCTCCTCCTCCAACATATCCCAATCCATCAAAGACGTCAGATCCTTCCGGCTCACGCCCACAATATAAGGCAAAGTCCGTTTGTCAATAGTAATCTGGGAATAGAACAGCCCCTCCCTTCCGTATTCAAACAGGCCCACATTGTTCATCCACAGTTCCCGTTTCTGGCTTAATGCATAATAGATATAACTTTGCTTATGAGACTGGATGATATAACGATCTTCTTCAATCCCCAGACGCCCCATCACCTTTCCCAGGACCTCCAGCAGGGAGGGAGTCCGCTCCTCCACAGATATGACCAGCTTGCGGATCCGTTCATTGGGATAATATTCCCTGAGGCAGGCCAGTACCTTCACCAACAGACGGAATAAAAGCTCCTCTCCGGAGAATTCCACTCCCTGGCATATATATTCCTGGCCCAAAGCCGCTTTCTTCACGATATCCTGGAGCAGGACAGCATTTCCCAGCTCTGCCTGCTGCCGGGCCTGGATCCCAAAGAACCATTCCCGGCGTCTGCTGTTCCACGCCAGCACAGCCGGGACTTCATATTCCCGCTCCCCGTCCAGAAGCCTGCCCAGGGGAACCGGTTCCCCCTTTTCCCAGTCAAAGCAGGATAACTGAATCCTGTCGTTTGCCAAATCCAGGCCCGCCAATAAAGTTTTATCTTCCTTCATTCTGCCTCCCCTTTATGACAAAGGCTTTATCATCCTGCTGATAAATTCCTTTTTCTCCGCATACTCCCTCATATGATCCAGAAGCCGTTCCTCTTCCTTCTGCTCTCGGGCCGACAGCATCTGGTTCAAAAGTCTGTACCGGCTGCTGCCCGATTCTCCGGAAGGCACAAAAGACAGCTCAGACAGCTGGGTCTCCTTTTGTTCTCCCCGGGGATCTGTCTCTATAACAGAATATTCCAGTACCTCATCCTGAAACAGCACAAATCCACTGACCCGGATCCCCTCAAACATATCCGTCATCCCCTGAATCTGCCATGCGCCAGTCTCCTCCCGGCTTTTAATCCGCCAGCGCAGCTGAACCTGACAGTCCGGAGACGCTATATATTCAATAAATTGCTGGTCCTGGAATGGTTTCGCCGCCGGGACTTCGCCAAACTGCTTATAAAAGCCAAACACCATCCTGCGTTCCAGTAACCGGGGAAGATGATCAGAGACAAATTCCGTCTCCTCCCGGCTCCGTTCCCTGCTGCTAAGATACTTTAGCGCCGCTACAAGGCAGGGAAGATTTTCTTCCTCCCGCGACCTCCGGATAAAATATCCAAACATTTCTTCCGGCATCGCTCTCTGCCTTACCAGGTACTGATAAGCCGCAAACTTAAGGAAGGCCCGGATCAGCCTTTTATTCCTGCCATTTTCCGCATAGCCGTAAAACACAGGGCAGACCTCATCCTCCCATTCCTCCGTAAATACCGTCTGCGCCAGGATCCGTTCCTGGAAATCCGCCATAGGGATTTCAAAACCATCGGCCGCTTTCCATATCTGTACCATTTTATGTACACTCCCTACATAATAGCGGCACAGATACCGCAAAAGATTCTCGTCAAACTTGCCATGGTCAAAAATATGCCATGCCAGCTTCACCAGCTGGATATCCTCCCTGGCATTGCGGAAGGTCTTCCCTGCGACCTGTAAGAGACGCTGGGCCGGAAGCTTCCCATAGCCATACTCCAGAATCCCTTCCATGGCCTTATCATCACAGTGGCGGACCGCGCAATACTCCAGTATCTGATTCCTGTCCTCCGGCTCCACCTGGGACCAGTCCATATTCTCCAGCAGACGGTCCAGCAGTTCCCCTTCAAAATTATCATAACAGGAGCGCAGGCGGGAGGCAAAGACCCTGCGCCGATAACGGAGGCTCAGATTGGGAATTTCCAGAACCCTCTCCTGTAATTGCGCAACATATTCCCCGCTTTGATCCATCCCTTCCGCTTTCTGGTACAGATGAAGGAGAAGGCGATAATCTTCCGGCGCATACTCCATACATCTTTCCGCCAGATAATCCATTTGAAGCAGCTTCCGGGAGGTATAATCAATACTGGTAACATAGCGGTTGCCCTTCCTGTCTGCCAGGAAAAGCTGAGCCTGGGTAAAGATAGACACCACCGCCTTGCCCTGGATCAGCGGAACGAACTCTTCCTGCTCCAATTCCCGGTAGTGGACGTAAATTCCCACAATATCAGAATGATAACAGGTAATCTCATAGCTGAACAATACCGCCGGCAGCCGGCGGGCAAGCTCCGGAGTAAGCTTTTCTTCATTCAGGAACTGATGGTACAGTACAGACAGCGCCGGGCTGATCCGTCCCTCCTGCAATTGGCGAAACGTAAACTTCTCTATTACCGGACGATACTCTTGATAAATCTCCTCTTCCGGAGAACAGCAGCGAATAATATACGCATACAGGTCCGCCCGTTTCCCGGCATTCAGATGATTATCATACAGAAAATATAACAGCACTTTTCCGGGAAGCGGCTGAGGGATCTCCTCCTCCATTGTATACAGGTAATATTCATATAAATCTGTCAACTTCAGATTGTGCCGGATCCCCAGGGCATACCATTCCTGATCCTCTTCCAGCACCCTTCTCCGGTTCATTTGCATTTTGCAGATGATCTGTAAAAGATCATCCCCCGGATAGCTTTCATACAACAGGCGCATATCCTCCAGCAATATCCGGGAAAAGCTTTTGTGCCTGCCTGCGAGCATAGAATAACGAAGGGCCAGTTCCCGGTTCAGGCAGCCGTTTTGGCAGCCCCAGTGCAGACATCGCTCCACCTCCGCAGTCAATTCCATTAAAAGACCCGGCGCCCTGTTTAATAAACGGCACATTTCCTGATAGACTGCAGGGCTGATACATCCTCTCCCCAGCTTTTCCTGAAGTTCTCCATATTTTCTTCGGGGAGACTCCGCCCCGATCCCACTTTCCCCTTCTTCCTCCAGAGAATCCTGCGGAAAAGAAGATAACTTCAGCTGCTGAAGGCTCTGCTCCAAGATCAGCCTCTGTTCCTGGATCTGCGCCCTCACCTGTTCCAGATCGCACTCTTTCCTCGCCTCTATCTGGATCTCCAATGACTGGCGCGCACTGGAAACCGTAATCCTGCCATAATTGCGGCCCTTTCTCATTTTGTCCGGATGGACCACAAAGAAAAGGGAGAATGTGTTCCCCACAAACTGGCTGGTACGTATCCTGCGCTGTTCCGGTTCAATAAAGGCGCCATCCGCTTCCACCTCAAATTCCTCAATCCCCCAGGTATTCTTTTCCAAAACGATCCTGTCCTGGAATTCCTCCCTGCAATCTTCATAAAAATAAGTATTCTTTTCCAGATTTAATTCAACAGGAACCTTTTTATGCACTGCGATCAGGAATTCCTCCATAGCCAACGCCGGGCTGTGGCTTTTCACCATTCCCCGGTAAATCTCCTGGTTAAACGAGTCCTTTTGCAGGAATACTCTCTCAAAATGAGGATTTTGAAACAATTGCACTGCTTCTCTGGGATTCTCCGCCGCCAGATTGGCAAACTGAAACAGATCGCACAGCTTTCCGGTAGAGCCATTACAGGAGGGTACGCTGATCGTAATAGAAAAAGGAAGAACCCCGCTTCCCTGGTCAGAAATAATTTCAAATCTGCCAGAAACCACTTTTCCCGGCAAAAGATTCTCTCCATGAAAGATAAAAGTAATCTCCGGTTCTGTCCCCTGAAAGACATCCTCCTCCAGCTCCAGATAATGGCATTCTGTACAGACCATTCCCTTCATCGGACGCTCTTCCTCATTGGATATGGTAAAGCTCCCCTTCCAGGTTTCTCCTGCATCTACCTCCAGGGTCAGCCGGGATGGAGAAAACTTCAACGGTATCCTTTGGTATTCAAATATTCCTTTGGCGCATAAGCTAATCTTTTCTTTCATGGCGGCCCCCATGTCATGTGTATCTGTACGTTCTTTACCTGTCCTACATACCCTATAGTATATCACGTTATTGGATATCCTTTCAACACTAAATCCGTTTTACACGGATGTAGTAAACAATCCATTTCATTTGGAAAGCGTTTGGTGTAAAATCAAACATAATGAGTCCATGGCTATAAAATCCACTATGTCCTTTTTTCCGTACTGTCAATCCCTGGCCAGAAGCAGTTTTTTGCAAAAAAATAACCAGCCCCAGCTCTGATAAAGCCGGGGCTAGTCTGGATTTCCTGTTATGCATGGCTATTTTCCATTTTTTCCTGCAACATCATGTGATACAAATTCCAATGTTCTTCCGGAATATCTAATGCTTCCATACATTCTTTCTCTGATAAATTCAAATTCCTCATCATGCTTATAATATAATTAATTGTAGTCCTGTCTATGATTCCCTGCGAAAGGTTACACATCTCCATCGCCTCCCTTTCCATTGTTTTTGTCATGGCAACGTCAAACTCTTTTTCTAAGATTTCTTTCTTTTCTCCCGGCAGCACCTGATCGGATAGGAGTACCCCCAGCATTTTCAGAAGTCCCTGATAGTTTTCATCGCCGGCAGTGCCACCCAAGCAAACTGTCAGCACCGTCAGCAGGTCATAATTTTCTTTCTGTTCGGTCGCTTTCCCGACAAGTTGTCGTTCAGTCATGGAATAAGCGGTAATGGTATTTCTTCGGTATTTAGGCGGGTTGGTACAGATCCAGATGGAATACACCTTTTTCACCTTTTCATAATGCGCCCCGGAAAATTCTGTCCCATACTGGCTGGAAATCATCCTGCTGCAATAATATATTCCCCGTTTGATTAACGGATATCCAGGATAAAAATCTTTTTGGCTTTCTACATTAATAATCATCTGCATTGCTCCGCCAGCCTTTGGAGACAATGCGTGAAAACGGATATCAAAGGTTACCGTGTTTTCCTTCATGGCAACGTCTTCTTTTCCCGTCCCGTCCACAAACTCTGCTGTTTCATCACGGTGCAGAGCAATTTCGGACACTTGTGGCATTCCTTCAATATATTTTTCCTCTATATCCTTAACCGGGCAGTCCTGAAATTCTTCTACGCAGGTTTTCAGAATCCGTGCCAGGATCTGTTTGTTGGCTAAAAGATTTCTGCAATAACTGTCATATGAAGCATTCTGCCCGGCTGCCGTAATCCTTTTTGACAATGTATTTTCTTCCTCCAATGGTTTCCTCCTTTTCCTTCCTAATTTTATCATAGCATAGGCGGCTGAAAATATCCACTGCAATTTGGAGCGCAATTGAAAAAAGCAGTATCCCTCTGAATCTAATCGTCACAGAGATACTGCCTTTTCCCATCAATTCACTTATCTTTTACTCTCGTTCATATTCCGTCATAGTTACTGTCCTTTTTTACGTGAAAGCCTTGTCTCTTCCCGGTATTACTTTCAGTTAATCTTCGGTCTTAGACTCTGTCTCTTTCCCAGTCCCCTTTGCTGTCTGATCTATGTCAATATTACTGACACCAAATTTAACACAGCCTATTTCTTCACCTTGACGGT
>CANPZE010000008.1 GCA_947589315.1 uncultured Lachnospiraceae bacterium | reverse complement strand
GGGAGCATTGGCAGCTGGCGTGTTGGCAGCCGGTGGCGCCTGTGTGGCTGTGGGAGCATTGGCAGCTGGCGTGTTGGCAGCCGGTGGCGTCTGTGTGGCTGCGGGAGCATTGGCAGCTGGTGGCGTCTGTGTGGCTGCCGGAACCATTGTGGCAGCTGGCTCCTCTGGGGCTGTCTGTGTGTTCCGGCCAGCAGGCTTTTTGGAGAGTACCGTTATTTTACAGCGCAGCTTCTGTTTTTTGATTTTTGCCGTCACTGTTGCTTTTCCCTTCTTTTTTGCAGTAACCACTCCTTTTTTGCTGACAGTGGCGATTTTTTTGTTGCTGGACTTCCAGACAATGGATTTCTTTTTCTTCGCTCCTATTACTTTTAAGGTACAGGTATTGCCCTTGCTCAGGGTGATTGTTTTATGGCTGAGCCGTAGTGTCTTAGCGCTGCTGTTTGTGCTGCATGCCAGTGAGGTACACAGAGACAGGATAAGCAGGGCAGAGATTATCTGTTTGTTCATAAGAATCCTCCATTCTTATCCGGCGTGCAAGTGTGGGGCCAATGTGTGAAAAACGCCCTCCAGGGGTTCCTATAGCTTGCCGCAGGATATTTAGTTTTGTAATTGGAGTATAGCACAGAAGACAGGCCTTGTCTTAAAAAAAAGAAAATTACATAAAACTACCAAATATCTCATGCTTCTTTATCGTATCTCATTTTCTTCAGACCGCTCAAAGACTTGCTCTCCAACTGGTCAAAGGTCATTATGCTGTTCGGAGCGGTTCTGTCAAGACAGAATTTCAAAAGAGTTAATTTTTTCTGTATTAGTGCTTATAGCTACCTGTTTAATCGCATAGTTTTTCTTGAAAACATCTTTGCTGAATGATAGAATATAAGCAAAAGCACAACTGAAAGGCAGGTGAGGGAATTGGCAGGTTCGACAAATCAACAAAAGAATTTATCGGATAGTTCATCTGTTGCAACGGACGAGGTGGCGAAACACAAGGTTAAGGATAGTGTGTTTACTAACATTTTCAAGGACAAAAAATATTTGTTTCGGTTGTATAAAGCGCTCCATCCAGAAGATACTAATGCCACGGAGGAGCAGTTGAAGTATGTGACTATAGAAAATAAATATTGTTATCAGAGTATTGCTGTATTTGGCTCAGACATATCATGACTATTTGATGTGTACCGAGCAGCCTTTGTATGCTGGTAAGAAAGTACAGATCCCGGAGCCGGAATTGTATGCCATATATACAGGCGATCGACAGGAACGTCCGTCCGAAATTTTGTTATCTGAGGAATTTTTTGGCGGTAAGGAATGTGCTGTTGATGTAAAGATAAAAATGATTTACGATGGTGCTGTTTCCAAAGAAACTGGGGAAGGTGATATTATCAGTCAGTATGTCCTCTTCACTAAAATTTGTAATGAGCAAGTCAAGTTATATGGCAGAACTAAGAAAGCAATAATGGAAACCATTCGTATCTGTAAGGACAGAAATGTTCTGAAAGAATATCTGGAAAGCAGAGAAAAGGAGGTCGTGGACATTATGATGGTATTATATGATGAAGAGGAAGCAATGCGGATGTATGTGAAAAGTGAACGCTATGATGAGAAAGTTGAAACGGCAAGGCGCATGATTGAGGATGGAGATTTGTCTGCAGACAAAATTGCTAAATATTCTGGTCTTACAATCGAAGAAATAGTTGAATTGCAGAAGATAACAGGTGCCCATAGAGATTACTGATAGACGGTTAGTCCATTCAAATGATTATGACAAAAATAGTCGCCTCACTTTAGCGGAGCAGGGCGGCTATTTTGTCTTGTTATTCTCTTTGCTGCCGATGGCGTATCCAACGCCTTTTCCTGCTGCGGGCAGATTTCCCCATATCGGTTTTCACAGTCAAATACATTAAATAAAACATAGTAATGAAGAAGACAGTTATGTCTAGTAAATGCTGCAACTGAATTTTTGTCTAGGCGTTTCCGTACAAATGTGCTAAGATAAATTCAGGAAATATGCGGGAAGGACTGTCAGACGATGGCGGGCATTGGCCTGGACCGCCAATCCTCTGGACGGTGCGTACAGAGACGGAAGGAGGACAGATTTTAATGGTAGGGAAACGCATGCTAAAAAAGGAGGAGAAATATTGTGAATATAAAGCAGTTACATGAAAAATATAAAGACGTGATCCCGTATTTATTCTTTGGAGTTTGTACAACATTGGTCAACGTGATCGTATATTGGATTGCGGCCCATCCCCTGGGAATGGCTGTGATGCCCGGTACAATCATTGCCTGGTTTTTAGCCGTTCTGTTTGCATATGTGACGAATAGAAAATGGGTATTCCACAGCGAAGCAAATGACCGGAAAGAGATTGGGAAGGAGATGCTGTCCTTTTTTGCATGCCGGCTGGCAACAGGAATAGTAGATTGGCTCTGCATGTTTCTATTTGTTGACGTATTAGGCTGGAATGACATGGTCATTAAGGTTGCTGCCAATGTTTTAGTGATCATTCTAAATTACATAGCAAGCAAGCTGGTGATATTTAGAAAAAAATGATAAAAACTGCCAGCCAGCCGGTCATTTCATGCAGCGGATCGATAAAACAGGTTGTATGCAGGCTGTTTTTTTGATATGGTAAAGATAATCGGAAAAGAAAGGTTAAATGTTCAGAATGGAGGGAAAAATGAGTCAGTACATTTATGGGATAGACCTGGGAGGGACCACGGTGAAGATGGGGCTTTTTGACGGGGAAGGTACCATTGTAGAAAAATGGGAGATTCCCACAAGAAAAGAAGACAGCGGGGCTAATATCCTGCCCGATATTGCTGCGTCTATCGCTGAGAAAAATCAGGAAAAAGGGATTACTGCAAAGGATATTCTGGGGATTGGAATCGGTGTGCCGGGGCCGATCACAGAGGATGGCCAGGTGTTAAAGTGCGTCAACTTAGGCTGGGGGATATTCTCTGTGGCAGAGGAGCTGCAGAAGCTTACCGGAGTATCCAAAGTGAAAGTAGGGAATGATGCTAATGTAGCAGCGCTGGGAGAACAATGGCGCGGCGGAGGACGAGGGTTTGACAGCATTGTCATGGTCACCCTGGGTACCGGCGTAGGCGGCGGCATTATTTTAAACGGGCGCATTCTGACAGGAAGCAATGGCGCGGCAGGCGAGATTGGGCATTTGTCAGTCAACCCCCATGAGACCAGATCCTGCGCCTGTGGCAAAAAAGGCTGTCTGGAACAGTATTCCTCGGCTACGGGGATTACCAGGATGTCTGCGGAAAAATTAAAAGAATCGGATCAGCCGTCTGAACTGCGCCAGTACGACCATC
Organism: uncultured Lachnospiraceae bacterium; assembly: GCA_947589315.1. Classification (GTDB taxonomy): domain Bacteria; phylum Bacillota; class Clostridia; order Lachnospirales; family Lachnospiraceae; genus Jutongia. The sequence goes on along the minus strand of CANPZE010000008.1, from coordinate 71,941 downwards.
CTATTACCGGATTAGAGTTATTTAAGGCATACAAGAATGGGGATGGGCTGGCGAAGGAGATTGTAGGCGTATTTTCACATTATCTGGGGAAAGGGCTTTCCCATGTGGCGGCAGTGGTTGACCCGCAGGCTTTTGTGATAGGCGGCGGAGTATCCAAGAATGGTCAGATCGTAATTGATGTGATTAAAGAGGAATATGAGAAAAATGTAATGTTTGCCCTGAAGAATAAGCAATTCCGCCTGGCAGAGCTGGGAAATGATGCAGGGATGTATGGGGCTGTCAGAATGGTATTAGGATAAATTGGCAATGATAAGTTATGTAAATTATCAAAATGACATGAGGAATTGCCATGAAGGAGAAAATATTAAGAAATAAGGCCTATCTGTATCTGACAGAGTTTTTTGCCGGGATGTCAGTGATGGCGGTAGAGTTGGGGGCGAGCAGACTGCTTGCTCCCTACTTTAGTTCTTCTCAGATCGTGTGGACTATTATTATCGGCACAATAATGATCGCCATGGCGCTGGGAAATATATGTGGAGGGCGATGGGCAGACCAAAACCCCGATCCGGACAAACTGTATGGGCGGATTCTCATTGCGGCAATCTGGATCGCAGCGATTCCTGTAGTGGGGAAATATATCATTCTGGGAATTTCCGGAGTTTTAATCTTTTCAGTCAGCAATAATTTTCTGATCTGGGCGGCCTTTGCCGCCTGCATGGTGATTTTTGTATTTCCCCTGTTTCTGCTGGGGACGGTAACCCCTTCTCTGGTAAAATACACAGTAGACAGCCTGGATGATAACGGCAAAACGGTGGGGATGTTAAATGCTTTTAATACCATTGGGAGCATTTTAGGCACCTTTCTGCCTACCTTTGTAACGATTCCTTCGGTAGGCACGTCCGTCACCTTCCTGATCTTTGCAGGGATTTTATTTCTACTGTCTGCCATCTATTTTATTAGCGGGAAGCTGGGCGGCAAAAAGCTTATTGCAGGAGGGAGCCTTTTTATTATATGCTGTATTTTGGGCAATTCTTCCAGCTTTGCCTTTTGGGAGCCGGGACTGGCCTATGAGGGAGAATCGGTTTATAATTACCTTCAAGTCAGGGAGGATGAAGACAGCGTGATCTTGTCTACCAATGTATTGTTTGGTGTACAGTCTATCCGGAAGAAGGATGACAGCCTGACGGGAATGTATTATGACTATGCCATGGCAGCTCCCCTGATGGCGGGAGGGGCAGAACGGGACAGACTGGATATTCTGATCCTGGGAATGGGGACAGGGACATTTGCCGCCCAGTGCCAGAGGTATTTTGATAATGTAGCCGTTGAAGGCGTGGAGATTGATGATAAGATTACCGGGCTCGCCCGGAAATACTTTGACCTGCCGCAGGAGCTGCCAGTAGCCGATTACGATGGCAGGGCCTACCTGAATGCCGTTGACCGGCAGTACGATGTGATCATGGTGGATGCCTATCAGGACATTACCATTCCCTTCCAGATGTCTTCCGTAGAATTCTTTTCTCTGGTCAGAGAGCATCTTAAGCCCGATGGAGTTATGGTGGTGAATATGAATATGCGCGGACAACAGGAGGGAAATATCAACCAATATCTGTCGGATACCATAGCCAATGTATTTCCCAATGTATATACTATTGATGTAAAAGGATCTACAAACCGGGAGCTTTTTGCTTCCGGAGCCGGAGACGTCAGGGAAGAGCTGAAAGGGCAGATAGAAAGTATTAAGGATCGGGAGCTGGCTTCCCTGATGGAACAGATAGGGGAAGGTCTGGTCTCTTATGAGCCGGGCAGATATTTAATGACAGATGATAAGGCGCCGGTGGAGCTGCTGGGAATGCGGGCGATTGATGATCTGATTCAGGGCGAGGCGCAGTATTATAAAGATATTTATAACCGGGAAGGCTTGCCGGGGCTTTTGGAGCAATTGCAGTGACGGCATGAACACTTTATGCAACAATTAATATATTATTATATAACTATAATTATAAATTTTGAAATGACAGATTTGTATTTAAGGGGCTTTATTTCTTGGAAAATTCGTGATAAACTATTATTATGGTGCGTCTGAATATATTTTCTCTGCTTTACAATAGAAAATTGCCTATAGTATAATCAGGGGGTGATTCTGATGTTTGATTTTTTAAAGAAAAAGGAGAAGGATATCTGGAAGGCGTCCTTTAAGAATCTTGGCTCAGCCTATAGCTATGCAAAAATGGGAGACATTATCCTGTTGCAGGAACCAGATACAGCCTTTTCAGAACCACAGTTCAAGCGTAAGCTAGATGAAGCAACGTACAAATTTAAAGTATCAGCGGTACACGAGGTGGTTCATGTAGAGGGATACTGGCAGGTGGAACTGGAACGGTAGAAGATGCATACGCCTCATACAGTGTTCGCTGAAAAGCTGCTGGATACTTGCAGAAAGAAGGGGAGGACAGTATGAAGGTAATGCTAGAGGCAAAGGAGCTTTGTAAAAGTTTCCGGCTTTCTGCCAGAGAGCAGAAGCTGCAAAAGACGGATCAGCGGATTAAGACAGCAGTGGATCATATCAGTTTTCAGGCCTATGAGGGGGAGATCTTTGGACTTCTGGGACCGAACGGCGCCGGTAAGACTACCACACTGCGGATGCTGGCTACTTTGATCCGGCCGGACAGCGGGGATGCTATATTAGACGGGGCAAGCGTTATTAAGGACGCAGAGCAGGTACGGGCCAAGGTTGGCTTTTTGACCAGTGAGCTGAAGTTGGAGGAGTTTTTTACTCCCAATTATTTATTTGGATTTTTTTCTGAGCTGCATCAGATTCCTGCACAGGTACAGGAAGAGCGCAGAAAGAAGCTTTTTGATATTTTTGGGATCAGTAAATTTGCAGAGACAAAGGTGGCGGATCTGTCCACCGGAATGAAACAGAAAGTATCTCTTGCAGTTTCTTTAGTACACGATCCATCGATTATTATCTTTGATGAACCCACAAATGGTTTAGATGTATTGACGGCGAAAATAGTAACGGATTTTCTGCTCCGGCTGAAAGAGGAGAAGCATACCGTTATTGTTTCCACGCATATTTTTAGCCTCATTGAGAAGATTTGTGACAGAGTTGGCATTATTATTGACGGGAAGATAGCCGCCTGTGGCGCCCTGGATGCCATTCGGGATGGGAAAAGCTTAGAGGATAGATTTTTTGATATTTATCTGGAAAAGGCAGGTGATATCAATGAATAAGACTATATTTACTATTATGAAGAAGGAACTTGCCAGGTTCTTTCGGGACAGACGGATGGTATTCAGTACGATACTTCTTCCCGGTTTGATGATATTTGTGATGTATACCTTTATGGGGACGGCATTTTCCTCCCAGACAGAGGAGCAGGAGAATTACCGGTTCAGGATTTCCGTGGCAGATCTGCCACAGTCAATAGAAAAGATAGCAGAAGCACAAAATCTGGAGTTGGCGGTTGTAGAACCGTCCAGGGCTGATGAAGTAAAGAAGCAGGTAAAGGATCAGGAAGTGGACCTTTTTGTGTTATTTCCTCAGAATTTTGATGAAGAGACAGCTGCCTATCAGGTTTCTTCAGGAGAAGAGGCCCCCAATGTAGAGATATACTACAATAATGCCTCCATGCATTCCCAGGGGGCTTATGATACGATGATACAGCTTCTCGATAACTATGAGGGCACTTTGACCAATAAATTTGATTATAACCAGGGGGAAAAGGAATACGACATGGCTACCCGGGAGGAAGAGGTGGGAAGCGTGTTTTCCTCCCTGCTTCCTATGCTTCTGACGATATTTTTATTTAGCGGCTGTATGGCAGTGGCCCCGGAATCCATTGCCGGAGAGAAGGAGAGAGGGACGATCGCAACCCTGCTGATCACACCGGCAGGAAGAGGGAACATTGCCATGGGCAAGATTGCAGCCCTGTCTCTGATCGCATTACTCAGTGGAGCTTCCAGCGCCATTGGCACGATTCTTTCCCTGCCCAAGATACTGGAGGTCGGTGAAAGCGGCATGAACGCCGGAATATATCAGTGGGCAGATTACCTGCTCTTAACGGTTATTGTCCTGTCAACAGTGCTGCTGCTGGTAACATTAATATCCATTATCTCTGCTTTTGCCAAAACGGTTAAGGAGGCGCAGAGCTATGTCACGCCATTGATGTTTGTAGTGCTGCTGATCGGAGTGACGGCGATGTTTGGAGAGGGAGCCCAGAAGGAATGGTTTTACTATCTGATTCCTGTTTACAATAGTGTGCAGAATATGGTAGCCCTCTTTTCCTTTGAGGTTTCAGGGCTGCATATTGTTCTGGCCTGCGTCTCCAATCTGCTGTATACCCTGTTAGGGGTATATTGTCTGACGCGTATGTTTAATAATGAAAAAGTTATGTTCTCTAAATAGATGTGGCAGCAGTTCAAGCTGGGAAGGGGATTCTATGAAAGTAATCGCCAGGATGTACACTGATTTTCCGGAAAAGTTCGGAATTCCCCGCCAAAGCGGGCTGGTACAGGAACTGAAAGGCAGGATCCTGCTGGAACCGGAATACCGGCGGGAGGATGCCCTGCGGGGCCTGGAAGGATTTTCCCATATCTGGCTATTGTGGGAGTTTTCACAGTCTATACAGGAAAAGTGGTCTCCTACGGTGCGTCCTCCCAGGCTGGGAGGCAATACAAGGCTGGGGGTTTTTGCTACCCGTTCTCCCTTCCGTCCCAATCCTATCGGGCTATCCTGCGTTCGTCTGGACAAGGTGCAGATGGAAAAGGAGGGGCCGGCGCTATATGTCTCTGGCGGAGACCTGCTGGACGGGACGCCTATTTACGATATCAAACCCTACCTGCCTTATACAGATGCTCATCCGGAGGCAGCCGGCGGCTGGGCGGAGAAGGTCAGGGGGCATTCCCTGGAAGTAGAGATCCCGCCCCGGTGGCTGCTGCAGATTCCTCCGGAATACCAAACGGCATTGGCGGAGGTTTTGGCGCAGGATCCCCGGCCTTCTTATCAGGAGGATCCGGAGCGGGTGTACGGCATGGGCTTTGCTGGCATGGAGATTCGTTTCCGGGTGTCAGGCAGGCATCTGACCGTTTGTGAAGTAAAAGAAAGGACATTGGATGGAGAACAGAGATTACCGGAAGGCAGTAACCTTTAGCTATGATGATGGCGTAACCCAGGACAAAAGGTTAATACAACTGTTCCAAAGATACGGAATGGGGGCCACATTTAATCTGAATACAGGGATACAGGCCAGGGAAAGCAGTTTTATGATCCAGGGAAAGGCCGTGCATCGGATGGATCAGGACGGACTGAAAGAATTGTACGGGGGATATGAAATTGCAATACATGGCTTGACCCATACTTCCCTGGCAGAATTGAAAGAGGAGGCATTGCTCAGGGAGCTGCAGCAGGACGCAGAAAATATAGAAAAATTGTATGGAAGCTATCCGGTGGGGATGGCGTACGCATATGGAGATTACAGCGATGAAGCGATAGCATGCCTGAAGAGACTGGGAATCCAGTATGCAAGAACTGTGGAGAGCAGTTACAGCTTTTCCTTGCCTGAGGATCCTTTACAGCTCCGTCCCACCTGTCACCATAATGATGAGAGGATATTTGCCCTGGTAGAGGAATTTCTGGGGAAAAAGCCGGACAGAGAAGAGAGGATGCTGTTGTACATATGGGGGCACAGCTATGAATTTGATGTACAGGACAACTGGGAGCGGATGGAGAAATTATGTCAGCTGCTCAGTGGCAGGGATGATATCTTTTATGGAACTAACGCCCAGTGCCTGGAAATGTTTGGATGCATTTCATAAAATAGATGTCCGGAGAATAAGCTGGGAGACAGGAGGATTACTATGGGAGAATATAAGAGGATCATGCACACCTTTGAGCCGGTGTATGACGAACATTCCAAAATCCTGATCCTGGGAAGCCTTCCTTCTGTAAGATCCCGGGAAGAAGGCTTTTATTATGGCCATCCGCAGAATCGCTTCTGGAGAGTGCTGTCAAGCCTGCTGGACAGGGCGGAGCCGGAAAATATGACAATTGAAGACAAGAAAAAAATGTTGCTGGAAAATGGGATTGCAATCTGGGATGTAATTGCCAGCTGTGATATTATTGGATCCAGTGACAGTACGATACGGAATGCCCAGCCCGCCCCCGTTGGAAAGATATTGTCAGATAGCAATATTAATCAGATTTTTGCCAATGGAAGAACAGCGCAGAGGCTGTATGAAAAATATATCTATCCAGATACGGAAAGGGAGATTATCCCTCTTCCCTCCACCAGTCCCGCCAATGCTGCATGGTCGCTGGAACGGTTGACAGCTTACTGGGGAGAGAAATTGGGACTTGCTTCTCAATCTTTATCAGAAATCTGACAGATCAGAGAAATGATCTCTACAATAGAAAAGATTCCCAACAGGGAAATAACAGCTAAAGTATAACCGGTTATCATAGATCGCCCTCCTCTCTTCTTATATATCGGTACAATATAAGTAAATCCCCATTTACAGATAAGCCATCCTATAAAAATGTGTCAGATTTTGTAAAAATGTTGCATCGGAAAGCAATGTCGAACTTTGTCGAACAGAAAGCAAGCAAAAATAAATAATGTGTGCTATAATATACAAACCATTCATAAAGGGAGTCAATTCTACATAGGTCTCATAATATACACATTGATTAGAGAATTAAGAGTACGAAACAGGATAATTTGAACAATTGTAATTTTTAGAGATTTTGTTTAGACGAAATGATTAAGGGGGGATGGAAGAAGTATTTTAATATCAATTTTCTTAGATTCCATATATAAGGATTACACATGATGAAAAAGGGAAATACTATAATTATTGAAAAATGTGACCAGCAAACGGAATGAAGGCATCTTGTATATGAGTGACCAAAGATTGATATTTGTATATAATAATGATAGGAGGAAATATGAAAAAACAATTTTTAGCAAAATCGTTAGTGGCATTTTGTATTGGCGGGATATTGGCGAGTCAATGTTGCATTAATAGTTCTGCAAAGAATATTAGTAAAAATAAGACAAAAAATTATTTTTTTACTGATACCAGTGGTGCTGTAATGGGAGCGGAAGTATATATGACAATCAACGAAAAGTATAATATAACTTCCGAAGGAAAAGTGAAATATACCAGCCGGACTGCTTATATGTGGGCAAGATATACTGGTAATGCAAACAAACCGTCATTGCATATGATTCCCCCAAGACATTTTAACTCTGATGGTAGTGTGAAAAACACATTTACTTGGAGCAATCGTGATTACATAGCACCGGGAGGTGTTAATGTTGTAGTTAGTATAGGGAATGATAAAAATGTAACTTATGCAAAAGGTAACAAAAAATATAGTCAGTTATCATATACTTTAGGAGATTCTAGCTATGTTCTAACACCGACTGTATCTGGATCCTGCAAGTTGAATCTGGGAGTTTGTTACTAAAAAAGGAGGGGTTATTATGAAAAAAGTTATTGTATTTGGAGCAATAGTAGTAGCATGTGCAGTTCCCATCCTGTCTGCAGAGCAGTTTGGGAGCAAAAGTGTGGCAGATACCACATACAATTCTGTCAGCAATATTATTTACAACAATACTGATGCAGAGGATCAGGGGGATGTAGTTGCAAAGGGCAGCGATATAGTAGTTTATGAGAATGAAGTGAAGCTGCAGAGCCAGCTGAGTCAGTATAGCGATGATCCGAAGACAGAGGAAGAAGCGCTTCAAGACATCATTGAAGAGAAGGCGCTGTACCAGAAAGCAGAAGAACTGGGCTATAAAGTAGACGACAGCAAGCTGGATGAAATGGTAGAAAATATCAAAGAGATGTATGCAGATCCCAAAACCAGTAACAGGGAAGTATTGGAAGCTATTTTGTCCAAGTATGAGAATGAAGAGGAGTATTGGGCTTATCTGAAAGACCGTTACCGCATTACCGAGACAATTGCCGCCTATGAGGCAGACTTGATGAAGGATTATGCGAAAGAAGAGGGGATCAAGAAAGAGGTCAGCCCGGACGATGAAAAATGGCAGGATTATAGGGAAGAAGAAGTGAATAAAATACAGGAAGATGCGAATGTTAAAATAATAGAAGAAAAATAATCACATCCAAAATGGCTAGGCGGTATATCGGATATGTGCTATAATACCCAACAGATTCCATTAACAGATGTAAAAAGTACAGAAATGAGGTTAGGTATGGGATATAGAAAATATCAGAGGCAAATTATAGCATTCGTGATCACAGCAGTATTGATAACGGCTTCCGGCTGCGGGCAGGGCGATAAAGGACAGTCTGCCCCACAGCAGCAGGCCGCTACAGCGGCTCCACAGCAGCCCGAAGGCCAGGGGACTGCTGTAAAGATATACCGTCCGGATGCGGATGGGGAATTTGTATTGGGATATGATGATACAGTCTCTGAGGTAACAGGAGACGCCCTTGTAGGAAAATTGATTGAAAAAGGGGTCTTGGACAAAGAGGTCTCCCTGAATCATATAGAAGAAAAACAAAACGCCAAAAAGAAGCTTCTTCTGCTGGATTTTAACCAGGCTTTTCAGGATCAGCTCAGCGCCAGTGGCAGCGCAGGAGAGCGGAATTTGATCGCTTCTGTGACCAATACCTTTCTGGACGCCTTTTCTGCTGATAAGGTGAAATACACTGTAGACGGGAAGCCGCTGGAAGGCGGGCATCGAGACTATAGCCAGGCCCAGAAAAAATATGATGTGGCGGAAGAAACTTATGTGGATGCTACGATCCAGGAGGATGGAAAGAAAAAAACAATAGAAGTAAAGCGTGTCGCTGTAGACGGAGGACTTGCTTTCAATTACGATGCCAAAAATTTTCGCTTTATTCAGAACAAGAAAAAGAATACTTTCCGGCTGGAATCTAAAAAGAAAACGGCAGACGGCAACCCTCTGGCCTACCTGAGGCTGGAGCCCTGCGAGCGCAGCCTGGAAGAAGAGATCGGGAGTATGATGAGCCAGAACCCCAACGGACAATACGTCAAGACAGATTCGGTTCAGATTGGTGAAGACGGCAGCATCTTTTGTGGAAGGATTTTATGTGACCCGGACAAAGGAGACGGTTATGACAGGACATTTTATATCCTGCGGTGCGATACGATCTGGATCTGGAAGATGGAAGTCGCCAGCAGCCAGGACAGTCTGAGCGCACGTCTGCAGGCGACTTTGGACAGCATGAAATTTATCCGGGAAAGGCAATAAAAACAATAAAGAGGAGCGGTTTCCTATCCCATAAAACCAGACAGCCAGCATATCCGCCGGGCCCGGCAAGCATCTTGCTGCCGGGCTGCCCCCGTTGCAAAGGAGGATACGCTGGCTGTCTTTTCTTTCGCCATTCTGGGCGGGATATCCTAGAATGCTTTCATGCACTGAGAAAACTTTTGTTTGGCGCTGTCTACCTTCTGGGCATCGGCTGCCGGCGTAGGGTAAAAGCCTTTATCGTGCATCATAGTAAATACTTCCTGCTGGATCGCATGTTCTTTGTCCAGGCAGTCCAACATTGCATTGCGTACACTGTCATGAACACATTCATTAGAAAATGTATTATAGTGGTCGGTTGCGGTCTTCTCTGCTGTCAATGCATCAGTCAGAGCTTCTTTGTCGGAATAAATTTTCTGCATAGGTCTCCTCATTTCTGCGCTGCATCTGTACCAGGCATAAGATTTATACTGCAGCGCCCGCATAAATCTGCCGTATCGCCTTTTAGCTTAGCTGTGAGTAGAGGGAACGGAAATGTTCCTGGTGTTGCTGGGAAATGTTCAGGAACCTGTCCTTTACCTCGGTGTCGGTGGCGTGTTCTGCTAACATCTGGAACTTCTTGATCAGAAGCTCTTCCTCTGTGAGCAAGTCGTTTAATGCTGACAGCTCCTTTTCTGATATTTGGCTCATAGTGCCTCCTTTCTGGCATGCTGACTATTTGTTACATAGATAAAGATTCCCAGTTCTGGTGGATTTATACATTTTATTTTTGTAAAATTATTACTATATTAAATCTCTATTTTTTCTGGTAAGATTCAACAAAAATTTTCTTGCGGAATATAGTAATATTATATATAATAACTATATGTATGCGGAGATTTTCTGCGAAAATATTTTATTAAAAGGAGGAAATAACATGAGAAATGTCAAGCAAGTTTTTGCTAAGGGCATAGCGGTAATGCTCTCTGCAGCATTAGTGGCAACGTCCTTTGCAGGACTGGAGTTTACAGTAGAGAAAGCATCTGCTGAGACAACCTATACGGATACGGGCCTGGATGTATTCGATAATATTTCTGCTGCTGAGATTGCAGATGTAATGTCTCCGGGTTGGAATCTGGGCAATCAGCTGGAGGCTAATTCTGCGACTAAGGTTGGCACTGAATGGAAGAATTATCCCGGTGAGACTGCCTGGGGCAATCCTACGATCACAGCCGGTATGTTTAAGTCAGTAAAGGAAGCAGGATTTAAATCCGTGCGTATCCCGGTATCTTATCTGGATTATATCGGTGATGAAGCCAGCGGTTATAAGATCGATGAGGCATGGATGAACCGTATCAAAGAGGTCGTTGACCTGGCATTGGCTGAAGGGCTGTATGCATGTATCAATATGCACGGTGATGGCTACAATTCTGTTGCGAATAGCTGGCTGCTGTGTAATATTACGGATGAAACAAAGCAGACGGCTATTAAGGACAAGTACGGCAAGGTGTGGACGCAGATCGCGCAGACCTTTGCGGACTATGACGAGCATTTGATCTTTGAGTCCATGAACGAAGAATTTGACGGCTCAACCTATGACTTAAGCAAGATTAAGAAAGCATGGTATGACAATATCAATGCTTATAATCAGATTTTTGTGGATTCTGTGCGTCAGGTAAGCACTAACAATGCTAAAAGATGGCTGCTGATCCCTGGATGGAATACAGATATCAATGCTACAGTAGGAAATTATGGATTTAAATTCCCAGAGGATACTCACAGGGATGCTTCTATTGAAGAGAACAGGATTATGGTATCCGTTCACTATTATGAACCTTGGGGCTTTGCCGGTGGAGAAGACGGTGGAAACACCCAATGGGGCTCCTTTACGACAGATGCTGTTCATACGGCGGCAACTGTTGAGAACGGTATGGCAAAAGCGTTTGATAAGTTGAGAGATGCATTTACCTCCCAAGGCATACCGGTTATCATTGGTGAGTATGGAGCCATTGATAAGACGGAGCATGATCCGGACAGCAATCTGTACCGGGCATATTTTGACCGGAAGGTCTGTGAAAATGCTAAGAGAGTTGGCGCTATTCCGATCTATTGGGATAATGGATATAATGGCAAATATGGATTTGCCCTGTTTAACCGTAAGACGGCTACCGATACGGAAAAGGCAGAGGTGACCCAGCAGGGCATCATTGATGCGATCATGAGTGTATATGCAGAGAAGTCTCAAGAGAGCGATGCTACAGCGATTGCTCTCGACAGGACAGAATATGCAGCAAACGGGAAGAATGAAAGATTCCAGCTGACGGCAACGCTGACGCCGGCAGATGCCACAGCGGCAGTGACCTGGTCGTCCTCCGATGACGGAGTTGCTGTAGTAAGCGATAAAGGAGAGGTAGTGATCCTGGGAACCGGTGACTGCGTGATCTCAGCCACCCTTCCGAATGGAATAGCCGCCACCTGCGCAATATCTCAGCCGTTCCAGTCTACTACAACGCAATTCTTTGCGTCTAATACAAAGACCTGGGCAGTATCCACATCTGCTGAGAAAATGGATATTTACGAAGGAAGGCCTCAGTCCTATAAAGCGACTATGACGATGTCAAAAGAGGCTCTGTCTAATATTGGCGCACTTTATCTGAAGGATGTGGATGCAGAAAGCGGAGCGCTCGATATATCTGCGATTTCATACTGCCATATTAATGTAAACAGCTTTAGCATCAATGGCGTATCCATTCCTTTGGTATACAACAAGGATGTTAATGCCATAAATAAAGACATCGTGGATATGGGAATCATCAATAAGTGGTTTACGGCAGACCAGCATGAAATGATCGAGAACATTGGCGATCCTGGTAAAGACCGTTCTTTTGCAAATTATGAAGGGCTGGAACTGAAGGATGAGGGAAATACAGTAGTGATCGAGTTTGAGACCCTGGCGGATCCTAATGCAGCTGCAGATCCTACGTCAACTCCTACATCGACCCCTGCGGCGAATCCCAAAGCAAGTCTTAGCCCCACGCAGCCTTCTACTGGCGGAGCTACCCAGACGCCAGCAGCAGTGCAGAATGGGGATAAGAAAACAGTTGGTAAGACGGTGTATGCGGTAGATTCTGTAAAGAAGAAGACAGTTTCTGTCAGCGCTCCGAAGAATAAAAATGCAACTTCTGTATCGATTCCCGCTACGGTGAAGATTGCCGGAAAGAATTACAAGGTAACTTCTATTAAGAAGAATGCCTATAAGAATTGTAAGAAGCTGAAAAAGGTTGTTATCGGAAAGAATGTTAAGACGATCGGCGCTTCTGCGTTCTCAGGCTGCAAGAATCTGAAGACGATCACAGTGAAATCGACCGTCCTGACCAAGGTTGGAGCCAAGGCATTCCAGGGTATTCATAAGAAAGCAACGATTACCGTACCTAAGACGAAGTATAAGAAATATAAGAAGCTTTTCAAGGGGAAAGGACAGCCGAAGACTGTTAAATTGAAAAAGCAATAATAGAATCCCATACGTGGATGGCAAAAGGAAGGATGCAGCCGGTGGTAACAGTTCCACCGGCTGTGTTTATACAAGATTCAATATAGTAAGCATGAGAAAGGATAGGAAGGAAATGAGATATCATATGAAGAAACTTCTGGCGCTGGGCTTGTCTCTGGCTATGGCCGGAGCTATGTGTGCGCCGGCTGCGGAGTCCAATGGCATATTATATGCCCAGGCTGCGGGGAATGAGGCAGAGCCTTCTCCCGATGCTGATTTAGAGGCTGATCTGGCAACCTTTGATAATGTATCTTCTGCTGACCTTGCCGATGTATTATCTCCCGGCTGGAATCTGGGCAATACAATGGAAGCTAACGCCCAGAAAAAGACTGATGGAGTAATGGCCACATATCCCGATGAGACCGCCTGGAGTAATCCTAAGGTTACAAAGGAGATCTTTGAGGCTGTTAAGGCGGCAGGCTTTAAGTCTGTGCGCATTCCGGTCAGTTATCTGGCTTATGTGGGAGATGCCGATAGCGGTTATAAGATTAATGAGGCGTGGATGGATCGTGTGGAGGAAGTAGTACGCATGGCGTTATCTACCGGACTTTATGTAAACACGAATGTTCATGGGGACGGTTATTATACAGTAGGAAGCAGCTGGCTGCTGTGCGGCGAGCCTGCTGACAAGCAAACGGAGATCAAAGCTAAGTATAAAGCGGTATGGCAGCAGATTGCCGAGCGCTTTAAAGATTGTGATGAACATTTGATCTTTGAATCCATGAATGAGGAATTTGATGGAAAGAATGGTTCTCCCAATGCTAATACGAAGGAAGCCTATCAGAATATTGTAGATTATAATCAGATTTTTGTGGATACAGTCAGAGAGAGCGGCGGCAATAATGCCAAAAGATGGCTGATGGTGTGCGGATGGAATACGAATATTGATGCTACCTGTGATGCCAGCCTGGGATTCCAGATGCCTACGGATGAGCTGAGGGATTCCTCCATTCCAGAGAATGAGTGGCGTATTATGGTATCCTGCCATTATTATTCTCCCTGGCAGTTCTGTGGCCAGGAGGATGGGCAATATACTCAGTGGGGACAGTATGCAAAGGATAGCTCCAAGGTATGGCCGGGGGCTAATGAGGAGTATATGGCGTCACAGTTTGAGAAATTGCAGACAACCTTTACCTCCCAAGGAATCCCGGTATATATCGGGGAATACGGCGCAATAGACAAGACGCAGGATGATCCGGCAAGCGATGCCTATCGTTCTTATTTTATGAAGAAGCTCTGTGAGTATTGCAAGAAGACAGGCTGCGTTCCGATATATTGGGATCAGGGATATAACGGCAACTATGCATTCTATCTCTTTGACCGTCGCACCTTTGAAGTGACTAAACCGGCTTTGGTCAATGCCATTATGGATGTTTATGATGGAGACGACAGCCCTAAGACAGCTGAAAATATTACGAATGTATATCTGACACAGGATAATATTACCTTATATAAAGACGATGATGCCACAGTAACTCTGAAAGCCGTGTTTGATCCCGTTGAGGTGGAGGATACGGTAGTCTGGGCCAGCAGCGATGAGAAGGTTGCGGCGGTGGATGAAAACGGAGTGGTATCCTGTGTAGATTCGGGAACTTGTACGGTCACAGCTACTTCCTCTAACGGAACTGTGGGAAGCGCAAAGGTAACCGTGGGCCTGCATGCTACGGGCATTCAATTAAGCGCCGAATCTCTCCGGCTGGACATGGACACCCATGAGGCTGTTCAAATGGAGGCAAGCCTTCTTCCGGAGGGAGCATTGGATACGGTATCCTGGCAATCCTCTGACAGAAGTATTGCCCGAGTGAATTCCACCGGAAAAATCACAGCAGTAGGAGTAGGAACCTGTACCATTACAGCTACGCTGGACAATGCAAAGGATGTGACGGCAACCTGCCAGGTTACTGTATACTCTGCTTCTGCGCCGGAGGTAACCCCTACGCCGTCTCCGCTGCCATCGGAATCAGCAGCTCCAACGCCATCGGCTCCGGCAACTCCTACACCGCCGGCTCCAGCGCCGACGGCCAGCGCGCCGGCTGACGCCCAGCCCAGCCCTGCAGCTACAGAAGCTTCTGATTCAGTGAGCAAAGGGAAAATTTATACTGTAAAGAAGGGAAGATATCAGGTTACAAATGTAGCTGGCAAGACAGTGGCCTTCAAGGGGATGAAACAAAAGAGCAGTAAGAGCTTTAATATCCCAGGCAGCGTGAGCATCAATGGAAAGACCTATCGGGTGACCTCCATTGCCGCATCGGCATTTAAAAACAGCAAAAAGCTGGCCAAGGTCACAGTTGGACCTTCCGTTACTACTATTGGGAAACAGGCCTTTGCCGGCTGTAAGAAGCTGAAACATATTACTGTTAAGGCGAAGGCGCTAAAAAAGGTTGGGGCAAAGGCGTTGGATCATGTGAACCCACAATGCCGGATCACATTCCCTGGAGGCAAAGCAGCGGCATACAGAAAATTGTTCCGCGGGAAGGGACTGAAGCTTTAAAAATTACCAGATATGGAAAATAAAAAAATAAAAAAATGTATAAAAAGTAAAAAAAGGGGGATGACAAAACAAAAAATGTGTGTTATAATTCCGTCCGTAGTTTAGATTATGACAGAAAACTGTCGCTCAACAAATTAAGGGGGAATTCTAATGTTAAAATCAACAAAAAAACTGATAGCATTAGGTCTTTCTGCTATCGTAGCAGTCTCCGGCATTAATGCGCCGGCTTCTGTTCAGAAGGCAGCTGCAGCAGCTGCAGCAGATGCACAGACCTATAATGCTTACTTTGGCATTCAGGCTAATGAATCTTATGTATTCCGTGATGCATGGTATAGTTCTCCATATGGATTGGGTTCCGATGCTTTTGATGACGGCCTGTATGATACGGAGGATTGCAAGTGGAACAAGCCGGATGATAAAGAGCCATCTGCTTGGGCAGGTCATGTGCCGGCTGACGTTACCGATGCATTGAATATTGATCTCTCCTCTGGGGAAGAGAAAACTGTAAATATCTCTTGCGTAGGATCTGCTGAGAACGGTGGATTGCTGGATTGGGGAGATTTGGCTACAGTTCACCCGAATGCAGCTTCACCTGCCGCATTTAATCTAATGTTTGTAAGTACTGATATTCCGGCAGGCGCTGCTCAGGTAGTAAACTGTGTAGTAAAATTTGACGGTGTTCCCATGAATGTGCATGGTGATGACGGCCAGGGACTGTATGTAGTAGAGTCGAAGGAAGACAGCTCTGGCGCTTCGTGGCTGGAAATTACACTTCTGAATAGCTGGTTGCTGGATGATACAACTAAGGAGCCGCTTCTGAAGGATAATGAGGCGTATACAATGCCTGAGAAATCCATTGAGATTGAGCTGACCCTGAAGGGAGTAGCTTCCACAGAGCCGAGTAAAGAACCGGGTACGAGTCCGAGTGCAGATCCGGGTACGAATCCGAGTGCCGCTCCTTCTATACAGCCTACCACGCCTGCAACTGGTACGACTGCAACCGGCGTTGCTGCAACCGGTACTGCTGCAACCGGTACTGCTGCTACCAAGAAGCTTTCTGTAGCTAAGAAGAGTGTTATCGTAGCAGCTGGCAAGTCTACAAATGTGAAGTATACAGTTACTAAGACAGCAGCTGCATCGAAGGCTGCCGCTGTAACAGTAAAGAGCGCTAATAAGAAGATCGCTACTGCTAAGAAGGTATCTGGTAAGAATCAGATCAAGATTTCCGTACCGAAGAAGGCTACCAAGGGCGCTTCTACGAAGATTACTCTGAAATCTGGCAGCAAGACTGCTAAAGTAACCGTTAAGGTTCAGAATCAGGCTAAGAAGGTTAAGGCTGCTAAGAAGGCCCTGACCGTGAAGAAGGGCAAGAAAGTTAAGGCTACCTTTAAGGTAACTGCCGCTAACAAGAAGAAAGCGACTACCGATAAAGTTACTGTGAAGTTCAGTAAGAAGAAGATTGCCAAGAATGTTAAGACCACTGTCAAGAAAGGTAAAGTGATCGTAACTGTTAAGGGCCTGAAGAAGGGTAAGAGTACTAAGATGACCGTTAAGGTTGGCAAGAAGTCTGCTAAGACAACGATTAAGGTAAAATAATTGGATCGTGATCCAATAAAGACAGGAAAGGGGGAGCCCGATGGGCTTCCTCTTTTTTTCAACCATATTGCTTCCGAAAACTATTAGAAAAGGTTGACAAAAGGATAGAAGTCTGCTAAAATATCTCTTGTTCGTTGCGTAGAGAATACTCTGCGTAAGTTGCGGAAGTGCTGGAATTGGCAGACAGGCTAGACTAAGGATCTAGTGTTGGCAACGACGTGAGGGTTCAAGTCCCTTCTTCCGCATTGTGGTTAATAGGAAACTGCACGTAATGTAGTGAGGCACCAGCGCATGCGGTGCCCTTTTTGTGTTTATTGCGCTTATTTTAAAATAAGAGTTGAAAGATGGAAGTATTTGGTTTATTATATTCCATAAGTGTTATTTTTTGATATGAAAGGAGCCGCTATATGAAGATTATTATGTTAGGCGCCCCCGGTGCCGGAAAAGGAACCCATGCATCAAGGATTTCTGAAAAATACGGAATTCCCCATATTTCTACAGGAGATATCTTCCGGGAGAATATTAAGGCAGGGACAGAGCTTGGCAAGAAGGCGAAGAGCTATATGGATGCCGGGGAGCTTGTACCTGACGAATTGACCTGCGATCTGGTAGTGGACCGGATCCACCAGGAAGATGCCTTAAAGGGATATGTATTGGATGGTTTTCCCAGAACGATTCCTCAGGCAGAGGCATTGACGAAAGCCCTGGCTGCTTCGGGAGAGAAAATAGACTGTGCGATCGAGATCCATCTGGCAGATGAAAAGATTATTGACCGGATGGCTGGGAGAAGAGTATGCGCCAGCTGTGGGGCGACTTATCATATAGTGAATATTCCGCCGAAAAAGGAAGGGATCTGTGATAACTGTGGCGGAGAGCTTGAGCTGCGCAAAGATGATGCTCCGGAGACTGTGAAGAAGAGATTGGACGTATATCATGAGCAGACGGCTCCATTGATCGAGTATTATGAGAAGGAAGGGATCCTTCATGTAATAGATGGCGCAATTGGTCTGGAGCCGGCTTTTGCAGAAATCTGTAAGCTTTTGGACGGAGAATGATCGAATTTATTTTGGCAGACAATGCCTGTGCTCCGTACGATCTGGAAACCCGGGAATACCGGGTTTCTTTCATGGAGCAGAAGGGTTTGGGACAGCATAATAGAAAGAAGGCAGATTATGTCAGTATCGATTAAATCAGAACATGAGATTGAATTAATGCGTGAGGCAGGCAGGATTCTTGCTATTGTCCATGACGAAATGTACAAGATCATACGCCCGGGAATCTCTACTATGGATATTAACCGAAAGGGAGAGGAAGTGATACGCAGTTATGGCTGCGTTCCATCTTTTTTGGATTATAACGGCTATCCGGCCTCCATCTGCATTTCCGTGAATGATGAGGTAGTCCATGGGATTCCCAGTAAGAAACGGATTCTTCAGGAAGGGGATATTGTAAGCTTGGATGCGGGAGTGATCTACAAGGGCTATCAGTCGGATTCCGCCCGTACCCATGCAGTAGGACAGATCTCCGAGGAAGACCAGAGACTGATCGATGTGACAAAGCAGAGCTTCTTTGAAGGGATAAAGATGGCAAAAGCGGAGAATCACTTGTATGATATCTCTAAGGCAATCCAGGATTTTGTAGAGGATAATGGATATTCGGTGGTACGCGACCTGGTGGGGCATGGGATTGGCAAAAATCTTCATGAAGAGCCCCAGATCCCTAACTTCAAGCCGATTGGGAGAGGCATGAAGCTCCGTCCAGGCATGACATTGGCAGTGGAGCCTATGGTGAATGCCGGCGGCTGGGAAGTGTGGGTCCTGGAGGATGACTGGACTGTTGTGACCAGAGATTCCAAGAAATCAGCACATTATGAAAACACCATTCTTATTACAGAAGGAGAGCCGGAGCTGCTTTCCTATAATGCAGATTTGATATGATAACCGGATAACTGCGTAATGGGAATTTTATGATAGAAGAAAAGAAGGAAATGGAAAGGTGGCCGGAAACGGCAGATAGGAGGAAGCATGTCAAAGGAAGATGTTATTGAGATTGAAGGTATCGTTGTAGAGAAGCTGCCGAATGCTATGTTTAAAGTGGAGCTGGAGAACGGGCATCAGGTGCTGGCGCATATCAGCGGAAAGCTGCGGAAGAACTTTATCCGTATCCTGCCGGGCGATAAGGTGACAATGGAAATGTCCCCTTACGATCTGACGAAAGGCAGGATCACCTGGAGAGATAAATAAAATGCCATAAATTTAGGAAAATATTTCTTGCATTACCATTTTATTTGTGTTAATATAGTCAATGGACTTTTTTGAAAGGAGGTATTGCTGTGAAAGTTAGATCTTCAGTAAAACCGATCTGCGAAAAATGTAAGGTCATCAAAAGAAAGGGACGGATCAGAGTAATCTGTGAGAATCCCCGTCACAAGCAGAGACAGGGCTAAATAAGAGGACAGAGACCAAAGGAGACTTTGGCTTTTCTGTCGTTATGATAGAACTTGCTTTCTGTAATTATAGTACAATCGGAATTGTGCTATGACATTGTGAGTGGATCGATCAACCACTTCAGTTCAGGATGCGTCATTTCATCCGGTACTGGTCTTACCACGGCAGAATGATGACTGCGGCATGGACCGATCGTCAATTCGCAGGCGATCCCGGTATTTGCAATAGGGCAGGTCCCGAGAGGATGTCTATGCAGTGAGATTACAATTTAAAGCGGCTGACAGTGTGATCACTGTGATCAACAACTATTAAATTCATGAAAAATAACGGAGGTGCAAAGTACACATGGCACGTATTAGTGGTGTAGATTTACCAAGAGACAAGCGTGTTGAGATTGGGCTCACCTATATTTATGGGATTGGCAGAGTCAGCTCCAACCGCATTTTAGCAGAAGCCAAAGTAAATCCGGATACCCGCGTAAAGGATCTTACTGATGAAGAGGTAGGACGTATCCGTGATGTTATTGATGCTTCCCAGACTGTAGAGGGTGATCTGCGTAGGGAGATCGCGCTGAACATTAAGAGGCTCCAGGAGATCGGATGCTACAGGGGGATCCGTCACAGGAAGGGGCTTCCGGTCAGAGGACAGAAGACGAAGACAAATGCAAGAACTCGTAAGGGTCCTAAGCGTACTGTCGCAAATAAGAAAAAGTAATATATTGATTATGTACTTCTATTAGGAGGGTTTGACAAATGGCTAAACAGGTAGCAAAGAAGGCGACAAAGAAGCGTGTCAAGAAGAATGTCGGACATGGACAGGCACATATTCAGTCTTCCTTTAATAATACAATCGTTACGCTGACAGATTCCGAAGGAAATGCAATTTCCTGGGCCAGTGCCGGCGGATTGGGATTCCGTGGATCCAAGAAGTCCACGCCTTATGCGGCGCAGATGGCAGCGGAGACTGCAGCAAAGGCAGCCCTGCCTCACGGTCTGACGTCTGTCGATGTAATGGTAAAGGGGCCGGGGTCTGGCCGAGAGGCTGCGATCCGCGCATTGCAGGCATCTGGTATCGATGTAACCAGCATCCGGGACGTAACTCCTGTGCCGCATAATGGATGCAGGCCGCCAAAGCGCCGCCGCGTATAGCAGGAAGCGATTGAGAACAGTTTATTATCATTAGGAGGAAGAAAGAACATGGCAAGAGATATGACGCCGGTATTGAAAAGATGCAGAGCTCTTGGAATTGAGCCGGCATTTATGGGACTTGACAAGAAGTCCAATAGAAATGCGAGAGCTGGAAGAAAGCAGAGCGAGTATGCGATCCAGCTGAAGGAAAAGCAGAAAGCAAAGTTTATTTATGGCGTATTGGAGAAGCCTTTTAGAAATAACTTTGCAAAGGCCCAGAAGCTGAAGTATGGTACTACAGGCGAGAATCTTATGATCCTTCTGGAACTGAGACTGGATAACGTAATATTCCGCATGGGCTATGGACGTACAAGAAAAGAGGCAAGACAGATCGTAGGGCACAAGCATGTCCTGGTAAATGGAAAGTGCGTAAGTATTCCGTCCTACACCGTTAAGCCGGGTGACGTTATTGAGATCAAGGAAAAGATGAAGAGCGCTCAGAGATACAAAGATATCCTCGAAGTGACAGATGGAAGACTGGTTCCGGACTGGCTTGAGGCTGATCACGAGAAGCTTTCCGGTACTGTAAAGGAGATCCCCACCAGAGAGCAGATTGATGTTCCTGTAAATGAAGTGCTTATCGTCGAGTTATATTCTAAGTAATAACCGGATAGCATGTAAGCATAAACCCAAAAGGAGGGTCCGAGAGTGCTTGATTTTAAAGAACCAAATATTGAGATTGCTGAGATTTCAGAAGACAAGAAATATGGACGGTTTGTAGTAGAACCTCTGGAAAGAGGATACGGTACGACTTTGGGTAATTCGCTCAGAAGGATTATGCTTTCATCCTTGCCGGGGACTGCTGTTAGCCATATCAAGATTGATGGCGTGGTTCATGAATTCAGTGCGATTCCTGGTGTTAAGGAGGATGTTACTGAGATCATCATGAATATTAAAAGTCTGGCGATCAAGAATAACAGCGACGCTGATGAAGTCAAGACAGCTTATATTGAGGCTTCGGGAGAGGGTGTAATTACAGCTGCAGATATCCAGGTGGATTCAGATATTGAGATTATGAATCCGGATCAGGTCATCGCCACACTCAGCGGCGGTCCTGACTGTAAGCTTTATATTGAAATGACGATTGTGAACAACCGCGGATATGTCAGTGCAGATAAGAACAAACGGGAGGATCTGCCCCTGAACATGATTGCGATCGATTCTATATTTACACCGGTTGAGAGAGTGAATATCCAGGTTGAGAATACTCGCGTTGGTCAGATCACAGATTATGATAAGCTGACATTAGATGTATATACAAACGGTACGATCGAACCCAGCGATGCTGTCAGCCTGGCAGCAAAGGTGATGAGCGATCATTTGAATTCTTTCATCAATCTGTCTGAGAATGCCAAGAAGATTGAGGTAATGGCGCAGGCAGAAGAGGATGGAAAGGAAAAGGTTCTTGAGATGAACATTGATGAGCTGGAGCTCTCTGTTCGTTCCTATAATTGCTTGAAGAGGGCAGGGATTAATACAGTGGAAGAGCTTTGCAGCCGTACATCTGAGGATATGATGAAAGTAAGAAACCTTGGACGTAAGTCTTTGGATGAGGTTTTGGCTAAGTTAAAAGAATTAGGACTTTCCCTGAATTTAGGGGATGGCAATTAGGAGGTAAGCACATGGCAGGCTATAGAAAACTTGGAAGAACTTCCAGTCAGAGAAAAGCATTGCTTCGTAATCAGGTGACCAACCTGCTGTATTATGGCAGAATCGTCACAACTGAGGCGAAGGCAAAGGAAATCCGCAAGATTGCAGAAAAGATCATTGCATTGGGGATCAAGGAGTGCAATAATTATGATACCGTTACGGTTACTGCTAAAGTTCCCCGTAAAGATAAGGACGGCCGTAGAGTAAAGGAAGAAGTGGACGGCAAGAAGGTTACCGTATATGATGAGGTAGAGAAGGAGATCAAGAAGGATCAGCCTTCCAGGCTGCATGCAAGAAGGCAGATGCAGAAGGTTCTGTATAAGGTTACCGAGGTTCCCAAGGATTCCCGGAACCGCAGAAAAGAGACTAAGACCGTGGATGTGGCTTCTAAGGTTTTGGATGAACTGGGGCCTAAGTACGCAGAGCGTAATGGAAACGGTGGTTATACCCGTATTGTAAAGATTGGCCAGCGTAAAGGCGATGCTGCAATGCAGGTATTGATTGAATTAGTATAATCTGAATGGATGAATGATAGAGACCATTTCCGGTAACAGGAGATTCCCGCAGAGGAGGTTCTGTTGCCGCAGATG
Source organism: uncultured Lachnospiraceae bacterium (assembly GCA_947589315.1). GTDB lineage: Bacteria > Bacillota > Clostridia > Lachnospirales > Lachnospiraceae > Jutongia. Next base: position 49,203 of record CANPZE010000008.1, on the reverse strand, counting down.
GTCTCTTTTTTGAAGAATGAGGGAAGGGAGATTGTAAATGAAAAAAGTACCAGATTTTGATATTGAGTTATCTCAGGCAACGGATTATATTATGGAGAGCCCTCTGGCAAAGAGGGCGTTCTCCGATCCTCCTTTTCCCCAGTATACTAACATATTGAGATTGTTGATCCAAAGCGTGGACCGCTTAGCAGACAACTGTCATATGCCGGAATTTACCAATCATGCGCTGCCTCATATATGCAGTATTGTGCGCAGGGCATCGGAATGGGCAGTGGAGGACGGGTGGCTGTACGAACTTTCCCAGCAGGAGATCGGCTACCTTCTGTTGGCATTGGTTATCCATGACATTGGGATGCTTTCTCAGGATGCGCAGGATCTGCCTGATGAAGACAAAACATCCAATATGAAGGGGCTGGCTGACCTGGCCAATTGGGTAAGGCGTACCCATGTGATCCGTCTGCAGGGCCTGGTCCTGCGCCTGCTTCAGGATGAGTTTGAACTGGATGTACAGGCCCAGAAGGGGCGTGACGGTGACAGGGCGCCGGAGGGGAATAGAATCTCCCTTAAGGACCATATGATGGTGGTGATCGGTATGGCCGCCTCCCACCAGTGTTGGGAATGGGATCCCAGCTTTTTATCTAATACAGGGAGCATTAAGAAGCTGCAGCTGGATGAGGAACGGATAGCAGCAATGAATGCTGTGATCGCAGTATGCGATCTGTTGGATGAAGATTCCAACCGTTGCGATACGATCACTCTGATCAAATACCGGCATGGAACTATGGAGAATTTGGCCCATTGGATACGCCATGCTTTGACAGTGGAAGTAGATGGCGTGAGAAACCATAAGGTTACCGTGACTTTCCGGAAGCTTCTGCCCTCTGAGGGGCGGCATGAGAAGATCTATCGCGCTTTGAGAAATCATTATCGCCTGGTAAAGTTATATAATAGGCGATTGGAAAAGATTAATGCTAAGATCGATCATGTGATATTCGACCCTGCGGACGGCATTCCGGAGCGGACAGATGAAATCTCAGAGGAGCTTTCCGGCGTATGGGAGAAGCTGCCGGAATTTAAGGGGCATATAGTGGAACAGCTTTTATCCACTTTTATGCAGGAAGCCCTGAATAAGGATCATGGAGATGCTCAAATGCGTTGCCGCCTGGACCGCCTGGGGCTTGAGACTCTTGATCTGACAGCAGAGCAGCTTTTTCTGGAAACGCCGACCATTTGTTTTTCAGAGGAGAAAATCTTATTTGTAAAAAAGGATTTTCAGGAAATCCTTCAGTATATCAAAGAACAGGCAGACACGGCTTATCTGGATGGGAATATCGGAAAGCTGCGCCATCTGTGCATTACCGCATTAAAGTATTGGGATACGCCGGTATCATTAAATAAGATTTATTGGCTTTTTTCCTATATTATAGTATTTCAGAAATATGGAAACGAGGCGGAACATTTTTCTTATGAGTATACAAATTCTTTACAGCCTGATGCATTCAGGCAGGAATCCGGCAAACTGATTGTGGAGGGGGAATATCAACCTCTTTTTGATGTACTGCTCTTACTTCAGAGGATTGCCATAGGGGAACAATGGTATGACAAATATCTGAATCGGATACAGTCGGGCGATTATGCCCATTTGCAGAATGATACCGGAACCCAGCTTTTACTGGAGACGGTGGTTGGCCTGCTCTGGTATTACGATCCCCATGGAACAGTATGGCTGCAGGCGGCAGGATATCTTTGCGGGCATCTGCCCCATGAGTTGGGGAAGAAGTTTTCTGACTATGTGGAGCAGATGGAAAAGCTCCATAGGATCCTTTATGCCGCAGGCAAAGAAGAGATGGAGGAGCTTCGCCGGAAGTGTACCCATCCTATGGAAAAGGCCTGGGTGGATTTTTGGAATGATGACTGGCAGGCGCAGGAATTAAATATTCCGGAATTATGCCGTTTGGGAAATTATGACCGGGATTACATGGAACCGATCCAGGGCTATCTGAACCTGATCCGGGATAATATCCAGATCCAGCATTGGCAGATGGAGGAGGAGCGGCAAAATGCAGAAAAGGCTCAACCCATTTCTGGTATTGATAGCAATGAGACGATTGCGAAAAATATCAGCAGTGAAGGGAAGGAACAGAAAGAAGAGGCAGAACCTGATGGGATGGGGATGGAAGCTTCCGAAGATATCTCTGATGATGGAGAGCTGGAAGCATTCCGGGAAAGGGAGAGACATGTAGGGATATACCGGTATAACCGGATTATCCTGGAACAGCCTATGGCGGTTTTCTGGGAACAGCGCAAGCTGGTGATTGAATCTATGATCGGGGAGTGCAGAAAACAGAAGCAGGATTCCCAACAGCAGCGCCTTCAATTGATCAGGCTGATTGCGCTTCACACCTTGGAGGCTCTTCGCTACTGGGATTTGTGGCAATATATCAGCATTATCCGCTCACAGACAGAACTTGAATTTTTAAATGGCGTCTATTTGGACCGGTATGGTAAATACTGTGGGGATATTTCTGCCCTGAGGAATTGTTTTATTAACTATATTCGGGGGCTGGATCCCAAGAAGCTGACCAAGGAGGAGAAAGAGCTGGCGGCTAAACTGCTGATGAAGCATGGGCGGGAAGAATTGGATCGCATTGTCTATTTCATTACCAAACAGAGCATCCCTCTGCAGTGGGCCGGTGCACTGAATATAGTGGATACCTTTGCCCGGTATTTCTCTGCTTCCCAGAGAAAATCCCTTCTTGGCTGGCTGGTACAATATGATGCTTTTTATAAAAAGCAAAACAGATATTATGATTCTACCCAGTATCAATTTTTGCGTTTGTGGTGTCCGGATATGGAGGAAGAGGACTGGGCAAGAAGCAAACCTATGATAGACGACATTTTTTCCAGGCAGACGGCCCTGATGAGTAATTCTAAGTTGGCGGAGGCAGTATTTTCTTATGCTCCGCAGGAGTATTGCATGGAATACATAGGGAAGATAAAAGAATATCCTGACAATCGGCAAAAAAGCTATGAACTGTATAGCGCTCTTATCACTATGTCTCACCGAAAGGACGTGACGTCTGATGGGCGCAGCGCTGCCACGAAGTTCTTGGAGATTGTCGATGGGCTTGTGGAGGATATCAGCCGCCGGATTGAGGAGACAGCGGCGGAGGCGGAGACAGAAGACATGGAAAATATAGGCCGTCCCTCCAGGGAGGATTTCATACAGATGAAACTGCGCTATATAGAGCTTAGGAAGCTGGTGGTTATATCTGGGCTGGATCAGCTGGAGACGGTGGATCTGGACATGATCCGGCAGAGCCTGGACAAGCTGGAAGCAGCGATAGAAGAGCGTGGAAATCTGAAAGGCTATGACAGTACCTTTATGACGCCGCTCCGCGATACATTTATCAACAAAAACTGGCATGTGGCAGAGGAGACAGAGCTTCAGGAAATCATTGACCGGATCTTTTCTATTATGGAGCAGCAGAAAGAGACGATATCTGTGCGGTTTTTCTGTGACCTGTGCTATTTGCTGATGGATGTTCAGCGCTGCTGTAGCAGCAGTATCTGTGCCTATATTAATCGTATTGTGATCTCCGATCTGGTGCGTGAAGATTTCTTTTCGCTACAGAAGCAATCCTTGAAGGAAGGCGGGGAGCAAGACTGGGACGGCCCGTATGAGACCTTTCGCCTGGATATGGGTTCCGGCAATCAATATGAGAGTATAGTAACCTTGCTCCTGGTCAATGGAATGACTTCCCTGAAGCAAGAGGAACAGATGACAGCAATAAAATTTGTGACGCAGGCGCTGCAGCTGGATGAGCCGGTAATTTATAATTATGCGGCTGTATTTTATAGCTATTTCTTTCTTGTCAGCGGAGAGGACTCTCAGGAGCAAGAGGTTATCAGATCATTGGCATGGGGTGGCCTGCAGTTCATCCTGGGACGTCTGGCGGCAGAGAGGAGGCTTGGCAGTTGGACGGGAGAGGGTGAGATCCATGATTGGGTACAGCAGGCAGTAGATGCTATGGTGAATTCTAATAAATGGTTTGGCGAAAAAGGATTTTTGACCTATGCCAGGGAGAACAGGGAGTATGGGGAATGGATCGTGGCGGCGGCTTTGCGGTGTGATTTTGCGGGAGCATCCTAACATCCGCAAAGTGCCAGGCGTAGAGCCGATGATTTTGCGAATGCCCTTGTAAAATGCCGGGGAGTAACATATAATAGAAAAACAGGAAATAAAAGGAGGGAACGATTATGGCAAACAAGTATAGCGGGACTAAGACGGAGCAAAATCTGAGAGATGCATTTTCTGGTGAGAGCCAGGCAAGAAACAAGTATACGTACTTTGCGAGCGTTGCGAAGAAAGAGGGATTTGAGCAGATATCCAGTCTGTTCCTGAAGACAGCAGACAATGAAAAAGAGCATGCAAAGATGTGGTTCAAGGAGCTGGCGGGGCTGGGCGATACGGCAGAGAACCTGAAAGCGGCTGCAGAGGGTGAGAACTACGAGTGGACCGATATGTACGCTACCTTTGCACGGGAGGCGGAGGAGGAAGGCTTCCCTGAGCTGGCAGAGAAGTTCCGGAGAGTAGGAGAGATTGAAAAAGCCCATGAGGAAAGATATCGCGCGCTGCTGAATAATGTTGAGATGCAGCAGGTATTTGCCAAGGGCGAGATGACTATGTGGGAGTGCCGGAATTGCGGACATCTTGTGATGGGCAAGGAGGCGCCGGAGATCTGTCCGGTCTGCGCCCATCCCCAGAGCTTTTTTGAGGTGCGGGCAGAGAATTATTAAGAGCAGCCTTTCGCAGAAGAAAGAGAATGAGGTGGAGAAATGAGGCCAATGATACAGGCGCATGAGCTGGCGTACGAATATTTCCGGCGGGATGAGGAAGGAAATGTAACGGAGATCAAGCGTGCTTTGGATGGTATTTCTCTACAGGTAAAGGCTGGAGATTTTATTGGGATCCTGGGGGCGAACGGTTCAGGGAAATCTACCTTCGCCCGCCACCTGAATGCCCTGTTGGTCCCCTCAGAGGGGACGCTCCTGGTGGATGGCAGGGATACCGGGAAGGAAGAAAATACATTCCAGATCCGCCAAACTGCCGGCATGGTATTTCAGAACCCGGACAACCAGATTATTGCCAATGTGGTAGAAGAGGATGTGGGCTTTGGGCCGGAGAACCTCGGTGTACCCACGGAGGAGATCTGGCGGCGGGTGGAGGAGAGCCTGAAAAGCGTGGGAATGTATGCCTATCGGAAACATTCCCCCAATAAATTGTCCGGCGGGCAAAAGCAGCGGGTGGCCATTGCAGGGATTCTTGCGATGCGGCCGAAATGTATTATCCTGGATGAACCTACGGCCATGTTAGATCCTGCAGGGCGCAGCAATGTAATAGAAGCAATGGCCCAGATTAACCGGGAAGAAAATATTACCGTGATTCTGATCACCCATAATATGGAAGAAGTGGTGGGAGCAGATTACCTCTATGTGATGGATGAGGGAAAGATCGGTATGGAGGGAACGCCCAGGCAGATTTTTACCAGGGCGGAGGAATTAGAGAGATACAGGCTTACACTGCCGGAGGCGGCCAGGATGGCCCTTCTGCTTCGGCAAAAAGGGATTCCCATACCGCCGGATGTGCTGGATCGGCAGGAACTGATCGAAGGGATATTAAAATGTAAATATAATACATAACCCTGGCAGCCGCATTATCGTACTTGGAAAGGAAGCTTCTCTATGCTTATGGAGCTGAAAAATGTAAATTATATTTATGGGATAGGAAGCGGTTATGAAAAACATGCAGTGAAAAATCTCAATCTCAGGATCGGCCCGGGGGAGTTTATTGGCGTGGTGGGACATACCGGTTCGGGAAAGTCTACCCTGGCCAGACTGTTAAATGGCCTGGAAAAGCCAACCTCCGGTCAGGTATGCTACCATGGCATAGATATACACAATAAGGATTTTGACCGGAAGGAACTGCGAAGCAAGGTGGGGCTGGTCTTTCAGTATCCGGAGCATCAGCTGTTTGAAGTGTCTGTGATCAAGGATGTAGAATTTGGGCCCAGGAATATAGGACTGAAGCCGTTGGAAGTGGAACTGCGGGCCTATAACGCTCTGAAATTGACGGGAATTGGAGAAGAGCTTATCGATGCATCGCCCCATGCCCTGTCCGGGGGACAGAAAAGAAGGGTGGCCATTGCCGGGGTCCTGGCAATGGAGCCGGAAATATTGATCCTGGACGAGCCCACGGCAGGGCTGGATCCTCAGGGGCGTACGGAAATCCTGGAGCTGTTGGAACGCCTTCATCAGGAGCAGGGATTAACGATTCTTTTGATATCCCACAGTATGGAAGATGTTGCCCGGTATGCGGACAGGATTCTGGTAATGCGCCAGGGAGAATTAGTCCTGGATGGGCCTCCGGCTCGGATTTTCCGCTATGAGGAAGAATTGCAGGCGATCGGGCTGAATGTGCCTGAGAGCATAGGAATCCTCCATCAGCTGCAGAAGCACGGGATGACAGGAGGGGAAGACTGTGTCACGGCAGAGGAGGCAGCGGCGGCGATCGCAGCCTGGATCAGGAAGTAGAAAGGAAATGAGCAGGGGTAATGTTACGAGATATTACGATAGGACAGTATTATCCGGCGCAGTCCGTGATCCATTGTCTGGATCCCCGGGTGAAGATCGCAGGGACATTGGCATATATCATTTCCCTCTTTTGGATCTCCAATATCTGGGGATATGTGGCAGCGATCCTATTCTTTGCCTTTCTGGTTGCGCTGTCGAAAGTTCCCTTTTCTTATATTATAAGAGGATTAAAGCCGATTTTATTTTTAATGGCATTTACGGGCCTGATCAATTTATTTCAGACGCCGGGGAAGACAATCTGGCAGTGGGGAATCCTGCAAATCAGCGAAAATGGGATCCGCACTGCCATCTTTCTGATACTCCGCCTGATCCTTTTGGTGATCGGCTCTTCCCTGATGACTTTAACCACTACGCCGAACCAGCTGACAGATGGGTTGGAGCGGTTATTGAGGCCGCTGAACAGGGTTCATATTCCTGTGCATGAGGTTGCCATGATGATGAGCATTGCCTTGCGTTTTATTCCTATTTTGATCGAAGAGGCAGATAAGATTATGAAAGCTCAGATGGCCCGGGGGGCGGATTTTGAATCGGGAAATATATTTCAGCGCCTGAGAAATATGCTGCCCCTGTTGGTTCCCCTTTTTGTATCGGCTGCGAGAAGGGCCAACGATCTGGCTTATGCCATGGAAGCCCGCTGCTACTGCGGAGGAGAGGGCAGGACCAAGATGAGGCCGCTGCGCTATTCTTTCGCAGACCTGGCGGCATACAGCTGCATGGCAGTATATCTGATTCTGCTGTTTGTGTTGCGAAGATGGTAGGAGAGAAGGGAGGCAGCAATGGAAAATCCAGCAAAGAGAATTTTGCTGACAGTGGCTTACGATGGGTCCGGCTATCATGGATGGCAGTATCAGCCCAATGCAATAACCATAGAGGGGACATTAAACCAGGCTCTTTGCGCTTTGACCGGAGAAAAGATCCAGGTGGCCGGGGCGAGCCGGACCGATGCGGGAGTCCATGCATTAGGCAATTTGGCAGTGTTTGATACCCATTCCCAGATCCCTGCAGAAAAATTTTCCTATGCATTAAACCAAAGGCTGCCAGAGGACATTGTGATACAGGATTCACAGGAAGTAGCGCCCGATTTTCATCCCCGCCGCTGTGTAAGCAGGAAGATTTATGAGTATACTATTGTCAACCGGAGATTTCCTTTGCCGGAATACCGCAGCACGGCTCATTTTGAATATGGAAGGCTGGATATTGCCGCCATGCAGAAAGCATGCCGCGCCTTTGTGGGGGAACATGACTTTGCCGCCTTTTGTTCCGCCGGCGCCCAGGTACAGACTACAGTCCGGAAAATTTATAGCCTGGAGGTGGCAGCCATCCCTTTTCAGACGGGAACCCTTCCATTGCAGGAAGACAATAGCAATGGGGATAGGGGGCAGAAGATTACGATCCGGGTACAGGGGAACGGTTTTCTTTATAACATGGTGCGGATTATTGCAGGGACCTTATTGGAGGTGGGGAAGGGGCATATTCCGCCGGAGGCAGTAGAAGGGATCATTGCTTCCGGCGACAGGGGGCAGGCGGGCCCTACGGCGCCGGCAAAGGGCCTGCGTCTGGTGGAGATCGATATTTGCAATAATACAAGGGATATATTATAATCGGGTACAGAAGAAGACAGTATTGTGGCTAAGAAAAGACAGAGTAACCTGGTATTGTGGCTGGCGGAAGCAACAGACCGGATACTGATATCTCTGGACCAGGATCTTAAGTTGGGCTCAATAGTGGCAAGGAGAGAGAAAATGGATTCAAATAAGGAAGCCGGTTCTATTCAGATCAGAGACCTGACAAAGGTTTATCGGTTATACGATAAAAATATAGACCGGCTGAAGGAGACGTTTCATTTCAGGAAAAAGAGGTATTCCAGAGACCATTATGCTCTGGTAGATATTAATCTGGATATCCATAAGGGAGAATCCATTGGTATTGTGGGAACCAATGGGTCCGGTAAGTCTACGCTGCTGAAGCTGATCACTGGCGTAGTCTTTCCTACACAGGGAGAGATCAGGAGCCATGGAAAGATTGCAGCCCTTCTGGAATTGGGAGCCGGTTTTAATATGGAATATACGGGAATGGAGAATATTTATCTGAATGGAACGATGATGGGATATACCGAGAAGGAAATGAAGGAACGGATCCCGGCCATTGTTGCCTTTGCCGATATCGGAGACTTTATCTATCAACCGGTCAAATCCTATTCCAGCGGTATGTTTGCCAGGCTGGCCTTTGCCGTATCCATTAATGTAGAACCGGATATCCTGATCGTGGATGAAGCGCTGTCAGTGGGGGATACTAAATTTCAGGTAAAGTGCATCGACAAGATGACCGAGCTGCGGGATAAGGGGACAACCATACTTTTTGTCACCCATTCTGTAGAGCAGATCAAACGCTTCTGTACCAGAGGGATATGGATCCGGGAGGGAAGGATTGTAGAGGACGGGGAAGCCAGCCATGTGGTAGATCTCTATGAAAATTTTACGAAATATGGACAGGTCGCCCTGGAGGAAGAGGAGGAGCGGGAGCTGCCAGAGTTCCGGCTGCCCAAGGATGATTCCTGCCTGGCTGCCATACAGAGAGTAAGGATCAATAAGAATCGCTTCCGGTCCTTTGAACCATTGGAGGTAGAGGTGACTTATGATATTTATGACAGCAATATGAAGGACCTCCAATTGGGGGTGGCCATTTACAGCAAGGATCGCAAGATTTACGTTTTCGGCCCTAATACAAATCTGGACAAGTATCCCCTTCCCCAGGAGCAGGGCCGTTACGTAGTACAGTATCGGATCCCAAAGCTGGCATTGATGAATGGGGATTACGTGATCGATGTGGGCATTTTTAATAGTGACGGGATTGTGAACCTGGACTACAAAAACAGCTGTAAAAGCTTTTCCGTGGCCAATGAATACTTCTCCGAAGGGATGGTTTATTTGGAGCATGAATGGAAGCTGTAATGTTGTAGAGGATTTTAGATGATACGGAGAGAAAGCAGGGAAAATGGACTATCAGAAAATAAAAAAAGGATTGAAAAGAAACCGCCTGACAGCCGCAGTCTATCGGAAACTGCAAAGTTCCATTGAAAAAGCGCAGACGACATATCATATTGCAGAGATACAGCCGATACATCCCAGGATGCAGAAGGGGTATGAGAAAAGGCGTTTGAACCTGTTGGTTCCTTCTCTGAATATAGCCCATGTCTTTGGGGGGATCGCTACAGCATTAAAGTTCTATAAGCAGCTGGGCGAAGCGCTTCCCTTTGACCTGCGGGTAGTCATTATGGATTCTCAGCTGGACCAGGAGAATATGGTGGACATGGAGAACTTTTCTGTCGTTCCTGCAGATATTGACTCCGAAGAAGAGCGGCAGATCCTTTCCTTTGCGGACCGGGAAGGCAAAACGCTTCCGGTGGGTTGCAATGATATCTTCATGGCCACCGGCTGGTGGACAGCCTATGTGATCGCTCCGGTCATCCGATGGCAGAGAGAAAGCTATGGGATCTCTTCCCACACCTTGTTGTATTTTATCCAGGATTATGAACCGGGCTTCTACCCCTGGTCTTCCCGGTATTTGATGGCCGACAGCACGTACAAGCTGGATATCCCTACTATCGGCGTATTTAATTCCAGTCTGTTGTATCAGTTTTTTAAAAAGAATGGCTATCAGTTCCATCGGGAATATTATTTTGAACCGGTACTGAATGAGAAGCTGAAGCAGGAACTGCTGGAGAAGAAAGAAAAGTATGCACGTAAAAAGCAGATCATCCTCTATGGCAGGCCGGGGACTGCCAGAAACGCTTTTGAGCTGATTCTGGCCTCTCTGAATGAGTGGGCGGACAAGGATCCCCAGGCCGGCGAATGGACGATATTATCTGCCGGAGAGGCCTTTGATGATATTACGCTGCATAATGGGCAGCTTGTACATGCGCTGGGTAAGGTGTCGTTGGAGGAATACGCCAGATTGATGCTGGAATCCAGGATCGGCATTTCTCTGATGGTCTCTCCTCATCCCAGTTACCCTCCATTGGAAATGGCTTCGTTTGGAATGAAGGTCATTACCAATCAGTACGATAACAAGGATCTAAGCCGTTTCCATGCCAACATCCTCTCCCTGGACAATTGCTCCAGTTCGGCGATTGCCCGGAAGCTGCAGGAGTTGTGCAGTGATACAGGGATGTCTCATCAATTGATCCTGGAGGGGGATTATTTTGAGGGAAGAGACGGCTGGGCTGCCATCATAGACAGCCTGAAGGAAGACCTCCTATAGGGAGGCTGTGTCTGGCCCAGATGGATCGCAAAAGGGATCGATCATTTTTATGCCCGGTCAGAGAAGTCAAACAAGTTGGAAGCATAGACAGCAGCAGATAGAACTTACCCTGTAATGGATCTGCAGGATCGCCGGCAGGGGTAAGATGGGAGAGCCGATGAAAAAGTTAGTGATCATTCCCGCGTTTAATGAAGAGGGGAATTTAGAAAAGACAATTCAGGACATCCGGGAAAATGCGCCGGACTTTGATTATGTGATTATTAATGACTGTTCCACAGACGGGACCCTGGATATTTGCCGGAGACACGGATTTAGCTATCTGAATCTTCCCGTGAACCTGGGGATCGGCGGAGCCGTTCAGACAGGCTACCGCTATGCCTTTTTCCACGGATATGATATTGCCGTGCAGTTTGATGGAGACGGCCAGCACAGTGCAAAATATTTGAAAGAAATGGTGAAGGTCATGGAGGAGACAGAGAGCGATATGGTGATCGGTTCCCGTTTTATTCAGCGGGAAGGCTTTCAGTCTTCAGCGCTCCGGCGGGTGGGGATCCGCTATTTTACAGGACTGATCTGGCTTCTGACAAGAAAGACCATTACCGATTCCACATCCGGGATGCGCATGGTGAACCGCAGGATCTTGAAGAAGTTCACAGAGGAATATCCCAAGGACTATCCGGAGCCGGAGAGTGTGGTGACGATCCTGTCGGAGAAATATAAGGTAACGGAGATCCCCGTGGTGATGAATGAGAGGGAGGAGGGCGCTTCCTCCATCTCTCTGAAAAACAGCATATATTATATGATAAAAGTCAGTATTGCGATTGTGATCGCTGCTATGAAGAAATAAGGGAGGAAGAGATTTATGATGTCAAGGAAACTGCAGATATTTCTGCTGATAGGGATTGCATTGGTCCTGCTGTATATCATTAATATGGTCCGTAAGAAAAGGCTGGATCTGCGGTATGCCCTGGGCTGGATACTCATCGGCCTTGTCATTGTGGTATTGACCATATTTCCCCGCAGCCTGAATCGTATTGCGTTTTTTCTGGGGATCACCTCTCCTGTGAATATGTTGTTCTTCTTTGGCTTCTGCCTGGTAGTAGGTGTTATCTTCTCATTGACAGTCGCCTTAAGCCATATGTCGGATAAGGTGAAAAAGATGGCCCAGGAGATTGCGATCATGAGAAAGGATATGTACGACCAGCTGAACGAACAGAGAAAAAGCCGGGAGTAAGGATACAGGGGCTTTGGTTGCAATAAAAGGATGGGTGTATTATAATTCATCTGAAACAGAAGGAAAAATTTGGGCGTGGAGGTTCATATGTCATACAAAAACAGGCAGAAAAAGAAAAATAACAGCCCGCAGATACATTGGGGACGGAACTTTGCCATACTGGCAGCGCTAATATGCCTGGTGGGGGCGGTCAGTTATTTTTCTTTAAATATCTATGATTATGGGCGGGCATATGGAAATGCTGTGCTGCAAGGCGTGGAGGGATACTCTGTTAATGAGGGGAATTACGCCGTATCGGACGGACAGGAGCATTATCTTTCCTTTTCTGTGGCAGAGCCGTCTATCCGCGGCCTTAACTTATATTTTGGCGCTCCGGTGGGGGTGGATCTTCCGGTGACAGCTCATTTTTGCTATGCGGGGGAGGAGAAGAAGACAATACAGACAACGATACCCGCTTCTGAAAGCTATATTGCCCTATTGTGCGGAAACCGCCAGATCGATACCGTGCTTATTTCCATTGATGGGAATTTCTCCTTATCTTCTGCTGTGACAGAATATATATATGAGACAACAGATGGGAAAAATAACAGATTACTTCAGTGGATCTTTATCCTGGGTGTGCTTTTACTGCTATTGGCGGCCTGGATTGCCCGGCTTCCCAGGACAGAACTGCTTCTTGCGGGGATCCTGGGCCGGTGGCAGGCTGGCTGGGCAGGCCTGCTGAAAGACAGAAAAGCGGCGGCGGCCTTTCTCTGCTCTCTGCTTGCGGGGATCCTGGGAGGCAGCCTTCTGTGGTTCTGCCTGGCCCGTCTTTTCCTGCCGGGAGTGTGGGACTTTGACCGGAATAATTTACTGTTTGGCGTTATGCTGGGACTGCTGGGGCTTACCGTATTCTACTATATCAGAGGGCGGGTAAAGTTTGAAAAGATGTTCTTAGTGTTTGGCCTGGCCATGAGCTTTGTCCTTACCGTTATTTTGCCGGTCCATCTGAATCTGTCCTGGGACGATCAGATCCACTATAACAATTCCGTCTGCATTTCCCATATGGGGAAAAGCAGCGCTGCCCTCAGTGAGGCCGATTATTACCAAAGCTGTTTTTATCCCCTGTTAAAGCAATATGGTAACGGGGACCGGGCGGAGCTGGCGAAGATCCTGAATGACCCTGCCGCCAACCGGGCATCGGCAGATATGGATCTGGGCTTTGCCTTTACGAAGGGATCTATTGTGTATTTTCCTGTTGGGTTGGCGCTTTTTGTCTGCCGGGGGATCGGCCTGCCGATGAACATCTGCGTTCTTTTGGGACGGATGGCCAGCGCCTGGTTCTTCTTCTTTATGGCCTACTTTGGGATGAAGCATTTGAAATCAGGGAAAATGGTTATGGCGGCGGCCTCTTTTGTGCCGGTCTGCCTGTATGTAATATCTAATTATAATTATGACTATTGGATGCTGGGGGGGATTGGATATTCCATTGCCTATTTAATTGGAGAATATCAGACGCCGGATAAGAAATTGGAGATAAAGGATCTGGTTTTGATCTATCTGCCCTTTATTCTGGGCATCATTGCAAAGCCTGTATATATTCCCCTGCTGGGACTGGCTGCTTTTCTGCCGAAAAAGAAATTCCAGAATGAGAAGTTCTGCAGGGGCTATCGCATTTTCTTCCTGGGAGTCGTAGTCTGTGCCGTCATTGGTTTTGCCGTCTTACTCTTTGGAGGAGGACTGGGCATGGGCGATCTGCGGGGCGGAGCAGAAGTAAATGCGCCCATGCAGATAAAATATATTTTAGCTAATCCTGCGGTCTATGCCGGAACCTTATTTAGATTTTTGAAAACCTACCTGTCTTTGGACAGCCTCACCTTTAACCTTGTGGACACGGCGTATATACCAGTCAAGACATGGCTGGGTCTGCCGGTATTGATCTGGCTCATCCTGGTATGTGTGGTAGACAGAGACAGGGAGGAGAATCAACAGATTGCCTGGTATGTGAAGGCGGCGTTCCTGCCCCTGGCATTTGTTGCGGTATGCTTTGTGGTATCGGCAATGTATATTATGTATACGCCGGTAGGAGCGGATACCGTTGCAGGCTGTAGCGGAAGATACCTTCTTCCTATAGTATTTCCCTTAATGATCGTCCTTTCAAGGATCCGGTTCCTTACCATACCTCAACCGGAGAAAATAAGGAAATGGGTTGGGGGAATTGTTATGGCGGTCTCTGTGGTTCCCGCCATTATTATGATGACTGCTTTTGTATGATAGGAGAAAGGAAGGCGTATATGGACCAGCAGCAAAAAACTATGCCGGCAGCATGGCTCCTGCTACAGAAAACGTATCGCAACCGAAGCATGATCCTGAAATTGGCCAAAAACGATTTTAAGACAAAATATACGGGCTCGTATTTTGGGATTTTGTGGGCTTTTGTCCAGCCGGTGGTGACGATACTATTGTATTGGTTTGTATTTCAGGTGGGGTTCCGTTCCCAGCCGGTGGGAGACTATCCCTTTGTACTTTGGCTGACTACCGGACTTGTACCCTGGTTCTTTTTTTCTGATGCGTGGAACGGGGGGACCAGCAGCCTTCTGGGCTACCATTACTTGGTGAAAAAGGTGGTGTTTGACATTGAGATCCTTCCGGGAATAAAGATTGTCTCTGCCTTTTTGGTCAACATATTTTTTACAGCGTTTGTTTTGCTGCTGTTTATCTTAAACGGCTATTACCCGTCTGTACACGCCCTTCAGCTGATTTATTGCTTATGCTGTATTCTGTTGCTTACCTGGGGGCTTTCCTGCTTTACGTCTGCAGTTGTAGTCTTTGTCCGGGATCTGGAACACTTATTGGGAGTGGCGCTTCAGGTGCTGATGTGGCTGACTCCCATTATGTGGAATATTGATATGGTCTGGGATTATCCCTGGCTGGTACAGCTCATGCGGCTGAATCCGGTATTTTATATTGTACAATGCTATCGGGATGCCATGTTTCAGGGGCCGTGGTTTTGGGAAAGATCCTTATGGACAGTTTATTTTTGGGGATTGACCCTGCTGCTATTTGTAATAGGCGCTTCCGTATTTCGGAGATTAAAGCCCCACTTTGCAGATGTTCTGTAAAAGTAGGGATATGAGGAGAATTATGAATTTTCATGCTGTGATTGAAAAAATAAAAAAGATAAAACGAAAGATTCCGTTCATACAGGTTCCCTGTGAAATGATATATACGGCCAGACGTCACGGAATCCGGGCGGGGTTTGATATATTGTTTTTTATAAAGCCCAGGCCGTTGAAAAAAATGGAACTGGAACCCATGGAAGAGGATATCTATTTTAGTATTGTGGTTCCCCTGTATAACACAGAACAGAGATACCTGAAAGAATTGATCCAGGCGGCGGAGGGACAAGTCTACCAGAATTGGGAGCTATGCCTGGTAGATGCCAGCGATGCCCGCAGACAGCAGATCGAAGCATTCTGTAAGGAATGTGGGGAACGGGATGGGAGGATCCGGTATATCCCAGTCGGGGAAAATAGAGGCATATCCAGCAATACGGATTATGGGATCCAGCAATCGGAGGGGGAATATATCGTTCTGTGCGACCATGATGATATCTTGCTGCCTAAGGCGTTATATATGATAGCGGCAGCGATCCATGAGTCGGATGCGCAGGTATTTTACAGTGATGAAGATCATCTGAATCAATATGGAAAGCATATCGCCCCCCTGTACAAACCGGATTGGTCCCGGGATCTGCTGTACAGCCAGATGTATACCTGCCATGCCTTTTGCTTTAAGAAGGAACTGTATCAGCAGGCGGGAGGGTTCGACCCCGAGATGGACGGGGCGCAGGATTATGACCTGATGCTCCGCTTCTCTGAGATAACAGAAAATATACGCCACATTCCCTTTGTTTTGTATTCCTGGCGGGAGGCAGAGACCTCTACGGCAGGAGGGAATGCGGAGGCAAAGCCCTATGCCCATTTGGCCGGGCTGCGGGCCTTAAATGCGCATCTGGACAGGCGGTATGGGCAGCTGGCAGAGGCGGTGGATACAGAGTATCCCTTTGTATACCGCACCCGCTTCCGCACCCTCCAGGACAGGCCGTTGGTCTCTATTATTATTCCTATGAAGGACCATTGGGAATTAACAAAGCAATGTATTGACAGTATTCAGAAGAAAACGACCTATTCCAATTATGAGATTCTGATCCTGGATAACCGTTCGGAACAGGAAGAGACCTTTGCCTGGTTTCGCTCTATAGAGGAAGAGGGGAAGAATGTCCGGGTCATCCCGGCTGATTTTGAATTTAATTGGTCAAAGCTGAATAACTACGGCATGCAGTTTGCCTCAGGGGAAATCTATATTTTTCTGAATAATGACATTATGGTGATCTCGCCGGACTGGCTGGATATATTATGTGAGAATGCCATGCGGGAAGAGATCGGCGTGGTAGGTCCCCTGCTTTTGTATGAGGATAATACCATACAGCATGCCGGCATTATTGTGGGGATGGGCGGATGGGCTGACCATGTATATAAGGGAGCCAGGATCTCCCACGAGGGTACGCCCTTTGTGTCTCCTATGGTATGCCGCAACGTAATGGCAGTTACCGGCGCATGTATGGCTGTCTCCAGGCAGACGATCCAGAAGATCGGCAATTTTGATGAGCGGTTCATAATCTGCGGAAGCGATGTAGAGCTTTGTATCCGGGCCTATGCCAATGGACTGAATAATTTGTATACGCCAGACGCCAGGTTATACCATCTGGAATCCAAAAGCCGGGATTCTTATATTCCGGAGATTGATTTTGCCATGTCGTATAATTGCTATACGCCATTTCGGGAACAGGGAGATCCTTATTATAATGTGAATTTGGACAACCGAAGGATTATGCCGCGGGAAAGCCGGGAGAAGCTGGATTACCAGAAGCTCAAACAGCAATTAAAGAGAAAACGTCTGACGGCGGAGGAGTATGAGATGCTTGCAGGGAGAACAGAAAGCGGCAGAGGGCGGAGCTTGTGATTGTCTTGACAGATTCCAGGAAATCTTGACAGATTCCAGGAAATCTTGACAGATTTCCTGGAAAAATGATATTATAGAACAGCTGTAATAAACAAGCGGATATGGCGGAATTGGCAGACGCGCTAGATTTAGGTTCTAGTGGGCAACCCCCGTGCAGGTTCGAGTCCTGTTATCCGCATAATATAAGGGTTCCAGCGCATCTGTCTTATTTGTTCCACCATCGGCATTCTTCAGATTGCAGATATCTTATCAAAAGATTTTTTTCAGTTTCTCCAGCTCCAGCTCCTGCTGGGGATCAAATTCATCTGACACGGCATAATCCAAAATAGATTTGGCAAACTGCTTTACCTCCGGCCGGTCTGCGATCTCACTGAGGCGGCTCGTGCAAACCAAAAGCCTGCCGCTGCCGACCTTCCCTTCAAACAGGATCCCCAGTTTATGGTTTCGTTCAAAGTTATCCACCATCTGAACGATCGGACGGTAACTCTTGGCTGTAACCTGGTCCAGAATTGCGCAGTCACTGTGGGTTATCAGCTGATACCACTGAGGTGTAGAATACTTGTGCGAAGGGAATTGCTTCAATGCCGGGTGGCGGTCCTGGACCAGCAGTCCCATGGTTCCCACCGCTACTGGCTTTTTCATCCACTCACAGATATCCCGGAACATGGGATAACACCAGAAATCCGTACAGTAAAACCCTTCAATTTTCTCTGACAGTTCCTTGGGAAGATAGACCACACGCTTGCCCTGGGACAAAAGCTCTGTCATCTGCTGGAAGTCCCCGGTGAGGTATGCCATATTTTCTCCCTCCCCTATGGTAGAGGCTGAAAGCTGTGGTTCGGGCTGCTCTGCCGGATATATGTATAGCTCGTAAGTGTTTTTCATAGCAGTGCCTTCCACCGTCAAAGTCAGAGTACATACAGAAGGCTGGGTGATCTGAGAGAGGGGAGCGGAGATGCTTCCCAGCGCCTGCAGGCCCGGGACGTCTTTTAAGATCGGAAGGCTTCCTTCAGCCAGGATCTGTCCATCCAGGTCAAGAGACCAATGCAGCTCCCTGCCTGCCAGGCTTGCCGGATTGTAATAGCGGATCGCCATATCGGCCTGGAAATTCTCCCGGGCTGACCACACATATTTATCAAATTGCGCCAGAAGGATGCCATCGGAACAGAAGCCTGCCCATTCCTGGGGAGTAACATGCCCCTTGGAATCCATGAAGGCGTCCAGGATGCCTACCAGAGCCGTTCCCTGGCCGGAGAAATCCTGGATATCCAGGATCTGATATCCGGCGATCAGAGAGGAGCGGGCAGCAGCTTCCAGCTCTTCCTTATAGCACTGGACAGATAGCTTACCACTTGTGTAGAAAAAGTCATCGGCCTGGTTCAGCATGCCCTTTTCTTCCAGCCGTTCCCGGAATACTTCAAAATTTCTTGCTTTCAGGACGCCGGTATACTTTTCGATCTCCCGGAAATTGGGATACACGGCAAACTGGCCAATTTCATGAGAGACAACAGGGATATGGGGGATAAGCTCTCCTTCTCCCTTAGCGGCTTTCACTTTCTTTACTCCAGTTCCGTATTGGATCTCAATTTCTTCCTGCGCATCATTGTTTTCTGTTGTATCAGATGTAGGATGGATCATTTCATTATAATTATGCCGGGTAGAAGGCTCTTCCCACTGGATATGTCCCAGAGGCGCATCACACATACCGTAAGAGCCCCGGAACAGGCGGTTCTTACTAAAACGTACCCCCACGAAGAAATCATCTTCGGGAAGGATGACTGGCGTATGCTGGAAGTTATTCGATCCCTGGGTATACAGATGGCGGGTATCCACCGCCTTATAATCACGGATGATCTGGGACATGCGGTCTTTATTCCCCCACAATTCATTTCCGAGAGACATCATACAATAGGAGGCATGGTTGCCAAAGGTCTCCATCATGCGGTAGCCTTCCTGGATCAGGTAATCCTGCTCCACGGCATTGTGGTTTTCATCCTCTGGTCCGGTCAGGGTGCCCCAGAAAGGAAGCTGGGGTTCCATATAGATACCCAGCAGATCTGCGGCAGTAAAGGCGGCGTCCGGCGGGCAGCAGGTATGGAAGCGGTAGTGGTTGATCCCATAGCTTTTGGAAATCTTCATAATGCGGATCCATTCCTCTACTGTGGTAGGAACTGCGCCGGTCAGGGGAAAGATCAGCCCATCATGCTTTCCCCGTAAAAAGGTGGGGGCGCCATTGATCAGGAACTGGCTTTCATCAGCAGAAAAACTGCGCAGGCCAAAGGTAGTGTTCAGTCTCTCCCCGGTTTCTTCTATTGTAGTTTCCAATTGGTAGATCACAGGGGAATACTCACTCCAGAGAATGGGATTTTCCCCCAGAGAATATTCTACTGTTGTCTTACCAACGCCTGCGGGAAAGACAATGGATACCTGCATGGGATCCGGCTCCCCATATATATTCATGGTGTCTTTGGCCGGGGTATCGATGGAGGCGCTGGCCGTCAGCATGGTAGAAAAGTCCATAGGGAAGGCTGAGACCGTGACAGGGAGGGTTACTGCTCTGCCAGAGTAATTCTCTGTGGTCAGCTCCAGCCGTACCAGCTTTTGGTCAATATCCGGGAAGGCCTTAATGCGGGAGACAGCTGCCGCAGAACAAATGCGCAGGCTGATCTCGCCGATAATGCCGTTCCAGTTGGTCTGTGTATCCGGGGAAGTCAGGTGTCCGCCTTTTGTAGGGTAGTCCACATTGGATACCAGGATAGTCAGGCGGAAGCTGATGTTATGGATATATGGGGTCAGATTGTACTGGTGAGGCGTATTCAGGCTGTCTTCCCTGCCCACCTCTTGATCATCCACCCACACTGTCGTCAGACGGGTACGTTCCAGATAAAGAAGGATCTGCTTCTGTTCCTCCAGATCCTCAGGGGTCAAAGTGATCTCTCTGGAATACCAGGCGTAACCTTCAAAAAGATAGGGATCCGTGAGAAAGCCGATCTCTCTCTTGTCGCTGTATTCCCCCTTTTGCGCCATAGAGGTAGTGCCCGGGAGAGGAATGGTATCCGCCAGGTCTTTTTGATAGAATTTTTTATGGATTCCTTCTTTTTCTTTGTCCAGCTCCAGCTGCCAGATACCGGACAGGTCAATTGTGTTTATCATAGGTCAGATTCCTTTCTTGTTTTTGAAAATCCTGCGCATGCAGGTATTGTTCTGGTTTACATCTAATTACATCCAGTATACGATATTTCTACCAAATCTACAATAAGATTTTAGGGCAAATAGCCAAATAGACTTCAAGTGTAGAATGTGCTATAATACTTCATATTTCATTTATTTCATTAGACAAAATCATATCATTGGAGAAGCGGTAATGAATATACGAGAATGGCGTAAGCTTGCGCTGCAATGTACGCTGCTCCTGGGAATCACCCTGGCGGTTGGGCTGTATTGTAACCTCCCGGCTTTGGACAAGCTTGGGAATACAGTATATGCGCAAAATGAAGAGCCTGGAGAGGGGGATGCCCTTTCGGAGCAGGATGTAGAGCGGATGGGCGTGGTATACTCCCGAAAGTCATATATTGAGAGCCTTAGCGATGTCTATATCCGGATCACTAAGGCAAGAGCCTGTACGGCGTCAGCTGTGTATTTGGAGAATCGATACATGGAATCCTGTGTTTGCCTGGGAATCGAAGGAGTACCGGCAGATGCCTATTCAGCGCAGGACGTGGAGAGGGTCAACAGGGGAAAGGTGTTCCGGGGAAAGGTTCATTCCCGGGCTAAGAAGGAACTGGCCAGAAAGCTGTCTGTGGATATAGAAAAAGGGAAGGAACTGAGGATCAGACTGAAGCTAAAGAGGCTCTATGAGCCGCAATTGTATGAGACAGACCGGGCATATTATATTACCCTGCATCGGCCCAGGGATATGTATGATAAGATTATTGTCCTGGATGCGGGACATGGAGGGATTGACGAGGGGACTTTGTCCAGGGATTGGAAATACAGGGAGAAAGAGTGTACCCTTCGGATCGTAAAGTATTTAAAAGAGCTGTTGGATGAAACAGATATCAAGGTGTATTATACAAGGCTGGGGGACTGGCAGGTATCCAAGAAGCAGCGCACCTGGCTGGCCAACCAGACAGAAGCCGACCTGTTTGTCAGTGTCCACTGCAATGCATCGGATTATGGGGATACTACGGCCTATGGGATGGAAGGGCTGTATTCGGGACGCAAAAGGACTTCCAGCCGGTATCTCACCAGCCGGAAGCTGGCTTCTATCCTCACGGATGAGATTGCAGGATATACGGACAGGAGAAACCGGGGGATCATACAGAGAAACGGGCTTTATCTGATGCATCATTCCCAGGTGCCGGTGAGCATTATAGAGATTGGCTATATGTCCAACTCTGACGATCTGAAATATATGATCAAAGACAAGAACCAGAAGGAGATTGCCAGAGGATTGTTCCGGGGGATGAAAAAGGCATTGGATTACATTGATACAAAGAAGGGAAAGGAAGAGCATGAATAAGATAATTGTAGCAACGGGCAATGAAGGAAAGATGGCGGAGATCCGCCAGATCCTGCAGGGCGAGGCGATCTGCTTCTCTTCTCTGAAGGACGAAGGCCTTCTGGACGTGGAGATCATAGAGGATGGAAAGAGTTTTGAAGAGAATGCGGTTATTAAAGCGAGGAAGATATCAGAGCTTACAGGGCAGATGGTGTTGGCCGATGATTCCGGCCTGGAGGTAGATGCCCTGGACAAGGCTCCGGGAATTTATTCCGCCAGATATCTTGGGGAGGATACGCCCTATGAGATTAAGAATGCCCATATAATACAACAGCTGAAGGATGTGAAGGGAGAAGACCGGAGCGCCCGGTTTGTCTGCGCCATTGCCTGCGCTTTTCCGGATGGAAGGACAATTACTACCCGGGGAGTGATCGAGGGGCAGATCGGGTATGAGGAGAAGGGAGAAAATGGTTTTGGCTATGATCCTATCTTTTATGTGCCGGAACTGGGCTGCACAACGGCGGAGCTTCTGCCAGAGGAGAAGAATAAGGTGAGCCACCGCGGGCTGGCATTAAAGGCGATGTATCAGAAGCTGAAAGAAGAGAAGGTGCTTTAGATGGACCAGATAGAGTATGTACAGTATACAGATGTAGAAAAAGTATTGATTCTCAGTGATTCCCATGGAAGGAACAGCAACCTGCAGAAAGCAGTCGGCAATATGGGAGGAATGGCTCAGCTGGTCATCCATCTGGGAGATTTTGGGGGATCTAAGGAAGATCTGGAAAGATTGTGCGGATGCCCGGTGGAGTTAGTCCGGGGGAATTGCGATTCTGCCGGTTATCATGCTCCTCTCCACCGGTTCATCCAGATTGGCCCACATAAGATTTTGCTGCTGCACGGACATACCCAAGGGGTGAAATCCGGGACAGGCCAAATCAAAGATATGGCCAGGACATTAGGGGCCGATATTGTCATGTTCGGCCATACCCATGTCCCTCTGATCGAGCCTTATGGGGACGTTGCGGTCCTCAATCCCGGAAGCATATCCCAGCCCCGGCAAAGCGGCTTCCGTCCCACATATCTTGTTATGAATATTGGCAGAGGCGGCAAAGCAGAATACAATCTGGTAACTCTGTGAAACGCCGGCCTCTTTCCCGTTTTCTTAATCAAAAAGATCGTTGCCTTCTCCCCTTTCTGTAAAGGTCAGATCCGGATTCTTTGCGATCACCCGGGTTCCTGCAGGGACAGATTCCGTAATAAAAGCGTTGCCTCCAATAACAGACCCTTTTCCGATCACTGTCTCACCGCCCAGGATAGAAGCGCTGGAATAGATGGTCACATCATCTTCAATGGTAGGATGGCGCTTTACATCACGCAGCAGCTGCCCGCTCCGGGTAGACAGGGCGCCCAGGGTAACACCCTGGTAGATCTTCACATTATTTCCTATGATAGTAGTCTCTCCAATGACTACGCCGGTTCCATGGTCAATAAAAAAATATTCTCCGATGGTTGCGCCGGGATTAATGTCGATTCCCGTATGGTCATGGGCATATTCTGACATGATGCGGGGCAGGAAGGGAACCTTCAGCTGGTAAAAACGGTGGGCGATGCGGTACACAAAGATCGCAAATAACCCGGGATAGCAGAAAATGATCTCTTCCTTTGTCTTGGCGGCAGGATCTCCGTTAAAGGCAGCGTCTACGTCCTTTAAGAGAAGATTCTGGATATCGCACAGAGATTGGAAAAATTGGGTGCAGATATCATCTGCCCGCTGCAGCGTCCGGGCTTTCTCTTCCTTGGAGGAATGGCGCAGCAGGGCGAAGTATACCTGAGAGCGAAGTGTGTCGTGGATCCGCATTAAATTGTGTCCCAGAAAATATTCCGGAACGGTATGTTCCAGCTGTTCTTCATCAAAATAACCGGGAAACATAATCTGCCGAAGCCCCATGATGATATGGATGATCTGGTCCCGATTGGGCATCGGGTACCCGGAATTCCGCTGAAAAAGCTCCTCATTCTTATAATTATCCGTAATGTCCGATACGATTGTCTGTAGGTCCTGTTCTGAAAGCATATGCAAACTCTCCTCTCTGCTGTCTGGCATTATGCTGATTTCTCCCTATCTTAACAGATTTTCCCAGATTTCTCAAGAGCTGTTCCCTCTCTTATTTGCCATTTGTATTTGACGTTAGGACATAAAATTGATACTATATAATATAACATAAGATGTCATCCCAGATTTCTGCAGCTGAGCTGCAGAGACCTGTAAAAGAGAAGGAGGGAACAATGAAAGAACAGAGAAAGAAAATGCATTTTAGAAAGTGCATTAGCTGGATTCTGGTGCTGTCTATGCTTTTAAGCATCACAGCCTCAGACGGAGGATTTTTCCAGCAGTGGATTCATCTGGAGCTTGCGAAAAGGGCTCAGGCGGCTACTGGCGAGATTTCGGATAAAATCCTTCTGGACAGTACGGTTGTACCGGATGGGAACCTGCTGTCTTATCTGAAGCAACAGGTAATGAAGGCAGATTCTTCATTGCAGGAGAGCAAGATCACCGTAAAGGATCTGGCCCAGAAGGTTACCACGGAGCTTACCCTTCCTGCCAGCGTACAGAACCTGACAGGATTAGGATGGGCCAGAAATGCAAGTAAGATTGATTTAAGCCAGACTCAGGTAGGAGCTATTGCGGCAGATGAATTTAATCTATGCAATATGACAGAGGTTGTCTTACCGGATTCGCTGACTACGATCAATAGCAGGGCATTTAAAGACTGCAGGAGCCTGGCTAAGATTAATATCAGCAATGTGAATTATATTGGCGAGGATGCTTTTGCCAACTGTGAAAAGCTTACAGACAATGTGATAGAAGACATCAAGTCTCCAGTGGCTTATCTGGGCAGCGGCGCATTCCAGGGCTGTTCTGCTCTGACCAAGGGAATCGTGCCTGTGATCACAGACGCCAGCCTTACTCATACAGTTCCGGTAAAGCTGTTCAGCAATTGCCGCAACATGGTAGAGGTTTATTTTAAAGATTCCGCCCTGCAGACAATCGCAGATTCTGCCTTTGAGGGAACGGGAGAGATACAATTCGCCGGTAGTTCAGGAAGCCTGGGAGACCAACTGCCAGGCACAGTAACGAATATTGGCGAAAGTGCCTTCATGCAGAGCAAGGTCAAGAAACTGGACCTGAGCAATACCAGTCTTACCGAGATCAAGAAAACAACCTTCTATTATGCAGACTTGTCCGAGGGGATCACCCTGCCGGAGACATTAAAAACAATCCGCGAGGAGGCGTTTTGCCATTCCAACCTCACACAGGTCACGCTTCCTAATTCAGTGACTGCCCTGGAGCCAAAAAGCTTTCAGTATACGCAGTCTCTGGGCAAGCTGGTTCTGTCCAAGAATCTTACTGAACTTCCGGCGCAGGTATTTCAGGGAGCAGGATGTACTACTCTTGTAGCCGGAGAGGGAGCGAACTTCAACCCAGGGAACAATGTGGGACTTCCTACCCCCCTGCAGGTTAGCTTCAATGGCTGCAGCGCAGCGGAAAGCCAGCTGACTGTCATTGGAGAATTTGCCTTTAATGCGGCAATGCTTTATGACGATACCTTCCTAAAGGGATTGACAAAGCTTACCACGATCGGAGAGCAGGCATTCTCCTATACCTGTCTGAAGGAGCTTACGATTCCTGCCTGTGTGACCACACTGGGCAAAGAGGCGTTCCGCGGGATTTATCTTCTGGAGGAGGTTACCTTTGCCGAGGGCAGCCAGGTGACAGAATTTCCGGAAATGCTTTTTGGATATAATAAGAAATATACCAACACCGTTTTATATTCCGATATTCAGTTGAAAAAGATTCAGCTTCCCAAGGGATTGGTAAGTATTGGGGATTATTGCTTTGGCTGGTGTCTCAGCCTGGATACGGTAGGATATCCTGGCAAAATGGAGCAGGGCAGTGTGAATTTCCCGGATAGTGTTACTACACTGGGATCCTATGCTTTTACCAATTGTTCCGTTTATGCGCAGAAAAGCAACCAGGAGAGTGAAGAAGAGACTACTAACCTGGGCCTCGCAGGGGAGATATTAGTGGCTGGGGACACGGCCGCCTATGCCATTACCTCGCTGATCCTTTCCAACGGCGGGCTGAAGACCGTAAATATTCCCGATTCTGTTACTTATTTGGGAGAGGGGCTTTTCAAAGATTCCGTTACCTTATCTACGTTGAATATAGGAAAAGGCGTGAAAGAGATTCCTGACAGCATGTGCAGCGGCTGTGGTATTTATCCTACCAAGGAAACGGAAAAGGATTATCTCAGGGACAGCTCCGGCAAGGCGATGAGTTCTTCGCCGGATTTACATGAGGAAGATTATACGCCCATCGATTTTGTAGGACTGAAAAACCTTACATTGCCAGATGGCGTTACCCGGATTGGCAAGAGGGCGTTTGAGAAATGTTACGCCTTATGCCTGAACGACAGGGGAGAACTTCCTGAGAGCCTTGAGGCGATTGACGAATACGCCTTCTATCAGTGCAAGAGCATGGAGAAGGTCGTGTTCCCTTCCACTCTCCAGTCGATTGGCGCCTATGCTTTTGCCGAGGCGGCGCAGAGCGTCCCCGAATCCTATGTGGCGCTGAACCAGAAGACACTGAATCTTTCCCATCAGTATGCCGGCCTGAAGGTAGTTGATTTTACCTATGCGGTAGAGCTGGGCGAGATTGGGAAATATGCCTTTACCAAGACGAATCTGCGGGATATCACCTTCCCCGAGAAGGTACATTTGATTCCAGAGAGCGTATGCGAGGGATGTTATAATCTGTCTTCCGTAAATAATATGTCGGATGCAGTGGCTAAGATAGAGGAAAAGGCGTTCAAGGACTGCTACAGATTATCTACAGTGACCCTGCCCTTCTCGGCAGAGTGGGCCAAGACTATTTTCGGAGACGCTGCAGCCAATGAGAGCAGCAGGCTGACTCTGATTCCTACAGAAAACGAAGAGGATGTTTCGATCCATTGGGGCAAGGATATGGATCTGACATTAAATTGCTTTAAGAATTTCACGACTACCACCCTGACGGTGACAGAAAGTGATAAGGAGAGCGAGAATGAGCAGAACGATCTATTGCAGCATGATATCAATGAATTTGTAAAAGCAAGTATGGATTCTTCTGCCAAGAACCAGATCAACCTGTACGGCAAGAAGCTTGGAAAGACCTCTCTGAAGGTGACAGGAAAGGTGGATCTGTTTAATGAAGGACTGAATGCAGGCAATCTGACAATCAGTATCTCTCATGTTTACAATGTTACAGTCCAGCGTCTCCCTGTGGAAGAGATCGTTATGGAATCCAACGATATCATCCGGGAGGGAAATAAAAAAGAAATGTACTTAAGCTGCGCCGACAACAAAACAAGGACTTTGACGGCAAGCTATACGCCGGAAGATACTACTGACGAAGTGATGTGGTCGGTAGATGATCCCGGTGTAATAGAGATCAAAAGCCAGACCACCAAAGACGGTACCTCTACGGTAAGCATCGCACCTCTTAGCGCCGGTGATACTGTACTCCGGGTTGGCGTGGATAATGTATGGGATACCTGCAATATCCATGTGCGCGTACCGGCTAAGCAGATTAAGCTGGACAGCTCCAGCGTGAACCTGGCAACGGGAGCGACTTATCAGCTGAAGGCAGAAGTGATCTATGACAGCCAATATGAAGGGATGTCGGCAGCTTATCCGGATACGTATGCCTTTTCCAGCAGCGCAGAGGAAATTGCATCGGTAGATGCTTCTACGGGACTGGTGACAGCCCTGAAGGAAGGAACGGCCCGGATCACAGTTAAATCTAGGATATCCGGCGTCAGCGCAATATGCAATATTACCGTAAAAGACGGCTATACAACGCCGGTTTCCTCCATTACCCTTTCCAAGAGTACATTGGAAATGAATGTGAACAGTGAAGCGACCCTTACCGCAG
This sequence comes from uncultured Lachnospiraceae bacterium, assembly GCA_947589315.1. GTDB lineage: Bacteria > Bacillota > Clostridia > Lachnospirales > Lachnospiraceae > Jutongia. The sequence goes on along the minus strand of CANPZE010000008.1, from coordinate 21,576 downwards.
AAATCTTGCCGGCAGATGCAGACAAGACGGTTACCTGGAGTTCCAGCAATGAAAAGGTAGCTACTGTCAACGCAGGTGTGGTCAAGGCATTGTCGGTAGGAACTGTTACGATTGGGGCGACCACAGGAAACGGTAAGAGGGCGACCTGTACCGTGACGGTAAAATCTCCGGCGAAACAGCTGAAGATCAAGGCAACCTCAGGAAGCACTTCTAAAGTATATCTGAAAAAGGGCGGCAGCATGACTTTGGGGAAATATTATTCCAATAAAGATTGTACCGATACCTTTAAGTTCTCTGCCAAGAAGAATAAGGTGGGAAGCGTCTCTCAGACAGGAGCGCTTACTACCGGTAAGAAGACAGGGAAATTTGTAGTCACCCTGAAAGCTTATAACGGGGATAAAGTGACTGCCAGCGCAAAGATCAAAGTTTTCGTGGTGAAAAAGGAGATCAAGGCCAAAAAAATTAAGATCAAGGGGAAGAAGACGGTGAAGGCAGGAAAGCGGATCTGCCTGACTGCGGCATTGAAGCCTTCCAAGTCCACGGCAGGCCTTAGCTGGAACTCCAGCAAGCCGTCGGTGGCCACTGTAGATTCCTATGGTATTGTTACCGGTGTGAAGAAGGGGAAGACGAAGATCAAGGTTACTGCCTCCACAGGCAAGAAGAAGACCATTACTTTAAAGGTAAATTAAAAAAATAATGGAAAAAATGTAAAATAATACTTGCAATTTGGGCAGGAAGTGTTACACTATACTTGTAATGCAACCTCACGATTATATATCGTGCGTTACAATTCCCCCCTCTGAGAATAAAATGTCAGTGAAGAACCGTTTCTTAATACATTTTAGGGAACGGTTCTTTTGTTGCGTAAGAAAAAAGGGAGATTTGGAAAGGAAAGAATATGAATTTTGAAGAACTATGTTTAGATCCCCGTTTGCTTCGGGCGGTTACAGAAATGGGCTTTGAGCAGGCCAGTCCCATACAGGCGCAGGCGATCCCTCTGGCTCTGGAAGGACAGGATTTGATCGGCCAGGCGCAGACCGGTACCGGGAAGACAGCAGCTTTTGGGCTTCCTTTGTTGCAGCGGGTGGATCCCCATAATAAAAAACTGCAGGCTGTTGTGCTGTGCCCTACCCGGGAATTGGCGGTCCAGGTGGCAGGGGAGATCCGCCGATTTGCCAAATTTATGCATGGAATTAAAGTGCTTCCCATATACGGCGGCCAGGATATCAGTAAACAGATCCGTTCCCTGAAGGGCGGCGTACAGGTTGTGATCGGGACGCCGGGGCGCATCATTGACCATATCCGCCGCCATACGCTGAAAATGGAAATGGTAGCCACAATGGTACTGGATGAGGCAGATGAAATGCTGAATATGGGCTTCCGTGAAGATATTGAAACGGTATTGTCCCATCTGCCCCAGGAACGTCAGACACTGCTCTTCTCTGCTACGATGCCAAAGCCGATCATGGAGATCGCCAGAGAATATCTTCATCAGCCGGAGATTATCAAGGTGGTGAAAAAGGAGCTGACCGTTCCCAAGATCGAACAATATTACTATGAGGTAAACCCCCGGAAAAAGGGAGAGGTACTCTCCCGGCTTCTGGACATGTACGATCCTGCTTTATCTCTGGTGTTTTGCAATACCAAGCGCAAGGTGGACGAGCTGGTGCAGGATCTGAAAGGACGGGGGTATTTTGCAGAAGGGCTGCATGGGGATATGAAACAGTCCCAGCGGGACCGTGTCATGAATGGTTTCCGCAATGGGAGGACAGATATCCTGGTGGCTACGGATGTGGCAGCCCGGGGGCTTGATATTGACGATGTGGAAGCAGTATTCAATTATGACGTTCCCCAGGATGATGAATATTATGTTCACCGCATTGGCCGTACAGGGCGGGCAGGCCGTACGGGGCGGGCATTTACTCTGGTGACAGGGCGGGAGATATACAAGTTAAAAGACATCCAGCGCTATTGTAAGACGAAGATCCGCCGCCAGCCGATTCCTTCTGCCAACAATGTGACCCAGATCCGGATAGAAAAGATTTTGGAAAATGTAACTGACCAGATCCAGTCCAGCGACCTGACAGGGCTGGTAGCCATTCTGGACGGGTATCTGGAGGAACAGGATTACACAGCGGCAGAGGTTGCGGCAGCGCTGCTGCAGATGGCCATGGGAGAGGACACCGGGATACGGAAGCAGGAAGATGATTTTGGAGATACCGGGGCAGAACCGGGGATGGTGCGTCTCTTCATTAATATCGGCAAGAAGCAGAAGGTGCGTATTGGCGATATCCTTGGGGCTGTGGCCGGGGAATCCGGAATGGAGGGAGACCTGGTGGGAGCCATTGATATGTATGATAAATTTACGTTTGTGGAAGTCCCCCGGGAATATGCGGCAGATGTCATTGAAGCCATGCAGCATGCCCGGATCAAGGGAAGGAATATCAACATCGAACCTGCCAGCGCTCCCCCGAATGTTGACAGAAAGTAATATTGGGAGTATAATAGTTCTAAAATGAACTGTTCAAAAGTATACTATTTACAGGGGGACAGAGAAATCTCATGGATGAGAAAACAGAAATGCTTTTGTATGGACAGCATTATAGGAAATTTCAGAAGGCCGCCTATGGGCTGATTACGGATAGATATCAGATTACTTTTCTGGAACTCAGGGTGCTGATGTTTCTGGCAGAGCATGAGCAGAACGATACGGCAAAGGACATTGAGGAGATCCATCATTTTACAAAGTCCAGCGTATCCAAATCAATTGATGCCCTGCTGGAAAAGGGGTATTTGGCCAGAAATCCAGATCGTCACGACAGGCGGTGCGTACATTTGCAGATCCTCCCGGAGGCATATCCGGTGATTGAAGCTGCCCGGCAGCGCAAAAAGGAGATCATGGAAATTGTATTTTCAGGGATTACAGAGGAAGAACTCCAGGTAATCAGCGGCATAGCGCAGAAAATCAGTTCCAATATGGCTGCTGCCTTAGAGACCGGTTTTGCCAGACAGGCGCAGCATTAGGGAGAGGAAACAGTGAGGTTTGGAAAGGAAGGTAATAGAGATGAGTGAGAACTTTGAGAAGATGATGGAGGATTTCACCAGCAGATATGCAGATATCTGTGTGAACAATAACTCCATTGACGGGAAATTATTTGAGGAATTTGGAGTAAAGAGAGGGCTTCGGGATAAAAACGGAAGAGGGGTTTTATCCGGGATCACGAATATTTCTCTGATCAAAGCCAGTGAAACTGTAGATGGAAAGCTTGTACCCTGTGATGGGCAGCTGTTCTACCGGGGGTATAATATTTATGACCTGACCAATGGTTTTCTCAAGGACCGCCGTTTTGGCTTTGAGGAGACGGCATATCTGCTGTTATTCGGCAATCTGCCCATACAGCAGGAATTGGATGAGTTCACAGCGATCCTTGCTAAGAACCGCCGTCTTCCTACCAACTTTGTGAGAGACGTGATTATGAAGGCTCCCAGCAAGGACATTATGAATTCCCTGACCAAGAGCATACTGACCCTGGCTTCCTATGATGACAAGGTATCGGATCTGACCCTGGATAATGTGCTGGCCCAGAGCCTGATGCTGATCAGCGTATTTCCTATGCTGGCAGTATATGGATATCATGCTTACAACCACTATGAAAGGGATGAGAGCTTCTACATCCATCGTCCATCGGATGAATTGTCTGCGGCAGAGAATATACTGCGTATGCTCCGTCCTGATAAATCCTATACAGATTTAGAGGCAAAGGTGTTGGATCTGGCCTTAGTGCTTCATATGGAGCATGGCGGAGGAAACAATTCCACATTTACTACACGTGTAGTAACATCTGCCGGATCGGATACGTATTCCGTCATTGCCGCCGCGCTGTCTTCCCTGAAGGGGCCTAAACATGGCGGCGCCAATATCAAGGTAGTAGAAATGATGAAGGATATTACCGAGAATGTTGGGGACGTTACGGATGAAGATGAGGTGCGGGCATACCTGAAGAAAATCCTTCACAGAGAGGCCTTTGACCGGAGGGGGCTGATCTATGGCATGGGGCATGCCGTGTATTCCATTTCGGATCCCAGGGCAGTGGTGTTTAAGAGCTTTGTAGAGAAGCTTGCCAATGAAAAGCACCACAAGAAGGAATTTGCCCTCTATTCTATGATTGAACGGATCGCACCCCAGGTGATCGGAGAGGAGTGCGCTATTTATAAAGGGGTCAGCGCAAATGTAGATTTCTACAGCGGATTTGTATATAATATGCTGGGAATCCCTACGGAGCTGTTTACTCCGATTTTTGCAATGGCCAGGATCGTGGGCTGGAGCGCCCACCGGATGGAAGAATTGATCAATGTAGATAAGATCATCCGTCCCGCATATCAGAGTATCATCCATCCTAAGATCTATGAGTCGATCAAGGACCGGAGTACTCCGAAGATTAACACACAGGCAGAAGAGCAGCTGAAGATTTCTATGAAAGAAAAGTAATCTTTTGCCGGAGAAATAGGAATATGGCAGTTAGTTAGAAAGAAAGACAGGACGCCGGCTCAGGCAGGCCCTGTCTTTTCTTTTATCAATTAGAGCTTGCCGCACTGTATTGTAAGAAAATAGAAAGAAATAAAAAAACAAAAAGTAAAGAAAAGAAAAAAGAAATATGGTATATTTATTTTAACATTTGGAAAATAAAGGAGGAAGTATGGACAACGGTAAAGGAAATATTTTAGTGGCGGACGATGACCACGAGATTGCCGATCTGGTAGAAATCCATCTGGTCAGTGACGGATACCGGGTATTTAAGGCAAATAACGGCAAAGAAGCTTTGGAGATTCTGAAAAAAGAGAAGATTGACCTGGCGGTGCTGGATATTATGATGCCGGAAATGGATGGCAATGAAGTCTGTGAGAAGATCCGGGAGACCAGCACGATCCCTATTATCATGCTAAGTGCGAAGGGGTCTGAATTGGACAAGATAACCGGCCTGCGGAATGGGGCTGATGACTATGTGACCAAACCCTTCAACACATTAGAGCTGGTAGCCAGGGTAAAGTCTCAGCTGCGCCGTTATCAGAATTTTAGCAATGGCGCCACAGTCAGCCAGAGCGGCCTGATCCAATTGGAAAATCTCATGATCGACAAGACTACCCATACGGTCAAGGCTTATGATAAGCCGGTGAAGCTGACGCCGTTGGAATTTGAGATATTATATCTGCTGGCCTCCCATCCGGGGCAGGTGTTCAGTACAGATGATATTTTCGTTAATGTATGGAAGGAAAAGAGTTTTGAGATGAGCAATACCGTCATGGTCCATATCCGGCGGATCCGGGAAAAGATCGAGGTAGAGCCAAGGAATGCTCAGATTATAAAAACTGTGTGGGGAGTGGGATATAAGATTGAAGCTTAGTATTTGGAACAGTGTCCGGCTGCGCCTGCTGGTCTGCAGTATTATCAGCTGGATCCTGGCATTTATCACAGAGCTGGCTGTAGGGATTATTTTCTATTTGCTTGCCAGAGAGCTGGGAGTATCCAAAAGCGGATATGGGCTGCATAACAATTCTGTCAATATGAGGGAGAGCCGCTGGAACAGAAATTTTCTGTATCACCTGTCTGTCCTTCGGAGGGTGGATAATAATACATTGATTATATTTTTCCTGTCAGCCAGTCTTTTTGCCCTGCTGCTGTTTGTGTTCTATTTTCTGCTGCTGAGCCGGAAGGTCAGCCGGGATCTGAATTATATTGCAGCCGGGATCACGGATATGGCGGAGGGGAATCTGGCGGAGCCCCTGGATGTGAGGCGGAGCGATGAGATCGGGGAGATTGCCCGGCGCATCAATGAGCTGGCAGAACGTATCTGGGAATTGATGGAGGCGGAGAGGGAGGCGCTTCAGACCAATAAGGATCTGATCACCTGCGTGGCCCATGACCTGCGCACCCCTCTGACTTCTGTGATTGGGTATCTGCAGCTGGCTATGGACACAGACAAATACAGTGTGCAGGAACGCCAGAAGTATGCCCGGATCGCCTCGCAGAAGGCCAGCCGGCTGGAGGGCATGATACAGGACTTATTTAGCTATACGAAGCTTATGAGCGGGGAGATCACGCTCCATCGAAGCGACACAGATATTGTGATGCTGGTGGAACAGATGGTAGAAGAATTTTATCCTCTCTTTCAGGAGAATAAGCTGGAGTATAAGACATACCGCAATGTGGAAAGCCTGATCCTGTATGTGGATTCTGAGCTGATCGCCAGAGCGGTCCAGAATCTGATCAGCAATGCGGTGAAATATGGCAAGGACGGGAAACAGGTCATTATCCGTCTGGAGAAGATGGAGACGGAGGTTCAGATCAGCGTAACGAATTTTGGGCTGGTTATCCCTCCGGAAAGCATAAGGCTGATCTTTGAAAAATTTTACCGGGTAGAGGGCTCCCGTTCCCGGGAGACCGGAGGCACCGGCCTGGGGTTAAATATTTCCCGGGAGATCGTTTTACTGCACAATGGAAATATTCAGGTGGAGAGTGGAATACAGGGAACGACATTTACGATCGCGCTTCCTCTGGAGAGGGAGAAACAAAGCAAAGAAAGCGAGGGGGAACAACGTGGCAAAGGGAAATGAGGGAAAAGAAAGAAAGGTCATCCGGCAGTTCCGGTTATCTGTGGCGCGCCTGTCCCATATGATCATTGGCGCTGCGCTGGCAGTCGGCGGGCTGGGAGTTGCCCCAGGGCATGCAGGCCATACGGTTACCCGGGAAGCTGCAGCGGCAAGCGTTGCCTCTGGCCAGGAGGCGGCATCGTCTGACAATGGCTTCAGCATGTCTGGCGGAGACCTGGAGGCAGTAATCTCTTATGGGCTGGACGGCTATGCCCAGCCGGGGAAATATATGGCTTTGACAGCCACTGTGACGAATCAGGGAGAAGATTTTACTGGTAAGCTTTTGGTGGTCATCGAAGGAGGAAGGGATATCGGAGGAGGAATAGATAATTATGGTTATCAGAAGGATATGGCCATTCCCAGCGGAGAGACAAAGGCAGTATCCGTTACCTTTCCGGTAAACAATAACACATCGCGGCTGCAGGTGCGCATCCTGAATAAAAAGGGCCGGGATGTTTGTTATCGTGATATTAACATCGGATATAATACGAATAGTACCTATATTGGAGTGCTGTCCGACCAGGAGGAGAAGCTGGGATATCTGAGGAGTGGCGTGAACCAGGTGGTTTACCTGCAGCCGGAGGATATTTCGGAGGACTATAAAGCAATTGATGTATTAGATCTTCTGGTGATCACAGAGAAGGATACGAGCGCCTTGAGCAAACAGCAGGTCAAAGGGCTGGAGGATTGGATCCGGCAGGGAGGGACGCTTGTGATCGGCGTCAGCGCTAATGCCCAGAAAGAATTGGGGGCGTTTTCTGATACCCTGGTACAATGGTCTGCAGGGGAATATCAGGAGACAAAGACCAGATTTGGCTTGCGTGACAGCGATTTGTCCTCTGTGAGGCGGCAGTTGGTCCGGGAGGAGAAAGACAAAAGGCTGCAGAAGGTAAAGCAATTCCTGCAGCAGAACTTGAGCAAGGAAGTCTACGATACCTGGAGCTATGAGATCGCAAATCTGAATGGGGATTGGGAGTATGTCTTGTCAGAGGAGGGACAGGTATATCAGTATCTGTTGAAGCAATATGAAGTAGAAGAATTAGATGAACTTCTGCGGATCGACCTGAATAAGGAAGAAAAGGCCCAGATTACCCAGAGCTTGGAGATTAAAGCGGTACAGAAGGCGATGGTCCCCCTGCAGATCCGGGATGCGAAGGTTATAGCTTTGGATGGGGATTGGCAAGTGCTCCAAAGACTTTCCGTAGGGAGGGGGAACATTATTATATCCGAAGCATCCCTTACGTTGGATAATGAGGATTGGGAAAGTACAGGCGCCGCTGTCCGCAGCATGCTGTTGGAAGCGGTTTCTGCCTCAGGGAGTTACTCAGATTCGGATATGTACGGATACGATTTTGAGGACAGCCTGTCGGTTAATGATACAGATCGGCTGCCTAATCTCAGCTTATACGGTGTTCTTTTGCTTCTATATGTATTTTTGGTGGGGATCCTGTTATGGCTTGTGTTGAAGAAAAAGAACCGGTTACATCTGATGTGGGTACTGATACCGGGTACAGCGGTGGTTTTCTCCCTGCTGATCTATCTGATCGGAACCAGTACCAGAATATCAGGACCTTATACGAATTATATGTCGCAGATCGTCTTGTCGGAGGAAGGCCAGTCTCAGGCCACCACCTGGTTCCAGCTGGCCAATAGCAGTAACCGGGATTATACTGTTGTGCTGAAGGGAAACCATGATGTAGAGCCATTGCGGTCAGAGGAATCATATTATGACACCCGCAACCAGTCCTTGAAAAAACTGGAGTATCAATATGCGATCACCTATGGCGCCGAGGAGACAGCCATTGAAATGCAGAATCTTGCCGCATTTGAAGGTAAGAACTTTGTAGAACAGGAACTGGTCAATATAAAGGGCAAACTGAAAGCCAACATTACTTCAGATAATAAGAAGCTGTCCGGCACAGTAACAAATAATATGAAATTTAATCTTAAGGATTCTCTCCTATATGACAGCGGAAGAGTGATCCAGCTGGGAGATATTCCTGCGGGGAAAAGCGTTTCCCTGGATCTGGTCAGCAAGGATAAGATTCTGGAGCCGGAGGATTACGATGGCATAGAAGATCTGACCATGAAACTTTATGATGCTTCGTATTTTTTCTCGGTTGGGGGCAATGCAACGGATCGGAGAAGGGCTACCCTGCTCTACCATTACATTGAGACTATAGGGGAAGGAAGCTGTTTCTTATATGGCTATGTGGAAGATCCGGCGGATGCAGGTACGGTAGTCAATGAATTAGGCATGGATACCAGGGGGATCACCGGGATCGCCAGCCAGCTGGACATTAACTATACATATAAAGAAGGAGAGCTTCTGCCAGATCTGTCCCAATATGCCCAGAATCTGGATTACTCTGTGACAGACGGACACAATATTATTGATCCATCGGTAAATAAGCTGGAGATTACATACAAGCTGCCAGAGGGATATGAGTGGAAGCAGCTTTTGTATAACTCCAAGAATAATCCGGAATTCTCCATGACACAGACCGATTATAGCAGCGTTGGATTTTTGGGAAATATTAAGCTGAAGGATCAGCATAGCGGCAAAAAAAGAGTGATATTTAAAAGCGGCAGGGGAAAAGTATTGGAGAATCTAAAACCGTATTTGAACAGCGATGGCTCGCTTACTTTATATTACAAGTTGAATCAGACCAGCGGGCTCGATTCGATACAGCTTCCTCATATCATGGTAGCAGTGGAAAAGAAGGGGCAGATACAGGAGGTGAAGGGGCAATGATAAAAATTGATAGTTTGTGTAAGAATTATGGCAGCTTTGTGGCCCTGAATCATTTAAATCTGTCCATTGCCAAGGGAGAGTTTTTCGGTTTTGTAGGGCCCAATGGGGCAGGCAAGACCACCACAATGCGGATTTTGTCCGGACTGCTCCGGGCAGATGGAGGGGAGGCCTTTGTAGATGGAATCGATGTTAGGAAAAACAGCAGCCAGGTGAAGAGTAAGATTGGATACATGCCGGATTTCTTCGGAGTATACGATAACCTCAAGGCCATTGAATACATGGAATTCTATGCATCGATCTATGGGATCACCGGCAACAGCGCCAGAAAGCTTTGTATGGAACTGATGGATCTTGTAAATCTGGCAGAGAAGGCTGAATTTTATGTAGATAATCTTTCCCGGGGAATGAAACAGAGACTTTGTCTGGCCAGAAGCCTGGTACATAACCCGGAGATATTGATCCTGGACGAACCGGCATCCGGCCTGGATCCCCGGGCACGGTTTGAAATGAAGGAGGTCTTGGGGAATCTCCACGAGATGGGCAAAACAATCATTATCAGTTCCCACATCCTGCCGGAACTTGCCCAGATGTGTACCACCATTGGGATCATTGACCACGGCAGCATGGTCATGAAGGGCAGCGTGGAGGAAATCGTTTCTCATTTGAATTCTTCCAATCCTTTGGCCATAAAGGTATTGGACCGAAAAGAAGAGGCAGTCCGTATTTTAAAGGAGAATCCCCTGGTTCGGAATATTTCTCTGGAGGAAAAGGAGATCATTGTGGGCTTTGAAGGAAAAGAGGAGGAGGAAGCCGGATTGCTGGCCAGCCTCGTTGCCCAGGAAATACCGGTCGCCGCCTTTAACAGGCAGAGCGGCAACCTGGAGACTGTGTTCATGAAGGTGACGGGTCAGAAGGAGGTGCTGGAAGGATGAAAAGGAAATGGAAGATCAATCCCATATATGGCAAGGAATTGAAAGTGAATGTGCGTACTTTCAAATTTGCTCTGTATGTGACAATTTATAATTTGATTTTAGTAGGAATTGCTCTGTTTAGTTTTGAGATCCTGTTTAATGTGGCCTGGAATAACGTTGTGAAATATTCCAGCGCCACTGCGATCTATGCCATCCTTGTAGCGGTAGAGATTGCAATGATCATCTTCATCGTGCCGGCCAATACGGCAGGATGTATCGCAGGGGAAAGGGAAAAACAGACCTTAGAGATTCTGCTGACTACAGTTATGACGCCATGGCAGATCATTCTGGGAAAGCTGCAGTCTTCCATTAGCATGATCATGCTTCTGGTGCTTTCCAGCCTGCCTGTTATCTCCATTGTATTTACTATCGGCGGTATTGGGCTTATGGATTTGCTGCAGTTTGTAATAGTGGTGCTGGTCACTGCCATATATGTTGGAAGCATGGGAGTACTGGCGTCCTGCCTGTTCCGGAGGACAGTACAGTCCACAGTCTTATCCTATGGATTTATCGTTGTTGCCTGCTTAGTGACAGTTTTGATTCCGATCGTGGCTTATACTCTTAGCAATATGTATTACTACAATGTAATGATGGCACAGGGAACCGCTCCCAATGTGGGATGGTCAGCCCTGCCGATGCTGTTGAATCCTGTGGTCACAGTGGTCAGTATGATATTTACCCAGTATGCAGGGATAGATATTATACAGGAAGCCCTGGAAGAGATGGGCGGCATGTCCTTTGTGGGAGAGCATTGGTTCTATATCAGTTTGGCTGTCCAGCTGGGAGTTTCTGCATTGTTGCTGTGGATCGCACAGAAGATGCTGAACCCTTTGCGTAAGATCCGCTACAAGAATAAAAAAAAGAGAAAAAAGAAAAGCAAATAGTTTGAATAAGGGGAGAGGAAAATGGTCCAAAGGGGGAAGTATGATAAAAGGATCCATAAATTGCTGAGGCAGGTCCGTAAGCGTCAGTTGGTACAGAAGGAAATCTTCTGCCTGTCCATTTATCTGGCAGTGGCAGCAGGGCTGGCCTTTGCTTTGAACCTGGCGGCGATCAGTTATCCGATCTATCAGGCCGCCGCATACGGCTGGTATCTTTTGGGAGCCAGCCTGTTGCTTTCCTGTATCCATACCTTTGCCTGCTGGCCTTCTGAAAAAGCGGCTGCAGCCTGCGCTGACAGCGCAGGGCTTCAGGAAAGATGTACCACAAGTGTAGAACTATATGGAAAAGAGGATGAGCTTTCTCTTCTTCAGAAGCAGGATACGTTAAGGCACTTGGAAAAGTTGGATGCCAAAAGGGCGTTGCCATATCAGTGGTATCTGAAGCGGTTTGCCTGCGCCTCCCTGCTATTGGCGGCATTTCTCGTATGCATGATGATCCCCTCTCCGGCCAAGGAGGAGGCGAAGCGGATCCATGCCCTGAAAGATCAGGTGGCAGAACAGCAGGAACTGGTGAAGGATGCCCAGGAGCTGGTAGAGGAGAAAGAAAAAGACGGGACATTGAGCCGCAAGGAGGCAGAGGAATTAAAGGATACTCTGGCAATTGCCAGAAAGGAATTGAGCCAGGCAAAGGAATCCCATGATGTGGAGAAGGTGAAGGAAAGGCTGGAAAATAAGCTGGTAAAGCAGCTGGCGCAACAGACGGATAAGGAACTGCTGCAGAAGCTGCAGAAGCTGGCATCGGGAACCGACCTGGAGGCCAATAGTGAATATCAACGAAAGCTGAAAGAATTGGCGGATAAAAGCCATGTGCTGAAAAAGGCAAGGAAAGAATTGGAGGGGCTGGATGTCTCAGGGGCCAAAAAGAAAAAATTGACCCAGGAATTGGAGAAGGCATTGTCTGACGGTGAAGTGACAGCAATGGAATTGTCCGAGGCATTAGAATCTCTGCAGGACGGAGAGGCGGCCGTGGCCAGAGATACCATTGCCAGCCAGTTAGCCCAGGGCGGTTCTGGCCAGCCCTCCTCTGCCAGCCCGTCACAAAATAATCCGGGGACGGATTCCGGGCAATCCCCAGGCAATTCCAGTGGAAAAAATGCAGGGAAGGCAGGGAGCAAGAGTCAGGGCAATACTTCCGCCCAGTCGTCTGCAGCAGCGGGTCAGGCCAATAATGCAGGAAACGGCGGTAAGCAGGCAGGGAATGGGCAGAACCAGGGCGGCGGATACAATACGGGAAGCAGTGAGGGCAAAGAAAGTTCAGAGGAGGCTGTCCAGGAGAGCGTGACGGTCTCTGGAAAGAAAATTGGGCAGGACGGCAATCTGACCGGAAGCCGCCGGCAGGGCAACTCCCGGACCGAGAAGACGCAGCAGACTCAGGGGTGGGCCGGCAATAAGGTGGAATATGGAGCTGTGGTAGGGGAATACAGTGACAAGGCATATGCGCGTCTGGATCAAAGCAAGGTGCCCTCGCAGATGAAAGATATTGTAAAAGAATATTTCAGCAGCCTGGAATAACCGAAAGAGTTATGGCGGCAATGATTTGAGCTGATACGGATAGGAATGGAGGATGCTATGGCGGCAGCAGAAAAGATAAAGGAATTGCAGGAAAAGGTGATCCGGTGTGAAGAGGAGATTGCGAAAGCGATCGTGGGGCAGCAGGATGTGATCCGGCAGACGCTCCTGGCAATACTGACAGATGGCAATGTATTGCTGGAAGGGGTTCCGGGGCTGGGAAAGACGCAGTTGGTAAAGACCATTGCCCAGGTGCTGGAGCTGAGCTTTTCCCGGATTCAGTTTACTCCCGATCTGATGCCTGCAGATGTGACGGGAACCAACCTGATTGTAAAGAAGGATGGGCAGAATGTCTTTCAGTTTGAACCGGGACCGGTATTTGCCAATATTGTGCTGGCAGATGAGATCAACCGCGCCACACCGAAGACGCAGTCTGCCATGCTGGAGGCAATGCAGGAGAAAACAGTAACCGTGGGGAAGCAGACCTATTCTTTGCCGGGGCCTTTTATGGTACTTGCGACCCAGAATCCTATTGAAAATGAGGGGACTTATCCCTTGCCGGAGGCTCAGCTGGATCGTTTTCTTTTTAAGCTGAAGATTGATTTCCCTACGCTGGAAGAGTTGAAACGGATAATGGATATTACCGTATCCGGCGCCGGGGAAGAGCCGTCCTCTGTCATGGATGGGAGTGAGCTCCTGGAAATGCGAAAGCTGCTGCAGCAGGTACCCATCGCCCAGGCGGTCGAGGAGTATGCGCTGAAGCTGGTCATAGGGACCCATCCCGAAATGGGGCAGGCGCCGGAGGTCGTAAAGCAGTATGTGGCAGGCGGAGCCAGCCCCCGGGCGGCCCAGGCGATCATCCGCACAGCCCGGGCACGGGCCGTGTTATCAGGCAGGGTGAATGTGGCATTTGAAGATATTGATTATGTGGCATTGCCCGCTCTGCGCCACAGACTGTTGCTGAATTTTGACGGGATGTCGGAGGGGATTGAGGCTGATTATATTATCGGGGAAATGATCAAGGCAATGAAGTAAGACAGGAGGGTTTTGCCAGTGGGGCAGGAGGGAAGCGTGGCACAGAAAATATTTGACAGCAGTTTTTTTGCAGGGCTGCATCAGATGAAGCTGGCTGCCGGGATTAAAATGGACGGTGGCATGAGCGGCAACCGAAAATCTGCAGCTAAGGGCAGCAGCGTAGAATTTTCGGACTTCCGGGAGTATATGCTGGGAGACGATATCCGGCGGATTGACTGGAATGCCTATGGAAGGCTGGATAAGCTATACGTGAAAGAATTTATGCAGGAGCGGGAGGGTTTTCTGACTGTGCTCCTGGATGGAAGCCAGTCTATGGATTTTGGAAGGAGCAGCAAAGGTGTGTGCGGACAGCGGATCGCAGGAGCGTTGGGATATCTGGCGCTTGCTAATCTGGACAGAGTGCGCTTTGGATGCCTGAAGACAGCTCCCGTGGTCCATAGAAGTCTGACGGGGCGGCAAAGCCTGGACCGGCTGCTGCAGCAGATCGGCATGGTGGAGTTTGGCGGGAAGACAGACCTGTATCAAGGTGTGAAGCAGATCTCGTTTCCCCGCAGGGGAATGACGGCAGTGATATCCGACTTCTTTGACAAGGAGACGGGAAGGGAGAACCTGTCTGCATTGCAGGAATTGATTAAATATCTCAGATACCAGCATCAGGAGGTATTATTGATCCAGGTCCTGTCTGAAGAGGAGGAGAGACCTGCAATGGAGGGAACCGTTGGCCTGATAGATAGTGAGACCCAGGAGGAAATGGTTTTGACTATGTCCAATGGACTGTTACGGGAATATCAACAGGCAGTCCGGCAGTTTTGCAAGGCTCTTCAGGAAATGTGCAGCCATTATCAGGCGTATTATGTCCACATTTCCAGTGAAGAGGGACTGGCGGCGTTCCTGTATCAGGCAAGGCGCAGCGGGGTCCTGGTGACGTAAGGTGCAGGCCGGATAAACCGGCAGGAATGGAGTAGACAATGGGAGTGATTCGGTATTGGCCCCTGGTATTTGCTATAGGGATCCCTGGGATTATCCTTCTGTATCTGTTAAAGCAGAAGGTGGAGAAGAATCCCTATTCCGCTTTGAATCTCTGGCGGGAGGCATATCAGAATATGCAGGCAAGTACACCCTGGGAGAAATTCAAAAATAATATTTTAATGTATCTGCAGATCCTGGCGCTGGTGCTTCTGATCTTTGCCGGAATGGCTCCCTTTGTGCGGGCAGACAAGGAGAATGGCAGTAATGTGATTTTATGTATTGACAATAGTGCCAGTATGAATGGGATCTATCAGGGGGATATGACCCGGCTGGAAAGGGCGAAGGAACAGGCCAAGGCTTATGTGGATTCTATGAAACAAGGTTCCGCTGTAACGGTAATCTCCGTGTCCCATACGGCACAGGTCCTGCTGGGCGCATCATCAGACAGGAATCTCGTCCGGCAGACAGTGGAGGATATTCCTGAGACAGATACCCAGGGCACTCTGGATACAGCAGCCAGTTTGCTGAAGTCCCTGACAGAGCAGTGGGAGGATTATCAGATCGTTGGATTTACTGACAGCGATGTGAATGGGGAAGGACTTTCTTCTATGGAGATAATAGATTGCAGTTCCTCCCAGGCGAATGCTTCAGTAGATTATGTCAGCCATCGGGTCAATGAAGACGGCGCTGTGGATGTGATGGCCTGTGTGACAGACCAGGGCAGCGGGGCGCTGGAGGGCGAGGTGGAACTCTATCTGGGAGATCAGCTGTATGATGTGCAGGAGGCCCGGATAAAAGAGGGAGAGAGCCAGATTATCTATTTTGAACCCATTACCGCCAGCCGGTACCGCAGTGTCCGGGCAGGGAAAAGCCCGGTACTCCGGGCTGAATGGACGGGCAGGGATGGCATGGATGGGGACAATAGCGCCTGGGAGATCCTGACAGGCAATGCAGACAGCCGGATCCTGCTGGTGACAGAAAAGAATGTATTTCTGGAGAGAGCGCTTACCGCTTCCAAAGAAGCAGAAGTGAGGGTGGCTAATCGCTTGGAGAACGCAGACAGCAGCCGCTATGATCTGATCGTTTATGACGGAGTGGCGCCCAGGGAGCAGCCGAAAGGGGTAAATCAGCTTTTTATTAATCCTCCTCAGGGAGTGGAGGGAGTGTTCTCCATCAATGGCAGCAGAAAAAATATTACTGTTACGGCCCGAAAAGGGGACGTGACAGAATATCTGGAGGACTTTACCTTTGGCTGCTCTAAAGTGGCTACATTGGAACTGCCCTCCTGGGGCCAGTCCTTTTTAGAGGCAGATGGAGAATGTGTGGGATTTTCCGGAGAGTATCAGGGAAATACAATATCCGTTCTGGGATTTGATATCCATAACAGCGATCTTCCCCTGCAGATGGAATTTCCTATTCTGATCCATAATCTTTTGGAGCGGTGTCTGGAGCGGGGCCCTCTGTCAGAACACAGTTATGCTCCGGGCGATACGGTGCTGTGGAATCTTTCCCAGGATTGCACCCGGGTGACGGTCAGCGGGCCGGAAGGAAAAAAGCAATATAAAGGGGATGCCCTCTCCACAGGCTGCACAGATACAATGCGGAGCGGATTATATCACCTGGTCTGTGAAGGTGGGAAGGAGGATGCCTGGTTCCAGGTGAATTTTCCTTTGGAAGAATCTGTTATGAAGCAGGGGATCACTCTGTCCGGAAGTAAGGACGTTGCCCATAATGTCCGGGAGATCCGGGGAGATATTCCTATTCTTGTGCCAGTCCTGCTTTTCGCCCTGGCGGTGTTGGTCCTGGAGTGGGTGATCTATCTGCTGGCAGGAGGGCTCAGGAGCCAGAGAGGCTGGAAGAAACGTAAGACCTTGCTCCTGCGCGGACTTCTTTTTGCCTGCATTGTGTGCGCTATGCTGGGGATTTCTGTGAATACGCAGAAAGAGAAGAATACTACCATCTTTTTGTTGGATGTGTCTGACAGTTTTCAGAATGATCGGGAACAGGCGGTGGAATATGTGAAAAAGAGCCTGGGCCAGATGGGAAAGAAGGATCAGGCAGGCGTTGTGGCCTTTGGGGCAGATGCGGCTGTGGAACAATTTGTGACACAGGCCCGGTTGTTCCAGGGGCTTGAGACCAACACGGTCACGACAGCCACCAACATAGAACAGGCTATCCAGACTGCCCTGGCGTTGTTCCCGGCAGACAGTGGCAAACGCCTGGTATTGCTCACAGATGGAAAAGAAAATGAAGGAACGGCCTCTAATATGGCGCCAGCCCTGCAGATGGGGAAGGTGTCCCTGAGGATACTGCAGTTGGGCAGCAATGTGGGAGACGAGGTATATCTTTCAGATGTAACCGTTCCGGAAAAGATAAAGGTGGGAGACCGTTTTGAGGTCCAGGTCGATGTTGAGAGTACATCGGCTACTCAGGCAGAGCTGTATCTTTATGCCGGAGATACGTTAAAGAAGAAGGAGACGGTGCAGCTCCAGAAGGGCAGTAATTCCTTTGTGTTCCAGGATGTGCGGAAGAAAGAGGGATTTGTCCATTACCGGGTAGAGATTGATGCCCGGAAGGACACGCAGCAGGAGAATAATACGTATGCCGCCTATACCCAGGCATCTTCCGGGAGCCGTGTATTGATTGTGGAAGGGGAGGAAGGAGAAGGAAAAGAGTTTCAGCGGCTGCTGCAGGCGGCCAACATAGACTGTGACCGGATTCTGGCCCAGAGAGCGCCTAAGACATTAAATGCCCTGAATGGGTACCGGGCCATTTTTCTGGAAAATGTGTATAAGGGGGATCTGCCCAAAGGCTTCCTGGATCAGGTTGGCAGTTATGTGAAGGATTATGGCGGCGGACTGGCAGCAATTGGCGGCGACAGGAGCTTTGCGCTGGGAGGATACCGGGATAGCATATTGGAAGATATATTGCCGGTGAATATGGAATTAACCGGCAAAAAAGAAGTTCCCCAAACTGCTATGGTCATGGTGATAGACCATTCCGGCAGTATGTTGGGAATGAATGGAGAGGATAAATTATCTCTTGCCAAGGAAGCAGCAGAGGTTGCAGTAGATAACCTCCGGGATACGGACCTGGCGGGCGTACTCAGCTTTGACGACCATTATCATTGGACCAGCAAGCTGACAGAGGCAGACGATAAGGAGGAGATTAAAAATAACATAAGAGGGATTGCGATGGGAGGCGGGACCAGCATATATCCTGCGGTCAGGGAAGCCTATGCTGCATTGAAAAAGTCCGATGCCCAGCTGAAGCATATCATTCTTCTCACGGATGGAGAAGATAACTATAAGGATTATTCTGATTTGATCACAGATATTAACAAGGCGGATATTACGTTGTCCACAGTAGCAGTAGGGGCAGATGCAGATGGAAAGCTGCTGGCGGCGCTGGCGCAATCTACCCAGGGCAGATACTATCAGACGGAGGCCGGCTCGGACCTGCCTCGGATCTTTGCCCAGGAGGTCTTTCTGTCCCAGGGAGAGTATCTGGTGAACCGGGAGTTTGTCCCTGAGGCTGCCGGGGCCGATCAACTGCTGAGCGGTGTAGGGCAGAAAGGATTTCCTGTACTGGGAGGGTATGTTGCCACCACAGCCAAGAATACGGCCGTTACCCCTTTGCTGTCCGAGGAACAGGATCCCATTTTATCCTATTGGCGCTATGGATTGGGACGGACTGTGGCCTTTACCTCCGATGTGACCAATCAATGGACAGCCCGGTATGCCCTCTGGGAGGATTATCCCAAATTGTGGAAGAATATTGCCGAGTGGCTGATTCAGGAGGAAGATAGTGAATCGCTGGTCACAGTATCCCAGGAGGGAAGCAAAGGAAAGGTGGTATATGAGACAAGTGCGGATACCAGGGACAGTGAAGCTGAGGTAGTTTATTTTGATAAGGATACCAAGATTCGGCAGAAAATGGACGCAGTAGCGCCGGGTGTGTTTGAGGCGGAGTTGGCAGTATCGGAGCCTGGAGTGTATGATCTGAATATCCGGCGGACGGCGGATGGGCAGGTGAAGGAAAGCAAAAACAGTGTGTTGGCAATGCAGTATTCCGTGGAGTACCGTTTTCTGGACAGCCATTCTACGCTGGATACCCTGGTCAGCCAGACAGGCGGCAAATATATAGATAGTCTGGATGGGATTTATGAAGAACCGCTGGAAAGGGTAAAGAGTAACTGCGACCTTACGCTGCTGTTTCTGGTGTGCGCTATTTTATTGCTGTTCTACGATATCGCCTGGAGGCGTCTGGGAATTTCTCTGTTGCCCGGACCGATAGAAAAAGCATGGAAAGGCAGAAAGAAGCTCCAGATGAAAAGAGGGAAAATGCCCAGGCCGGAAAATCGGCGCAGAAGGAGAAATGAGGAGGCGGAGTTACTGGATACCAATACGCTGCTCCATAAGAAGGAGAAGAGGGAGCAGCGGTATTGACAGAAAAAGAGGATTCCGATAATCTATATGGGGTTTAGTACATATAGAAATGAGGGGGATTATGAGAAAGATCAGTGAGAGAAAACGGATTGTAGTAAAGGTGGGGACCTCTACTTTGACTCATAGAACAGGGAGATTGAATATACGGAGAGTAGAAAAGCTGGTAAAGGTCCTGGCTGATGTCCAGAATGCAGGATATGAGGTGACACTGGTGTCCAGTGGCTCTATCGGCCTGGGAATGGGAAAGCTGGGGCTTACCAGCAAGCCGGCAGACACTCCCGGCAAACAGGCCTGCGCAGCAGTGGGGCAATGCGAACTGATGTATATGTATGATAAGCTTTTTGCAGAGTACAGCCATACAGTAGCCCAGGTGCTTTTGACAAAATATATCCTTCTGGAGGACCGGAGGGAAAATGTAGTCAATGCTATGGAGCGGCTGCTGGCCCAGGGCGTGATCCCTATCGTTAATGAAAACGATGTTGTGGCTATTGACGAGCTGGAACTCGAAGTGGGGGAAAATGATACATTGGCGGCGATCGTGGCGGGGATCGTAAAGGCAGATCTTCTGGTGATCATGTCGGATATCGATGGCTTATATGAGGAAGATCCCCACCAGAATCCCAAGGCCAGGTTAATCCCGGAAGTCCATGAGATTGACGACAGAATCCGCAACCTGGCAGGAGGGGCGGGAACCGGGCTGGGAACGGGGGGGATGGTTACCAAATTGAATGCCGTTGAAATGGCTTACCGTTCCGGAATTGATGTAGTGCTGATGAACGGCAGGAGGCCGCAGCGTTTGTATGATCTCTTTGATAACAGAAGCGTAGGGACCTTTTTTATATGTCCCGGGAAAGATTTTCCTGCGGAATAAGGCAGGCGGCTGTCAGCTGAGACAGGACAGCAGTACCTTGAGCAGAGCATCGTTGTCTTCCGGTTTCATAAAACAAAATCGAATATATTTGTTATCCAGAAAAGGGAAGGTGGAGCAGTCACGGATCATCAGCCCTTTTTTGATGGCGGCTTCAAACAGATCATTGGAAGTCAGGCCTTCCTTCAAGATACGTACCAGTATAAAATTGCCATGGGGCGGATAATAGCGGACAGAAGGACAGGAATCCAGGATACTACAGATCCGTTTCCGCTCCCTGCCGATCAATTCCTTGGTGTCCTGAATATAGTCTTCATCCTGGAACATGATCTCTCCGGCAACAGCGGCCAGGGAATTGATGGTCCAGGGATTTTTTTTGTCATCAATCTGTTTCAGCAGCTGCCGGTTGCCGCAAATGGCATAGCCCAGGCGGAGTCCGGGCGCTGCAAAGAATTTGGAGATTCCCCGCAGGATAATGATATTATTGTAATATTCTGTCAGAGGGATAGAGGTAATCCTGTCATATTCTTCAGAAAATTCTACATAGGTTTCATCAACCATGACAAAAATGCTTTTCTCTTTGCAGAAATCCAGAATTATGCGCATGGTATCCCTTTGGATCTGTGAAGAAGTAGGATTATTGGGATTGCAGAGTACCAATAAATCCACATCATGGTTTAAGGCTTCCTGTAATAGAGAAAGATCCAGATTAAAATCATCCGATTCCCTGAGGCGGAAATAATGGGACCGTCCCCCGCCCAGTGTCACCTCATGCTCATATTCGGAATAGGTAGGTCCTACGATCAAAGCCTTATTGGGGTGGAGAAGCTGGATCACCAGGGAAATCAGTTCGGTGGAGCCATTTCCGACCAGTATATTGTGATAGTCCGTGTGTACGTATTCACCGATGCACTTTCGCAGCTGGGTGTATTCCCGGTCAGGATAACTGGTAATGGCATCAATATGCTCTGTCAGGGACTGGCGTAGCTTATAGGAAATGCCAAGAGGATTGACATTGGCAGAAAAGCTGATGATAGCTTCCTTGTTTATTCCATAAGCGGCTTCTATCTGTTCCAGGTCGCTGCCATGAAAATGTTCCTTTGGTTTGATCATACTTAAGACTTCCCTTCCTGCTTTTTTACGATAGTATAGCAGTTTGGCAAGTAAGAGGCAAGGGATGGCTATGCCATAATTTTAATGGTTTTCAAATATTTCTCAAATTTGTAAAAAAAGTGTTGACAAAGCAAATTGATAATGATAGAATAGTTTTCGCTGACGCACCAAGGGTCAGCAAAAAATGGCAGAAGCCAACTGGCAAAAACCACTGGCAGAAGCCCACTGGCGGAAGCCAGGGGAAATCTTCCTTATATTATATAGGAGATTCCGGCAGCTTGATAATTAAATAGTAAGATAACCCTGAAAATTCTAAAAG
>CANPZE010000007.1 GCA_947589315.1 uncultured Lachnospiraceae bacterium | reverse complement strand
TAAGAGAATCAGAGGATTATATGAAGGCGTTCTGACAGGCAAGGGACTGACCTACGGCGGTTCTCTGGCGCGTACCGAAGCAACCGGTTATGGTCTGTGCTATTTTACAGATGAAATGTTAAAGGCAAACGGCAAGAGCTTCCAGGGCCAGACAGTAGTAATCTCTGGTTCCGGCAATGTAGCGATCTACGCTACACAGAAGGCTACCCAGCTGGGCGCAAAGGTTGTCGCTCTGTCTGATTCCAACGGATACATTTATGATCCCGATGGAATTGAGCTGGAGGTTGTTCAGCAGCTGAAGGAAGTAGAGCGAAAGAGGATCAAAGAGTATCTGGACAGGACCTCCCACAAGAATGCAGAGTACCACGAAGGCTGCAAAGGGATCTGGACTATCAAGTGCGACATTGCTCTTCCCTGCGCTACGCAGAATGAGTTGGATGGAGAGAGCGCAAAGATCCTGGCAGAAAATGGCTGCTATGCCGTAGCAGAGGGCGCAAACATGCCTTCTACACCGGAAGCAATCGATGTATACTTTGAAAAGGGCATCCTCTATGGTCCCGCTAAGGCTGCCAATGCAGGCGGTGTGGCTACTTCCGGTCTGGAAATGACACAGAATTCCCAAAGACTGTCATGGACCTTTGAAGAGGTAGATGAGAAGCTCCATAATATTATGAAGGAAATCTTCAAGTCCTGCGACCAGGCTTCCAAAGAATTCGGCATGGAGAAGAATTACATGGCCGGAGCAAATATTGCAGGCTTCCTGAAGGTAGCTGACGCTATGAAGGCACAAGGCTGCGTATGATCCTTTATCCGGTCCGGCCCAACGGCCGGGCTAAGGATCTTCCTATAAAGACAACAGAGACCGGCATCTTGCGATGCCGGTCTTTGTTATGTATATTTTACATTTCCTATCTGCTGATCAGATTATTTAAACTTGATGGTGTAGCTGATCTCAATGCTCTTTGAGGGCATTTTGTAGCTAAATTTCTTTACTCTGGAATTCCAGGTATTGATAAGCTGAATCTGGCAGAACTCATCGCTTCCAGCGCTGCTGGGATCATCAGGAGTCATAACAGCCTTCTTCATAGTCTTTACAGTCTTACCATCGATCTTAAGAGTTACATTTGTTACTGTAACCTTCTTCAAATCTTTGCCCGGGATGTTCGTATCTACATACAGTGCATTGAAAGTCTTATCGCCGCTGATAACACCCTTCTTCAGCCCGGTCAGCTTAACGGTGTAGGTTGCAGCCTTCTTAGACTTCTTCATGGTAACATCGGTGAACTTTGCACTATTCTTCTTCAGTTTGTTGGTATCATTCTGCAGCTTGTTGGAAAACTTATCATCATTGTGGTTATTACGGAATGTCCATGTTCCTGTAGCGAAACACATATATCCCTTATAACTTCCAGCAGCCTCTGCCTTCTTAGCAGCCTGAGGTACTGTTACAGATGATGCTACTACTGCTACAGCCAGTGCGAGAGACATTACTCTCTTGATTTTCTTACTGAATCTCATATCGTTTCCTCCTTATAAAAAGAACTATTAATTTGCCGGCAATACCCTCATAGACAACGGGACAACCCATGATCCCATTATCTATAATGCACACCGCTCTTGATAACTTATACTATCATATTTGTGCAATTCTGTCAACTTTTCCAAAACAGGAAGTGTTGATTCTGGAACTATTGACAATCCCCCTTTCCCATTCCTGCCAAAACAATAGTATTTTCTTATAAAAGAAGGCTATCACATACTTGAGGCAGTTTTATGGCATTATGCCATATCCATGATTTCCCAGCCCCCTGCAACAGGATCCTTCTTATCTTGCCAGAATGTCTGTAATCTCTGCAATGTATAACGTATGGTAATCTTTGTCAGAATACCACTGCTTCTCAAGCCCTTCCTGCCGGAAGTCGGAAGGCTGGAGCTTCGTTGCTGACATTACCTTGCAGATCAGTACCAGATTCCCCTGATCCACATAGGGTATCCCCTTCTCATAATCCAGTTCCACATTAGCCTCCCGCATCTTGTCCTCAGTCCTTCCTGATACGCTTCCCAGATATTTCATCATATTGCGGTGGTTCTCCCCCAGAAAGCTCAGTGAAAAGGTTCCCTCTTTGTCGATAAACTCTTTGGTGTAGCGACTCTGGCGGATCACCACATAGGCCACGTTCTTCCCCCACATGACCCCAAGACCGCCCCAGGAAGCAGTCATTGTATTCGCCTTTTCCTCATTTCCTGCTGTGACCAGCATCCATTCTTTTCCAATCTTCTCAAAAGGATTGCATTCTAAAAGATCTGACGTTACGCCTTGAAACTGATGCATTTCCCTACCTCCATTTCTGCCTTTTCCTTGAATAAATATACATGTTCATTATATCATATATAAGAAGGGATTTCCAGAATATTCCCTTTCCTTTTGTACTTTCTATCATGCCTGTATCCAATATGTGCTTTGACACCCCTATTGGAAAATGATAGGATATTTATATGAGATTATAATGGAAAGGTGCAGACCCATGCATAAAAACAGATTATCCGCTTTAATAACCAGAGGAATCCATCTTTGGAAAGAAATCTCCCGGCAATTCCAGGACATATCGATATCCGCCTATTCTGCGCAGGCTGCCTATATGCTGATATTATCGTTCTTCCCTTTTATCATGCTGCTGACTGCGCTTTTAAAGTACACCCCACTGTCAGAGGAGGTTCTGGTAGCCACGGTAGGAAGCGTGATCCCAGAGTCCTTTCACAGCCTGATCAATGGATTGATCTCCCAAATATATGAAAACCAGTCCCATGCAGTAATCTCTATCACTGTGGTCACTGCGCTGTGGCTGGGTTCCAAATCTTTTCTCTCTCTGATCCGCGGCTTCAACTCCGTATATGAGATCGAGGAAACCAGAAATTATTTTGTGGTCCGTCTCTTCTCTGTGCTTTATACCTTAGTCTTTGCCCTGCTGATCATTGTCAGCCTGGCGGTCCTGGTATTCGGCAACACACTGTATCTCCATCTGCAGTCACATTTTCCCTTTCTAGAGAATGCGCTGCTGCCGGTGATCAGCTTCCGCTCCATTGTCAGCTTTATCATTATGCTATTCTTTTTCACGATGATGTACAAGAACATCCCCAACCGCAGACTGCGCTTTACGGAGCAGATTCCCGGCGCATTGTTGGCTACCTCTGGCTGGCTGGGCTTTTCCTATCTATATTCCTATTACGTAGACCATATCAGCAATTATGCCTCCTTCTATGGCACGATGACTGTGATCGCCCTGCTGATGGTATGGCTGTATGCCTGTATGTATCTGCTGTTTCTGGGAGGCTTCCTCAATTATTTCCTGCAAAGACGGCAGGAATCAAAATAGTGGGAAAGGATCTGGGAGTATTCCCGGCCTTCCCCGGCCATCTGCTGCGCCCCGCATTGGCTCATGCCCACGCCATGGCCAAAACCGCCCCCTATGACCATAAACGACCTTCCTTTCCGGCCCCTGGCGTCCCGGATCATAATCGCTGCACTGGGCAGAAGACTGACATTACTCTTTCTCCCATCCTGAAGCTCCAGAGGACGGCTTCCCGGCCGCAGGAACTGACGGATCTGGTAGGCATCGTTAAATTGTTGTTTTCCCTGGGTTCCTTCCACGGTAAGCCCTGTAACCATTCCACTCTTTTCCCGCCGGGTGATCCGCAGACGCTTTACCCTTCCCACATTACACCGCAGCTCCAGCTCGGCCGCCGTCAGCTGCAGGCTCCAGCGGTACCAGCTGCTGTTCCTGTCATATGTTTCACACATCTGAGAAGTGATAAAGCTTTGAAATACATTTTCATCAGACAGATCCAGCTTCTCCAGGCCGGTAGCCTGGCGGCTTTCCTGGGTAATCTGAAGCTTTCTCTTAAGATAAGGCGTCTTCGGGGAATCCCATACCTCGTCCACAGCCGCCACGCAGCCCCAGGAAGTAGAAAAGTAATACGCGGAGGCCACCTGGCCCTGACATACCAGAACCTGGTCCCTGGTATTTTTCACAGCCTGTCTGGCCCGTTTATCTTCAAAAATATTGTTATATACCTGGAAATCTGTGCTGTCGTTCACATCTGCCCCATACTGGCTGCAGCGTCCTTCCTCCTTCTGTCTGACGGCAAAGCTTCTGGCGCATACAGCCTGGGCCTTCAATGCTTCCATAGGAGAATCTGTCTCCATTTCACTGGGGATGACCCCATACAGATACTCTCCTATCGAAAGCTGGTTGATCAGGAGGAGCCCCTTCTTCCTTCCGGTAATTTCCAGGCTGCCCCGGTAGGAAGGGACTCCTTCCTGGCGGGATAGGCTGGTGACTTTCAGCCTCCCTCCCCCGGAAGTGATGCGGCAGGTGCCCTTACCCACCTTTTCCCGGGTAAATACTGCGGTTTCTCCGCCGGCATAGCGCTCCTGCTGTTTTCCTGTCGTCACAGTAAACTCTTTCTTGCTGGTAACTGCAATACGGTCATGGTACTCCCCTGCATAACCGCTGGTCATCAACAGAACCCGGATATTTTCCCGGTCGCAGCCGGAATCGTCCCTGGAACTTGTTTTCTGGGAGAGGGTCTGTTTCCCTTTCTTCCCGGACAACGGCTCCACTTTATCCCAATGATCTCCCAGCAGACAACACAGCAGGACTATGCTCAGTCCCAGTATGATCCATAACCGTTTGGCATTCCCTTCAGAACCGGAACGCTTCTTACTTCCCATTGCCTTCATAACCCATTCTCCTTATGGAAGATAGCCAAAGATTTCCTCGCCCACCACCTCCGCCGCTTCCTCCAGAAAGCGCAGCGTCCTCTCATAGGGAAGATACACGGGAGGCCGGGGATCCCACGGCTGATCAAAGAAAAAACTCAGTACCCACTTCCGGCTTCTGGTCAGCTCTTCCTCGGTCAGCCATCCCGGGATCCTGTAGGGCGATACTGCGCGTAACAGCCGGACCACCTCATCCATTTCCGGGTATTCTCTGGCCAGACGGCAATTAATCTGGTTCACATCATAAGTGAAATACCGGAATGTCTCCTCTGTCTTTTCATTCAATCCCAAAGGTTCCATCGCCTTCATAAATTCCGGCCGTACCGTACGCATAAAATATTCATCCGTCAGGACATGCGCCACATATCCCATGCAAAGTTCCCTGGGCAGTACCGGCGCCATATCCCTGGCAAATTTGCGGATCCTCTGGTGAAAAAGAGTAAGGTTTTCCGGCTCAGTAAATTCGTAATCCGGAATCCCATCCCGGAAATGGGTGTGCATTTTCATCGGACGCTGATAATTGTCCCGGGAATGGATCCCATCCGGACAGATATTGCCTGCCAAAAACAGGGCCGGAGACTGAATGCCAGTTTCCTCTTGCCGCCCCCGCCATTTCTTTAACAGCTTCCATGCCACTGCCAGATGTTCCACGCTTCCCGCCATGGTTCCCCTCCTTTAAATTCTGGGCCTTTAAATTTTATTTGTATAAGGACTTGATTTTATGTGTTAAATGTTATAGAATAATCATCAGTGCTGAAATAGCTCAGTTGGTAGAGCACTTCACTCGTAATGAAGGGGTCGAGGGTTCAAGTCCCTTTTTCAGCTTCCAAACACAAAGGCGTCCCAGAGAAATCATTCTCTGGGACCTTTTTTCAACAGGACTTTAACATACCGGGACAACAGGCTTCCCCTTATCCAAACGCATAGCGTAACCTACAGATTGTAATACAAATTCTCGTATTTCCTTGCAGAACTTTCCCAGGAGAAATCCATTGCCATGCCCCGGTCAACAATCTTATTCCACTCCCGTTTCCGATTGTAATAAACATCCTTGGCGTAACGGATGGTATCCAGCATCTCATGGGCGTTATAGTTGCAGAAAGAGAATCCTGTCCCCTTGCTCTCATACTCATTGTAAGGCTCTACGGTATCTTTCAGGCCGCCGGTCTCCCGCACAATAGGCACAGTACCGTAGCGCAGGCTCATCAGCTGGCTGAGGCCGCAGGGTTCAAACAGAGAGGGCATCAGAAACGCATCACAGGCCGCATAGATCTTATGGGAGCGCTCATTGGAGTAAAAGATATTGGCAGAGACTCTTCCATGATACTTCCATTCAAAGTGGCGGAAAAGATTCTCATAGCGTTCCTCTCCTGTTCCCAGCACCACCAGCTGGGTATCCTCCGCACAGATCTCCTCAATTACATAGTCGATCAGATCAAAGCCTTTCTGGTCTGTCAATCTGGAGACAATTCCTATCATAAAGATCTTGTCGTTCTCCTCCAGGCCCAGCTCCTTCTGCAGACCCCTCTTATTCTTGACCTTCTCCTTGCGGAAATTCTTTGCCGTATAATTCTGATAGATAAACGGATCTGTCTCCGGATTATATTCATCATAGTCCAGGCCATTGACAATTCCTAATAAGGCATTGCTGCGGGCTCGCATCAGCCCGTCCAGATGCTCTCCATAGAAAGGCATTTTGATCTCCTCAGCATAAGATTCGCTTACCGTTGTGACCTTGTCTGCATATACAATGCCTCCCTTTAAGTAATTGGCGTCTCCATATGCCTCCAGCTTATCCGGAGAGAAATAATATTCATTCAGGCCTGTGATATCAATGACCTTTTTCTTATCCCAAATTCCCTGGAACTTCAGATTATGTATTGTCATAATCGTCTTGATCCCATGATAAAAAGGATTGGCGTTAAACGTATCCTTGATATACACTGGGATCAATCCCGTCTGCCAGTCATGGCAGTGGATGATGTCAGGACGGAAATCCAGAGAAGGCATTGCAGAAAGAGCCGCCTTACAGAAAAATGCAAATTTCTCTATATCCTCATGGATATTCCCGTAGGGATGAAATCCATTAAAATAAAATTCATTGTCGATAAAATAGAAATGAACGCCTTCATGCTCCATCTCCAAAATCCCCACATATTGGCTGCGCCATGCCAGATCCATATAAAAATGAGTCTTATACTGCATTTTCTGCTTCCATTCCTCTGGAATACAGGCGTATTTGGGAACCATCACCCGCACATCAAACTCATCCCTGTTGAAATACTTGGGAAGGGATCCCACTACATCCGCAAGTCCTCCTGTTTTCACAAAGGGTACACATTCCGATGCTACAAATAACACATTTTTCATAAATACCTCCTTATATCGTCCCAACTCCGTAAATAGGCTTCTACATCCTATTATAACTTATTAGGACAATCGTGGAAAGTATTTTTTGTCTAATACAGTAAATTTTGTTCGCTTATGCCCTCATTTTATATTCCAGCCGGATCTTATCCGCAATCAGCGCCACAAATTCCGAATTTGTAGGCTTTCCCTTGCCGGAGTTGACCGTATAACCAAATAATTCCTCAATCGTATCCATCTTCCCCCGGCTCCACGCCACCTCGATGGCATGCCGGATGGCCCTCTCTACCCGGCTGGAGGTGGTATTATGTTTCTTGGCAATGGCGGGATACAATACCTTCGTAATGGATCCCAGCATCTCCGCATCATTTACGGAAAATATTATGGCATCCCGCAGATACTGATATCCTTTGATATGGGCAGGCACACCGATCTCATGGATAATATCTGTCACATCCGATTCCAGATAGTCCGACAGCCTCCGGCTCTTATTCTCAAATACTGTGCTAATGACTTTACTGTCCTTTTCCCCATCTACCCCTACCGCCCGCACGCGGGATACGATCACCCGGGTGTCAAAGGGCTTGAGAATATAATAGGCTGCCCCCAGGGCAAAGGCGTTCTCTGTCACGCTCTCCTGGCTGACGGCAGACACAACGATAATCTGGGGCTGATAGCAGTTCTCTCTGGTCTTCAATTGCTCCATAACACCCAGCCCATCTATCTTTGGCATGATCAGATCCAGCAAAACAACATCTGGCTGCAGCAGAGCGATCATTTTCAATGCTTCCTCTCCGTCCGATGCAGTCCCGGCCACCCGGATATCCTCTTCTCTCTCCAGGGCTTCCTTTAGTAAATTTGTAATTCTTTTGTTATCATCTACTACCAATACACTAATTGACTGCATGCCGCCTCCCTTTCTCTATTCTCCCTTCTGTGCCGCAGGAGAAAATCCATTGCCATTAACAAGTAACCGCTTTCCAAAAATTATAGCTCTATGGGAAAGGAGGTTCAACGAAAATAGCCTGCTAATTTTCGACGGAAACAAACGATAACTCACAAAATCTCCTATGCCCCCGGAAATTCCGTCTGATATTCTGTCGTATTACAGCATATTCTCAATAAAGGTTCCGTATCCCCGGGTTACATCCTGTACAAAAACATGCGTCACAGCCCCGATGCATTTTCCGTCCTGTATGATGGGCGCCCCGCTCATCCCCTGTACAATCCCTCCTGCCTCCTTCAGCAATTCTTTATCCGTGACATGAATTTCCATCCCCTTATTGTCCTGGGAGGAGAAATCGATTTTCTCAATCTCTATCTGATATTCCCGGATCTCCTCCCCCAACTGGCATCGTATCGTTGCCTCTCCCTTTTTCACCTCCTGCTTGCGCCCGACAGGAAGAGAATTCTCCTCCTGATAGCTGCATTCTTCGCTGGTAATGTTCCCAGTGATCCCCAGATCGGTATTGTTAGTGATCTTTCCCAGGCAATTCTCCTGTCCCAGCCGGACACTTCCTACCAGTTCTCCCGGAGAACCGATTTCTCCCCGAACAATCTCTTCCACCTGGGCCGGATACAAACCTCCATCCTGGATGCGGATCAGGACGCCGGTATCCGCATCGGTAATCCCATGTCCCAGGGCGGCAAACTGCCCTTTCTCGTTGACAAAGGTTAATGTCCCGATTCCCTCCGTATCCTCCCGGAGCCAGGCCCCGATCTGATAGCTGCCCTCCTGGGAAAGCACAGGGCTGATCCTCACCTTGATCTTATTCTTTCCCCGCTTTATCGTAAAGACGGCCCGCTTCGTTCCATTTTCCTGAATACTCTCACTCAGCTGATCAATGGACTCCAATTTTTCTCCGTTAAACGCCAGGATATAATCTCCGGATCGGAGGATCTCACGGGAGGGCTGATACTCAAAACCGTCTTTCCCCTCAATCCTCCCAGTCCCCAATACCATCAGGCCCTGCGCCCGTACATACAGTCCTACCGCCTGACCCACCGGCAGCACCCTGGCTTCCTCCATAACGTCAAAGGTAATGTACTTGTAATTCAGCCAGCCAAAAAGCTTCACCTGCGCCCGGAAGCTTCCCGCCTTTTCCGCTTTTATTGTAACCGGCTCTCCCATACTGAAATGAATTTCACTCTGATCGGCAGGCTCTGAATTGTTGACACTGACCGGCAGCAGTTCCTCCCCCTCCTGCTGCCGGACACTGGCCTGCCCAAAAGGAAGGGAAAAATCCAGCTTTTCCACCTGATCCCGATATAGCAGGATCTCATCTGGTATCTGCATCTCCAGGCGCCGATAGATAACGAATACCAGAGTGGCCAATACAAATAAAAGAGCAATGCAGAGCCAGATACGATAGTATAATTTCTGCAGCTTACTCATGGCAATTTCCTCCTGATCTCCAAATTTTGAGCAGATCCCCTATAGATCTGGGCTATATGCAAAAAAGGCATTTTCTACCTGTGATTATGGTACAAAATGCCTTTTTTTATTCATCTTTATTTAATATTGATTCTTCCACTCGTCTGCCAGATTTTTCATTTCCCGGGCGCTCTCTGTAACTGCCCTGGTAATCTGGGCGCCTCCCAGGATCCTGGCTAATTCCTGCACCGGCTCCTCTCCTCTGAGCAAGCGGATCTGCGTGCTGGTACGTTCCTCCTCCTCGCGCTTTTCGATCAGATAATGGGCATCCGCCATAGCGGCGATCTGCGCCAAATGAGAGATACAGATCACCTGATGAAGCCTGGCGATATGAGCCATCTTCTCTGCCACCCGCTGAGCCGTCCGTCCACTGATCCCGACATCGATCTCATCAAAGATCAAGGTAGGCACTGCATCATGCCTGGCCAGGACCGCTTTGACCGCCAGCATAATCCGGGACAATTCACCTCCCGAGGCCGCCTGTCCCATTGGCTTCTTCTCTTCCCCGGGATTGACAGAGAGCATGAATTCCACCTCATCCTTCCCATGGATATTAAATTCCTCCAACGGACGTACGGCAATCTCAAATTGTACCTGGAGAAAATTCAGATCCTGCAGGGCCTTTATGATCTCTTCCTGCAGGACTGCCGCCTTCTGCTGCCGGATCTGGGTTATTTGATCTGCCAGCCCCTGAAGCTGTTCACGGGTGGCCTGGATCTCTTCCTCCAGCCTGCGCTGGTATTCTTCGTATTGCTGATACCGCTCCAGTTTCTCTTGCAGGCCTCTGGCATAATCCCGGATCTGATCCGTAGTATTCCCGTATTTGGCCTGAATGCGCCGAACCTGCTCCAGCCGCTGCTCCACCTGGACCAGCCTGTCGTCCTCCGCATCAAAATCTTCCATGTAGCTTCGGAGCTCCCGGTTAAAATCGGCAACCAGATCATCGAGCTCTGACAGCTGGCTGGCCAGACCTGCCAAAAGTTCATCGTATTCCGACAGCCTGTGGAGGATCCGAAGGCTGTGGTCCAACTGTTCCGCCACATTCGGAGAGGCTTGTCCCGTCATGGCATATACCTCCCCCAGTCCCTGGGCGATCTGGGCCGCATTGGACAGACGTCTGTATTCCTCCGACAGGCGTTCCTCTTCCCCTTCTTTCACTCCTACGCTTTGAATCTCTTCCAATTCATATTCAATAAAAGAGATCTCCCGAAGGCGTTCTTCCTCCGGCAAGGCTTCCTGCTGCCGGTCCTCCAGAAGACGCTGGTATCGGCGATAACTTTCTGCCAGCTCTTCCGGCAGCTGCCCCAACGCTTCCCTGGCATAGCTGTCCAGGATTTCCATATGTTTGGCTTTATGGAGCAGGGACTGCTGCTCATTCTGCCCATGGATATCCAAAAGTAAGGAGGCCGCCTGGCGTATTGCTGCCAGCGTGGCCCCCTCTCCGTTAATCCGGTTAATGCTTCTGGAAGGGGTGAGCTTCCTGCTGATCAACAGTTCATCTTCCGGAACCAGGATCCCCATTTCCTCCAGCGCATGTTTCTGCTCTGCGTCCACAGTGAATACCAGTTCCACCAAAGCATAATCCTCACCCCGCCGGATCATATCCCGGGCAATCTTTCCCCCCAGCGCCAGGTTGATAGAATCGATAATAATGGATTTCCCGGCGCCAGTCTCTCCTGTAAGCACATTAAGCTTATCCGAAAAGTCTACTTCAATCTCATCTATAATCGCCAGATTCTTAACATGCAGATTAACTAACAAATTCTCTCCCTTTCTGTATCTGTTCCCTGTCGTCCTTCTTCTGCCCTCTTACCATATTACCGCAGCTTTGCTATAGCGATGTGACATTGACACGGCACGCCAGCTTGCAGCCGCCTACATAGGCGTAGATATATGCGCTTCCCAGGCCTCTTCCTACGACTTTTCCTCCTGTGACTGTAGCCACCCGGGTATTGGAACTGTACCAGGTGACCGTCTCCTCCGTTCCCAGCACAGTCAATGTCTCTGTATCATACTGGCGGATGTTTAACGTACTCTTATTAAGATCTACGACATGGACGGCCACTGTACTTGTCACTCCACTGGTCATCATCAATGTGATCGTACAGCTGCCTGTTCCTACCGCCCTTACCCTGCCGGAAGAACTTACCGTAGCCACCCGCTTATTGTCTGAAGCAAATTTCACCGCATCCGAAGTATTATCCGGAAGCACAGAATAGGACAGCTTTGCCGAATCCCCCCGCTTCATTGTCATTTCTGACTGGGCTACCACCACGCTGGTTGACGGCACAGCTTCCATAACCTGGATATGGCAGACGCCGGATTTGCGGCTTCCGTCCCTGGCTGTGGCAGTGATCGTAGCATTGCCCACAGCAATTCCCAGAACCCTGCCATTCACTACAGTAGCGACCTTAGGATCCGAAGATTTCCAGGATACCCCTTTTATGCTGGCATTGGCCGGCAGCACCGTAGCCTTCAGCTTCCGGCTCATTCCGATATAGCATACCGCATAGTCCGGCCTCACCTTAACCTGCTTTGCCCTGCGGATCACCTGGACCCGGCATTTTGCTTTGGCCTTAATCTTATCCTTCGTGGTAGCAGTAATCGTTGTATATCCCAGACGCTTCGCCCGTATCCTTCCCTTGACGCCTACCGTAGCGATCTTCTTATTCGAGGATTTCCACTTTACCTTGGGCAGGGAAGAATTGTTGGACCAAACTGACGCCTTTAGTTTATATGTCTGCCCCAGCCCGATCCGAATTCTGGTCTTATTCAGCTTGATGGTACTGTTTAACTTCTTCACCGATACCTGGCAGACGGCCTGCACGTCATAATTAACCAGCCTGCAGGTAATCTTGGCGCTTCCCTTCTTCACTCCCGTTACCTTACCGGAAGCATTGACCCTGGCCACCTTCTCGTTCGAGGAAGTCCATTCTGCTTTCTTCTTGCTTCCCTCGGGAGCCACAATCTTATTGATCTTAAAGCTCTTGCCAATGGCGATTTCTCTCACTGCAGGATCCAGAGTCAGGCTCACTCCCTGGATCACCGTAACATTACAGGTGGCAAAATAATTGCCATCTTCTGTACGGCAGACAATGACTGCGCCGCCGGACGCCACACCGGTGACCATACCGGCATTGTCTACAGTGGCAATGGCCTGGTCAGAGGATTCAAAGGTAACGTTCTTATTTACCGCATCCTGAGGTTCCACCGTTACCTGCAGCTGGAGGCTGCTTCCCACATATATCTGTGTGGAGGTAGGGGAAACGGTCACTCCGGTGACCGGCACCGGGGCCGGCTGGATCACAATATTACAGATACGCAGCCAGGGCTCTCCATCCGGTGTATTGCTGTATACAGCAGTGACAGATACCTCTCCGACTTCTTTTGCAGTTACAAGTCCCGTCTCATCCACCGTAGCCTTACCGGTATCGGAAGAGGTCCAGCTTACCTGCTGGTCGGTAGTTGTCTCTGGCGTAAATACAGCCCGGATCTGCATTGTAGATCCTACATACATCGTAGCATTCACCGGATCAATAGCAAAATCTGTGGCCAGCACATCTGCCTCAATGACATTGATCATACAGGTGATGGCCTGGGTAATGCCCAGATCCTCCGACACACAGGTAATCATAGCCATACCTATAGATACGCCGGTAATATTCCCCTCTTTATCTACAGTGACTACAGAATCATCGGAAGAAGTCCAGCTCAGATTAGTATTAACATTCTCGGAAGGTGTGAAAATAACATTCAGCTTCTGGGTATCCCCCATCTTCAAGTCATATTCGCTTTGGGAAAATTCAATACTTTCCAATCGGTTGCGGACGGTCACCATAATCGTCACAGGAGCCGCATCCCCGCCGGATACAGTAACTGTTGTAGTGCCTACGCCCACACCAGTGATATCCCCGCCTTCCACAACTACAATAGACTCATCGCCAGACTGCCACAGCAAGGTAGGGTCTGTTGCATCCGGCGGCTCAATCTCGACATTCATCGTATAGGTATCACCCAAGATCAGATCCAGTGTTGTAGCGGCCGGTGTGATCCTGGTAATAGGCTTCTCAATTACTGTAATGATACAGGTAGCCAGCAACCCATGGGGATTGTATTCCGGCCGGACCTGAATCGTTGTCGTGCCAACGTCATGTAATGTCACTACTCCATGTTCATCGATCGTAGCTACCCGCTGATTACTGGAGGTCCAGATCAGATCCGTAGCTGTCGCATTATCCGGTTTATACACCGCATTTAAAAAGATAAAACCAGCGGAAAGGTAAGTTTCAAGACTTTCCCCCTGCTCAATCGCTAACTCTGTGATAGGCGCAGACACAGTAACGATACAGGTAGCATAGGCGTTGTTATCTTTATTGATAACGGTAACAACCGCTCTTCCCACCTGGGTTCCCGCTGTCAGCATCGCCTTGGTATTCCCGCTGTCCGCAGTTACTGTCACAATACTGGTATCGGAGGATAACCAGGTAAAGTTCTGCGTACCGGACAGGCCGGTATCCAGCCATTCCGTATCCCCTACCTCCATCTGCAGTTCACTGTGGTTCAAGCCAATCCTCTCGGCAGATTCTGTGACATAAATGGTACAGGTCGCAATACGGGTCACACCCTCTGTGTCGGTCCAGGCCAGTGTTACCGTTACCGGCTGGTTGCTGGGCGTGGTTCTCTTACCGGTGACCGTGGCATACCTTCCATTGGGCTCTATTGTAATATATGTCTCATCCGTATCTGTAGTAGACCAGGAAAATTCCGTATCCTCCACATGGGTTCCGGAACCAATGATCCCACTCAATGTGATCTTGGAACCCACCGCAATATTGGCTGTAGTCATATTCATGGTGAAGGTATCTGCCACATTAATAGTCAAAATAACGGTATCTACCTCCCGGCCGGGAATATCTACATGGGTGTTCAGGGTAACCCGGACCCTTGCAGTGCCGATCGCACGCCCCATCACTGTCATAGTGCCCCGGCTCCACTCAATACAATCTTCCGGATTGTCAAGGATCTCTACAGAGACGCTGTCCTTCAAAATGCTTCTGGAAATGTTAAAGGCATCCGCAAGGTCATAGCTTCCTCCCAGATTGATCGTCACACTCTTGTCTGTATAACGGCTGTTCACGGTCACGCCCAATGACACTGGTGCGCAGCCCGGTGAATTGGCCTGGGCGCTGGCAAAATCCGTATAAGTGCCGTCTACATAGAATAATACCGTGTACCTCCCCGCTTTGGCGTTTAACCGGTAATCGCAGGTGGTCTGGTCGAAGATCAGATTGACATCTTCCCCGCCCTCTCCCATATTGCCCAGAGAGTCCCGGACAAGGACGATATCGGCTCCCTGTGACTTAGCTACCACCCAGATCAGTTTGCTGGACATGCTAACCAGAGGATTTGCTACAAACCTTGCCGATACATGCAGGGAATCCCCTGTCTCTATCGTAATATTTTCCGTTGCGGTCTCCGATCCCACCGGAGTCCCTTCATAACTCAGCTGGGGACGCACATACACCACAATGGAGTCCGTATAATTGCGGACGCCGTCATTATATTCTACCGACAGGGTGGTACGCCCCGTACCTACCGCTGTCACAAATCCATTGCTCCGGTTGACGCGGAGCACATCTTCATTGGCGCTGGTCCATATAGCCTTTGTGGCGTCTCCAAAGGTCAGATTCAGCTTATTCGTATCATTCAGCGCATTGCTTCCAAAATACAGGGTTATATTGTAATTCATAACCAGAGATCTTCTGGTATCCTCCGGATTCACTCTTACAATAGAAGATCCCCCGGTAGTGTCATTGAGGAATTCACTGATGGAGAATACAACTTCTATAGCGATCATGACCTGGTCCCGGCTGCCATCCTGATGCTCGACCGTTATATTGATGGCGGCAGTACCGGTAGTCTTCGCCTGTATCCGGACGGACTCCGTATTGGCTCCGGCCGGCACCTCCAAAATATCGGGATTGGCGCTGACCCAGGTCAATGTATCTGTGGACTCTGTTCCGTAAATCGTCAGCGTATCTGTCAGCCGGCGCATCTGATATGCCCCGGTAACCTCCAGACCGCTGCTGTCCCTGACTATGTAGTCAGCAGCCCTCGATACGTCTCTGCTTTGATATAACTGGACAACAGTAAATATCAAAAACAGCAGAACAACTGTCCCGGCTGCCCATTTTCCTTTTGACTGGAAAAATTTTTTCATATGCATCCTCCTTGCATTTCCTGGCCATTTGCTACAGCGTTACTCCTCCCAATTGTGATATACATCCTGGACATCGTCATCTTCATCCAGCATATCCAATGTACGCTGCAGCTGCTTCACAGCATTCTCGTCTGTCAGTGTAACATAATTTTGTGGCAACATTGTGACCTCTGCACTGGCCATAGGCACTTTTTCCTCCTCCAGCTTCTGGCGCACTGTACTAAAATCTGCAGGCGCTGTAATAATCTCAAAGCTGTCCTCATCCTCTACAAAGTCTTCTGCGCCGGCATCCAGCGCCAGCATCATCAGATCATCCGCCGCCATTTCAAAATCTTCCTTAGCCACAATGATCTGTCCCTTTTCATCAAACATATAGGACACGCAGCCCTGGGTGCCCACACTGCCGCCTCCCTTGGTAAAGGCATTGCGCACATTGCTGGCGGTACGGTTTTTATTATCCGTGAGTGCCTTCACAATGATGGCCGTCCCGTTCGGGCCATATCCCTCATAGGTTACCTCTTCATAATTCACAGCTTCCAGATTCCCGGCCGCCTTTTTAATCCCACGCTCTATTGTATCGTTAGGCATGTTATTCGCCTTGGCTTTTGCAATCACATCCCGCAGCTTTCCGTTATTGGCCGGATCTGCTCCGCCCTCCTTTACGGCAACAGCAATCTCACGGCCCAGGATCGTAAAAATCTTCCCCTTTGCCACATCATTTTTTTCCTTCTTATGTTTAATATTTGCAAATTTTGAATGCCCTGACATAGTAAATTCTCCTTTATTTATTCTATTAGTTATATCGAACAATACTGTTTTTTATTTTATCACTTCTTTTCCTATCTGTCCATATCACCGGCGGGCCGTTGCGCTATTGTCCTTAACCCTCTCTCTGGTTCAGCAGGCGCCCGATCCGGTTCATCACATCCGGGACCTCCCCTACAGACCGGACAGCGCACATTACCGTATCATCCCCGGCTATGGATCCCACCACCCCCGGTACCTCCAGGTTGTCCAGGGCGGCCGCCACCGCCATGGCCATGCCAGACAACGTCTTGATGACCAGAAGATTCTCAGCCGGATCCATGGACAGAAAGCCGTCCTGCAGCACCCGCACATACCGGTAAGACAGATCTGTCTCTTTTCTCTTCAGATAAGTATATTTCTGGTGGATCCCGTCTACAGAGACCTTCGTCAGCTTTAATTCCCGGATGTCCCTGGAAATGGTAGACTGTGTTACGGCAAAGCCGGCCTCCTCCAGCTTCTGCGCCAACTCCTCCTGAGTCTCGATCTGATATTTTCCGATCAGTTCAATGATCTTAGCCCGCCGTTCCTTTTTCATAGCTCCTCCACTCTCTAATTGCCATTCAGCTTGTCCCGCATTCTTTCATAAAAACCTACATCCGACAATTTGATCAGCCTTGTCATGCTATCCGGCACCTCGATGATGATCCTGTCTCCCGTCATCAGCTCTCCCACATTCCTGCCATCTGCCGCCAATACGGCCCTGTCCTGCTGGAATTCCTTGGTCTGTCCGATGTTTAATTCAATCCGGTCTCCTGCATCCAATACCAGGCTCCGCTTATTCAGGGAGTGGGCGCAAATGGGCGTGATAACCATGGCATGGGTGCGGGGGGCGATGACCGGCCCCCCTGCCGAAAGGTTGTAGCCGGTAGAGCCGGTGGGAGTAGACACGATCAATCCGTCTGCCCGGTAAACATCTGCCAGCTCCCCATTGACCGCTACTTGGATCGTGATCAGACGGCAGCCTCCCCGTTTACTGATCACAAAATCATTCAGCGCATAACAGTCCGGGACATCCTTCTCCCCCTCCAGGGGAAGCCTTCTCAGCATAATGCGGCTCTCAATGGAATATTCCTCCCGCAGCAGCCTCTCCAGGGCCCAATCCAGATTCTGGCGGTCTACCTCGGTGAGGAAGCCCACTGTCCCGATATTGATCCCCAGGATCGGAAGATCTCTATGTACCAGATCAATGGCTGCCTGGATCATAGTCCCATCTCCCCCCAGTACGATGGCGCACTGAGTCTGCGGCGGAATCTGGCGGACATTGGTAAAATGACAGATCCCGTCCTGCAGGGAAAGCTGATTATCCAATACCTGGCATGTTTTCCCCTTCTCCCGGAGATAACCAGACACATATTGTGCCAGCCGGAAGTTCTCATCCTTATCCCGGTTAGCAATCACACAAAAATGTTCCATTTTCCTTTTCACTCCAATTCCATATTGCTCTGCCGCCCGTTCCTGCAGCAGCTCCGTCCTCCGCTTTTATCCCAGTTCCCCATGGGCTTTCTCCACCGTATCCCCTGCCAGCGCCTGATACTCCTGGGAGAGCGTTCCCGTCCCAGGGGGGAGGTCCGCCTCTGTGCCCTGGTTGCCCAGATACAGCAGGTATTCAATGTTCCCCTCCGGTCCCTTGATCGGAGAATAGGAAAGTCCCCGTATCTGGAATCCTATCGAAAGGGCGTACTCCATCACCTGGAGGATCACCTCCCGATGGACTCCGGCATCCCGAACGACCCCTTTCTTGCCCACCTTTTCCCTGCCTGCCTCAAACTGAGGCTTGATCAGACAGACGATTTCCCCGTCCCCGGCCAAAAGCTGGCGGACAGGGAGGAGCACCTTCGTCAGAGAGATAAATGCCACATCAATAGAAGAAAAGGAGATCTTCTCCGGAATATCCTCCGGGGTAACATAGCGGATATTCGTCTTCTCCATAGATATGACCCGTTCATCCTGACGCAGCTTCCACGCCAGCTGGTTGGTCCCCACATCAATAGCATAGACGCGGGCTGCGCCATTCTGCAGCATGCAGTCGGTAAAGCCTCCTGTGGAGGAACCTACATCCATGCATACCTTCCCCTGCAGGGCGATCCCCCACTGCTCCACAGCCTTTTCCAGCTTATAGCCTCCCCGGCTGACATAGGGCATGAGATTGCCCCGTACCTGGATAGGGACTTCCGAATCGAAGGTGCTTCCGGCCTTGTCCTCGCGCTGCTCCTTCACAAAGACATTCCCGCTCATAATAATCGCCTTTGCCTTTTCCCTGGACTCCGCCAGCCCCCGCTTCACCAAAAGTACATCTAACCGTTCTTTCATCTTCAGCCCCTTTTCCTGTCCCGGCCGCTCTGGAAGGCCTGATCTGCCCACTGGCGGATCTGCTCCGTCAGTCCCTGGGCATCTAATCTGTACTTCCGTTTTAATTCCTCAACCGAGCCATGTTCAATAAACCTCTCTGGAAGAGCCCCGTTTCTCACGATAACTCCTTTTCCCTCATACCAGGCAGCGATCTGCTGTCCAAACCCGCCAGTGACAACTCCCTCCTCGAGAGTGACCACCAGCCTGTGGTGCTGGGCTGCCTCTTCCAGCAGTTCCTCATCCAGGGGCTTCACAAAGCGTACATTCACCAGGGAGATCTGATACCCCTCCTCCTGTAAGCTCCGGCAGATCTCCAAACCGGTCTGGACCATATTGCCAACCGCAAGTATCAGGATATCCTGCCCCCGCAAGATCCATTCGCCCTTTCCCAGTACAATAGGCTGGCGGTATTCCTCCAGCCCCTGCCACGCAGCTCCTCTGGGATAGCGAATGGCCGCCGGCCTGTCCAGCTCCAATCCATATCGCAGCATTTCTCTCAATTCCCAGGCATTTTTGGGCGCCATGATCACCAAACCAGGCATAGGCAGCATAAAAGCCAGGTCGAAGATCCCCTGATGCGTCTCTCCGTCACTGCCCACCAGCCCCGCCCGGTCTATGGCAAAGACTACCGGAAGCCCTCCGATGCACACGTCATGCAGCATCTGGTCGTACGCCCTCTGTAAAAAAGTGGAATATAGGGCAACTACCGGCTTCAGCCCCCCTGCCGCCATTCCTGCGGCAAAGGTAACGGCATGCTCTTCTGCAATCCCCACATCAAAAAAGCGTTCCGGATACTCTTCTGCCAGCTCTGCCAGCCCCGTGCCCGATGGCATGGCGGCAGATATGCCTACTATGCGTTCCTCTTCCCGCGCCAGTTCCAGCATCGTCTCACGGAACACATCGGTATAGGTTATTTCGTTCTGTATGCCCCGGGCCGCCCCATCCCGGATATGAAAGGGAGATACCCCGTGAAAGGCAGAGGGGTTCTTCTCCGCCGGAAGATATCCTTTCCCCTTTTTGGTACACACATGGACGATCACTGCCTCCTGCATCTGAGAAGCACTTTGAAAAGCGGACACCATCTGATGGATATCATGTCCGTCAATAGGGCCAATATAAGTCAGCCCCATATCTTCAAACAGCATTCCCGGAATAAAAAGCCGTTTCACCAGATCTTTTACACTGCGGATCTTGCCTGCCACCCGGTCTCCCAGCCTGGGAAGGCGGGACAAAGCCTGCTCCACTTCCTCCTTCAATCCGGTATAATTCCGGCTGGTACGGATCTTGCCCAGATAGTTGGACATCCCGCCTACATTTCTGGCAATGGACATTTGATTGTCATTGATCACAATGATCAGGTTAGATTTCAGACGCGCGGCATTATTCAAAGCCTCATAGGCCATGCCTCCAGACAGGGCGCCGTCCCCCAGCACGGCGAACACCTTGTTCTGCCGGCCCTGAAGATCCCGGGACTTGGCCAGTCCTAACGCCACACTGATAGAAGTAGAGCTGTGCCCGGTATCAAATACATCACAGTCGCTCTCTCCCCGTTTAGGAAATCCACTCATGCCGCCAAACTGGCGCAGACGGTCAAACCCTTCCTTTCTGCCGGTAAGGATCTTGTGCGTATAGCACTGGTGTCCTACATCCCAGACAATCTTGTCTTCAGGAAGAACGCAGCACAAATGGAGGGCCATAGTCAGCTCCACTACTCCCAGGTTAGAAGCCAGATGCCCTCCGGTATGGCTCACCCGCTGTACCAGAAATTGGCGGATCTCCCGGGCAAGCGCCCGATAATCCTCTGGTGATATATTTTTGATGTCATTCGGCCGATTTATCTGTTCCAGTAATCTTCCCACAGTCATTTCCTCCGATTTATCAGCTCTTCGACCACCCAGGGGAGATAACCGTTATCCGGAAATCTGTCGATCTGTTCCATTGCCTCCCGGGAATACTTTTCTACGGCCTCCTTGGCCTTTTCTACCCCAAAAAGAGACACATAGGTGGTCTTTTCATTCTTCTCGTCACTATGTACATTCTTGCCCAGTTCTTCCGTGGTACTGACCACATCCAGGATATCGTCCTGAATCTGAAAGGCCATGCCAATACAATGCCCGGCTCTCTCCATGGCCGATATGATCTGGGCGTCTCCTCCCCCCAGAACAGCCCCCACCATCATAGCAGCTTCCAACAGGCAGCCGGTCTTCTTTCTGTAAATCTGCTGCAGGTCCTTCCATTCCATCCTTCGTCCGGTCCCCTCTACATCCTGCGCCTGTCCGCCTACCATTCCAAATACGCCCGCCTTATTGGCAAGGATCATCTGGGCGCCAGCCATGCGGTAAACAGATGCAGAAACGAGATAGGCCCTGCTGGTCAGCTCATAGGCATAGTTTAACAGGGCATCCCCCGCCAGAATCCCCATATCCTCCCCAAATACAATGTGGGTAGTCTTCCGTCCCCTGCGGTACTCGTCATCATCCATAGCCGGAAGGTCATCGTGTACCAAAGAGTAGGCATGGATCATCTCAATAGCCGCCATATATAATTCTATTTCTTCCGGAATCTCATCCAGGGGAGGCATCCCGCTCACCGTGCGATAAGTCTCCAGCAGCAGCAAAGGCCGGATCCGTTTGCCGGAGCCCATAGCGCTATACAGCATGGCATCGCAAAGCTTCTGCTGCCCCGGCGCCATCTGGTCTCCCCCTATCCTCAGCAATTCCTCCTGAAGATGTTTCTTCAGGATCCTTTCAATATATTCCAGATCCTTCTTTTTATCTTCCCGCCAGTATTTTTTCCCCAGCATAATGTTATTTCCCCTCCTGCTCTATCACTTCTAACTTCTTCTCTACCCGCTCAATAGAGTCGTTACAGTTTTTGATGAGCTTCATCCCCTCTTCATATTTTTTAAACGCCTCTTCCAGGGTCAGTTCCCCTCCCTGCAGCTCCTGGATCACCTCGTCCAGTTTATCAAAGGATTCTTCCAATGTCATTTTCTTTGCCATAGCCTGTTTCCCTTTCCATCTGTAAAACCCTGCAGCCTCACAGCTCTTTGTGCCTGACGGCATCCTCTACAGTCACGCCTGCCTTGCCATCCTGCAGGGTCAGAGTAAGCTTCTGCCCCGGAGCCAGCTGTTCCACCGAACAGACAGCCTGTCCCTGCATATCCTCTACATAAGAATATCCCC
Source organism: uncultured Lachnospiraceae bacterium (assembly GCA_947589315.1). GTDB lineage: Bacteria > Bacillota > Clostridia > Lachnospirales > Lachnospiraceae > Jutongia. The sequence continues at coordinate 55,182 of CANPZE010000007.1, read as the reverse complement.
CCTGGAGCTTGTACAGCGGGGAAAGCCCTTTCAATTCCCGGATATACAATTCCATTTGATGGCGGGCCGCTTCCAGCCTCTGCTCCAACAGCCGGGCAAGCCGTTCCTGGCAATCTGCCAGATAGATCTTTTGCTGGCGCAGCAGATCCTCCGGGTTGGCTGCCGTCAGCAGCAGATTATACTGGCGCAGGCGCATACGGCATCGTTCCAGCCTCTGTCCCATCAATTGCTGCAGGTCAACCACTCCCTGTTCCAGCCTCATATCCAGCTCTCTCAGAGAATAGACCGCCAGCTCTGCTGCCGCAGAGGGAGTGGGCGCCCGCAGGTCTGCCACAAAATCTGCAATCGTTGTATCAGTCTCATGTCCTACTGCAGAGATCACCGGCTTACTGCAAGCAGCGATAGCCCGGGCCAGAGACTCCTCATTAAACGCCCAGAGGTCTTCAATAGAGCCACCTCCCCGGGCAATAATGACCGTATCCACATCCGTCTGTTCAAAATAGTCCAGTCCCCGGATGATCGTCTCTGCCGCTCCCTGTCCCTGCACCCTGGCAGGATATAGGATGATCTGTATGTATGGATTTCTCCGCCCTGCCACATTACAGATATCCTGGATCACAGCGCCGGTACTGGCTGTGACTACGCCGATCCGGGAGGCATACAGGGGGATCTTCTTTTTTCGTTCCGCCAGAAAAAGCCCTTCCTGGGAAAGGCGTTTCTTTCGTTTCTCGTATTCTTCATAGAGCCGTCCCACACCATCCTGGGTAATGCTGTCTGCATACAGCTGATATTTTCCATCTCTCTCATACACACTGATGTTTCCCAGGACTACCACACTCTGTCCCTCTTCCAGGCGGAAATCCAGCCCCCTCCGCCGGGATGCAAACATAACGCAGGACAGGGCGGAAGCCTGATCCTTCAATGTAAAATAAATATGGCCGGAAGTGTGGTATTTGCAATTGGATATCTCACCCTTCACATAAATGTGGCTTAGCGTATGGTCCCGGATAAACATATTTTTAATATAGTGATTTACCTGAGATACAGTATTTGCTTCCATTGCCATTACTCCAAACTAATTTCGTGTACTGATTTCCTATGACTGGCTGCCGTTCACTGCTCCCTGGCAATGGAACCCAGCACGCCGTTGACAAAGGAGGCTGACCTGTCTGTACCGTATGCCTTGCAGAGTTCCACTGCCTCATTGATGGCTACCCCCTCCGGCACCTCCTGGTCAAACAGGATCTCATAAGCCGCCAATCGGAGCGCTGTAAGGTCCGCCTTGGCGATCCTTTTCAGTTCCCACCCCTTCGACTTCTGTTCGATCAGGGCGTCCAGCTCCGGTAAATGTTCCAGGACCGCCCGATACTTTCCTTCGATCTCCTTCTTCTCCTTCTCAGAAACATTTTCCATTCCCTCGAGATAATCCTCCGCCTGCTCTTCCAATTCCCCATCGGAATGGAAATCGACACGGAACAGCAGGATATAGATATGTTCTCTGATCTTTTTTCTGGTCATGATCTTCTGTCCTCTCTACATTGGTACATCAATATGGCGAGGCAACGCCGGCCACCCGCACATTTACCTCTGGAACCACAAGCCCGGTCATGTTTTCGATCTGCTGGCTCACCCTCTCCTGTACCTGCCCGCACACCTCCGGGATACTGTAGCCATATTTTACATTCAGCATGATCTCTACCCGAACCACACCGCCTTCCATGATCACACGAACCCCCCGGGACAACTGGCGCATCCCGAATCTGCTGATCAGCTCATTGGTAATATTGCCTGCCATAGACGCTACGCCCTCGATCTCTGTTGCTGCCAGCCCGGCGATCACAGCTACTACATCTGCTGCGATCTTCACCTCGCCAATCTTCTTTCCGTTCCCCACAAAGTCTCCGGATTTCTGTTCTGCTGCCACGATAAGCCCTCCTTCGTTTCTTTCTATTTTATATCTAAAATATTCCTTGTTGTCTGTAATATTATACCAAATTCCCTTTCATTTGCAATTACTTTTCTGAAGGGGAAGGCGAAGCGGTCTCTCCCTCTTTTACCGCCACCGGAGTAATGACAATATTCTGCGCATCAATACCAGTCTTACGCTTTACGATATCCTCGATCTGGGCAATCTGCTGCTGGGTCAGCTGCTCCCCGTTGACGATCACGTCTGCATTCTTATTTTCAATACTCACCACCACATCTGTAAAGCCCTTGGCTTCCAGCATTAACTCCGCTGCATTTTCCTGTTCAGAGGCCTTGGTCAGCTTTGCTACCTGCCGGATGGCGCTGCGCTTATCCTCAGAAGCGATCCCCTCATTATTAATGATCTCCATCAGGGTTTCCTTGTTCTTAGCCCTGCTTTGTTCCCTGCTCAAACGGGCGGAAGCAAAATAATCTGATCCCAGCGTATTGGAGACCATGACAGCCTCTCCCGGATTCTCCTGTGAAACGCTCTCCAGTTCTCCATTGTCTGCCACCGTATAGGAGTCCTCTCCCAGATCCTCTGCAGAAAGATCCAGGCTTCCCTCTTCCACAGCGCCCTCTTCCTCCTTGTCTTCCTTTTTCTCTTCCCCTTCTTCCCCACCTGTGCTTTCGTCCGTGCTGTCCTCCGAGCTGTCCCCTGTCTTCCCTTCGATTACTGTGGATGCCGAACGCAGGCCATTCTGGCTGATCTCCTGTCCGGTAAAGTTTAAGTAGCCTGCTACGGCGATCATTACTGCCAGAGCTGTAATGATGATCTGGTTTTTTCTTGCGAATTTCTTCATGATATCCCTCCATTCCTGTACTGCATGATCTGCAGGCCTTCCTGTCCTGCGTCAGCACACTAGCGCAGTACGCTAGTTCATTTTCATTACTTTAATCTTATGAGACTCTATAGGGAATAATGCCTCTACTGCCTGAATAATTTCCGTATCCACAGTTCCCTTCCCTGCCCCCTGCGCCACCACTACCACACCCTCTACCACCGGCGCCTGGAGCTGGATGATATATGGCTGGTCTCCCTCCTGCCCCTGGATCATCACCGGCTCCTCCTGCTTCTGATAGCTGGTATTATCCCGGCTGCCGCCAGCGCTATCCTTCTCCTGGGTAGTATCCTGGGAAAGCGTTTCATTATTCAGGGGGATCCTCTCCTCCGAGGAAGCCAGCGTGATCATTACATTCACCTTTCCCACCCCCTCTACTTCCCCTAATACCTTTTCTAATTGTTCCTCCTGCTGGCGGGCATATTGGCTTGCCGCCTGCCAGACCCCTCCTTCCCCGCCGGCCAGCTTCTCCGCACTCTCCGTCTCTTTCTGCGTCTCTCCCGCCTCTTCCCTGTTGGGGGATTTTTTTGCCGGAAAGGAAAATACCAACAGAAAGATTCCCGCAAGTACGATAATAATCAGCCGGGGAAGCCCGATCTCCTGCAACGTAATTTTTTTTCTATTCTCCCCTTCTTCTTTCCTTCTCCATATCCCCATGGGAGCCCCCTCTCTATTCCTGAATCTTCCATACTGTAACATCCTTCCTTTTCCAGCCAAATTGCCTGCAGATGGCCTTTTCCATTTGCCGGTCCTCCTTCCGCCCCTCCTCTTCTATCGCTTTTTCTTCCCCTTCCTCCCCTTCTGTTTCCCCACCGATCTGTATCTGCCCAATCTGGGGAAGAGGACTGCCCTGTATGGCTGCGGCCGCCCTGACAGGCCTTTCCTGTCCCAGGCATACCTCCAGCCCGGATACCGTCAAAGCGCCGTCCTGCCCCTTCTCCCAGGAAATGTCTGCCGAAGCCACTTCCTTTCCCTGCTCCCTGGCCAGTTCCCGGATCTGCTCTTCTATTTTTTGTTCATACTCTGACTGAAGGATGTCCTGAAATTTCCTATCTGCTACGGAAAGCTCCTCTTGGATCTGGTCCGTGTCGGCCTGGAACAGGTTCTGCTCCAGCTTCTGGTACCACTGGCCATCCAGCTTGCCCAACGAGAGCAGCGGATGGGCCAGCAGCAAAAGCAGGATCATCCCGCTGGTAAACTGGTAAAAGCCAAGATAGGACTGATTGGATATCAGCCCCCGCAGCAGCGCTGATAATATCACATACACCAATATATTCCGGATCCACTCTTCCACTGATACTCCTCCTTCCACAGACGATGTTTTCTCAATTGCCTGTCATGGCGCTGATGATGGCGATGGAAGAGACGAACAGCATCCCTCCTGTTCCCACGATATATACGAGAAGCCGGATGGCTTCCACCGTGCCGCCAAGACAGGACAGCAGTCTTTTATCCGATACCGGCTGTACCAGGGCGGTGATCCCCTGATACAAAAGCTGGCTGGTGAGCATCCGCAGGACGGGGGCGGCACAGATCAGGAACACTACGACCACGCCGGTGACACCCACTGCATTCTTCACCAGGGTGGCGGCGCAGAGTACCGTCTCTGTCACAGATCCGATGGTATTGCCCACACCGGGAATGGCGCTGCCAGCCTTCACAACGGCCATATTTTTCACCTGCGCCGTTACTGGCACGATCAGCCCCTGGACCACATTCATTCCCATTACGATGCCAAACATGGTCTTTATGGCCAGACGAAGACAATCCCGGATCAGCTCTGCCATTTTGGAGAACATGTCCTCCTCGCTCAGCTGATTGGCTACCTGAAGGAAAAAATATAAGTGGACGGCGGGCAGGGCAAAGGTCACCAGCACAAAGTCTGCTAATGTGATCACTGCCAGCGTAAATTCGTAGTATGCCCCCGCCGCCATACTGCCATGGGAAAAAGACATGCTGAGAAAATAGGCGGGCAGCAGCACCTTGGTAAAATCCAGCATCTGTCCCATAGTGTCTGCGGCAATCTGGCTGACCTGGGAGAAGGAGGCGGCCAGCACCGCAAAAAATAAAAGATATACGGCATAAAAAGCGCTCTGGGATACCTGCTTTCCCTGAAATAATTTAGAAAAATTAGAAAATACCGCTCCGACCACTACGATCAGCAGAAGATAGATGATCATCTTTTTCTCCTGGAACATATTTTGCGCAAGTCCCCGGAACAGCTGGCGCATGACATCCAGAAAGGACACCTTCTGGCTTCCGTTCACCAGCCCTTCCACATATCCTGCAAAATCAAAGCTATTGTCCTGCAGTATCCCATCCATCATACTCTGGATCTCTTCCGTAGAAAGTTCTTCCAGAAAATCTTCCTCCATATAGCCCTCTTTCCTCGCTTTCCATTGCCTGTTAATTACCAGAAATTCTCCAGGGTATCCAGCAATGTAGTCATTATGGGAATGCTCACGGCCAGGATCATTAATTTCCCATAAAAGGTGATCTGCTCCGCTACTGCCTGATACCCCACATCCCGGCATAGATTGGATCCGAACTCTGCCACATAGGTAATCCCCACCATTTTCAGCAGGATGGCCAGATAGATATTCCCATCCTCCATATACCCCTTCAGCCGGCGGAACAGAGCCAGAATATCCTGGATCTTATCCAGCGCCAGGGAGGCGATCAGCAGACAGGCTCCCATAATGACCAACATGGCGAATTCCCCTCGTTCCTTTTTCAGCAGGATGGCCAGAAATACCCCCATCACGCCAATGACTGCCACCTTCTGCAAGCCCCCACCTCCTTATCCTCCCAGAGCAAAAAGCCTCTGAATCGTCTCAAACAATTCCAGTATGTACGGTACAACCCAGAGCAGCACCAGGATCAGGCCGGACAGGCTGACAAGAAAAGCCTGTTCATCCCTGCCGGCATGTTTTAATACCTGTCCCAGTACAGACACCAGGATTCCCACCGCCGCAATCCTAAATATCAGATCAATACTCATCCTTATCCCCATTCTTGCACATATTTTCAGCGTTGCTGCAGGCCCGGGCCCGCCAGCCGGAGCGGCCGTTCAGAACAGCAGCACCGCTGTCAGAAGTCCGCCTACCGTTCCCACTACCCGGCATATTTTTGCCTGTCCCCGGCAGCTTTCTTCCGCCTGTGCGATCATCCCTTCCAACTGTCTCTGAAAAGACCCCAAGGTATGAAGCTGGGTCGCTCTGTCCACATTGCCCAGGTTCTTCCCCAGCCCCTTCAGGAAGCGGATATCCTCTCTGGTGAACGCCAGCCGGTTCTCTCCTGTCCTGGACAGCCGGTCTGCCTCCCGTTCCCAGATATGATACAATGGCTCCCCATTCCTCTCCTCCAGGCTCCGGGCAACCTGTCCAAAAAAAGGACGGAAATATTCCCCTCGTTCTCCCAGAAGCCATAAGATCTCTACCATATCTGTTGCCGCATATTCAATTTCCCCATAGAGTAATTGGATCGCCTGGTTCAGTTCCCGGAGCAGGCGGATCCGCAACGCATACAGCTGCGCCATATACCACCCGATCCCTGCCCCGCCGGCAATGACCAGACAGGCTCCTGCCAGCTTTAGCATACCCGGCCTCCCATTCCTGCAAAGTCCTTTTCCCATGCCAGACAAGAACCCCGCTCGTCAAACACAGCCTGGATCTTTCCTGCCTGTCCCCCTAAAAGGACATAGCGTTGAAAAATCCGTTCCTTTACCAGACGTCCCATCACCGGTTTATTTTCAATGTCTTCCATACTGTCCCCATGAACGGTGGCCACCACCCGCACGCCACAATTCATCACATATTCCAAAGCTTCCACATCTGACCGGGAGCCGATCTCATCTACTGCGATCACCTTGGGAGCCATAGACCGTACCAGCATCATCATCCCCTCTTCCTTGGGACAGCAATCCAGTATATCGGTCCGGCAGCCCAGGTCATTTTGGGGCCGTCCCAGATAGCAGGCTCCCAGCTCCGAACGCTCATCTACCACCCCTACTGTCATCCCCTTACAGCCATTTCCCCCGTTGGATAGCTGCCGGATCATATCCCGCAGCAAAGTAGTCTTGCCACAGCGGGGAGGGGAAATGATCAATGTGTGATACAGGCTGTCCCCCCGCCGGACATATGGCAGGAGCCTGTCGGCGCACCCCAGGACCTGATGGGCCAGCCGGATATTCAGAAAAGAAATATGGCGGATGCTCTTAATCTGATTCCTTTCCACGATCATTTTTCCCGCTACCCCTACCCGGTGCCCTCCCTGTATCGTCACAAAACCGTGGCGCAGTTCTTCCTCAAAAGCATATAGGGAATAATTGCTGACAAACTCCATAGTCTCCCGCAGCTCTGCCAATGTGACTGTATGCGCATCTGCCGGATGGGAGGCCAGTCCTCCTTTTTCCGTAACGAAATATTCTTCTCCGCGGTACAGGATCATCAGAGGGGCCCCTATCCGGATCCGGATTTCCTGCAGATGGGCATAGTCTATATCCGCATACTCCAGAATCCGCCGCAGGCGTACAGATAAGATCTGAAGGATCTCTTCCCTGCGGTGATCATGTTGTCCTTTCTTCAAGCCAAGCACCTCCTTCATTCCATATATATGTCCGCTTTTTCTAAAAATGACTGGAAGGGAGAAACTTTGAAAAATTGCTATTTAAAAAGAAATACGGTATTATAGAAAAAAATATGTGAATACATGGGAGGTTATTATGGAATACGGACTGATTGGGGAAAAACTGGGACACAGCTTTTCCAAAGAGATCCACGAACAGCTGGCAGACTATACCTATACCCTTCATCCCCTGCCCCGGCAGGAGCTGAAAAGCTTCCTGGAACAACGTGATTTCCGGGCGATCAATGTAACAATTCCTTACAAGCAGGAAGTGATCCCCTATCTGGACGAACTGGACGACAATGCCCGCGCCATTGGGGCCGTCAATACGATCGTAAACCGAAATGGGCGGCTGATCGGGCATAATACTGACTTTTCCGGTTTCCTTTATATGGTGAAGAAGAATCAGATTGCCATCGAAGGCAAAAAATGTCTTGTATTGGGAAATGGAGGGGCCTCGAAAGCAATAACCGCCGTCCTGAAAAAAGAAAAGGCCGGAGAGATCCTGCTGGTCTCCCGGCGTATCAGTGAAAAAACCATTACTTATGAAGATTGCTATCAGAACCACACAGACGCCCAGATCATCGTAAATACCACGCCGGTAGGCATGTTCCCTGATATAGATGCCTCCCCGCTGGATCTGGCCGCCTTTACTTCCTGTGAAGCTGTCCTGGATATCATTTATAATCCCCTGGAGACTAAGCTCACTGCCCAGGCCAGGGAATTAGGGATCAAAGGCGTGACCGGCCTGGAAATGCTGGTAGCCCAGGCCTTGTATGCGGTGGAATTCTTCCTGGATACCAGCCTGGAAGAGGACAGGATCCAGGAAATTGTCCGGCAGATCGCCGCAGGGAAGACGGCTTAATCTTCCATGCAGCTTTCAATGAGTTCCACAGTCCTCTGGGAAGATTTCCCATCCAGATGGTCAAAGAAGTAATCCCGGAACTGCCCCAGCTTATCCTTCTGCCAATCCTGCCGACCAATGGCATCTGCCAGCTCCTGATAGGTATGGAGGATATTACCTGGGGCCATTTCTTCAAATTCAAAATAGAAGCCCCGCGTGGAAATGTATTCTTCCATGTCAAAAGCATAAAGCAGGATCGGTATGTCCAGTAAAGAGGCCTCAAATACCACAGAGGAATAGTCTGTGACCAGTACATCTGTCACAAAAAGCAGATCGTTCAGTTCTGAATTCTCAGAAAGATCAATGATGTAATCCCTATATTTTTTCTTAATAGGGCAGCGGTTCTGCACAAAAGGATGGTGCTTGACAATGATCGCATATTCCTCCTGCAGATCCTCATACAGCCGGTTCACATCCAGCTTATTAACCGGATAATAGCCGCTGAGCTTTCCATTTCCCCGGAAAGTGGGAGCAAAAAGCAGGATCTTCTTATCCTTCAGTTGGGGATAAGCGCTGTAAAATTCCTCTGTTACTTTCTTTTTGTATCCTTCATCAAAAAAGACATCGGTGCGGGGAACCCCGGTAGCCGCTACTTTTTCCAGTGAGATTCCAAAGCCCTCGGCATAGAACCGGGCAATATTCTGGGAACTGACAGTGGCATAAGAATAACTTCTATGGTTTTTGCTGCGCTGTCCCTGTCCGCCGGGCCGTCCCAGACGGCTGCAGCCAAAGGTCTTAAATGCGCCGCAGGCATGCCACAGCTGGATCAAACTGGTCCCCTCTCTCCTTGGCAGCTTAAAGTACAATTCATTGTAATCATCAATCAGCACCACCTTGGCATTGCCCAGATAATATCCCATCTTCAGCATATTGGCAAAGCCCATATACTTGATCTCCCGGTTGTCCAGAACATATTTCAACTCCCATTTGGGATTCTTTTTTAACAGCACATCGACAAATTCAAAATTGCCGCTCAGGTCATTCCGGCGATTGGACAGAAATGCGATCCGATTCTTCTTCAGCGGCAGATGGCAGGCAAGCCAATGGACCATCTGCATACAGCTCAGCTTGGCGGCAAGGATGCCTATTCTCTTGCCAGAGAACCACTCCATTTTGGAGCGCATATATTTCAGAATATACACGATTCCCTTGTCGGGGATATTCTTATGCCGGGGCAGGCAGCCGCCCAGCGTCAGCAAGGCTTCCACAAAGAAGAAGGGCAGCAGGCCGATAGACACTACAAAAAGGATCAGCTTCCAAAGACCGCCCGCCAGCTTCCTTATCCAGTCCTGCACCGGATGGTCCAGAAATTTAGCCTCCTGTCCCGGTTTGGCTGTGAACACCACACTGCGGCGATCCGATGCCTGGGCAATATCATAAAGGATCTCCTTCGGCTCCTCCTCTTCTCCTTCCTCTGAAGAGACCTGATACTCCAGCGCCTTATCCTTTGTATACATTTCCAGGATCTGCTGGGCCCGCTCGTCTTCCAGATCAATCTGGAAGGGCAGCCTCTCAGTTAATTCCGTACCATAGATCAGCTCCAGGCTAAGATGAAAGCTTTTATTCTTAGGCTGTTGGTAAAACAAAAAGGATACCAGGTAATTGCTGTATCCCAACAGATAGAAGGTCCCATCCTCCTGCTTCCGGTAATAACGCACCCGGAGAGGCAGCCTTCTGTTCTGTTCTCCATTGTCAAATACTACTGTCAGTTTGGGATCCCTCACCTTGTGGTTCCACTGCCCCCGCACACTGACAGCCAGTTCCAGCTTATTCCCTTCAATCTTTAATTGGTTGATTGCAACATCATAACTCATGGGTCACTCCTCATATTCTCCTGTCAATACCATAGACCTTCCAGGCTCTTACCCACCAGCCTTTCCGTTTCCTGAATGGAAAGCTTATAAAATTCCAACAATTCTTCCCTGTCTGCCTCGGGTATCTTCTCATTGTTTTCGATCAGTGTATATTTCCACACCCACTTCTGAAACTGCCGGAAACGCTCTCTTTGCTTCGGATCCGCATCTTCCTTCCGGTTGAGCTTCATCCGCTGAAGCTTGGCATTGATACGGTAGCACAGATAGTCCCTGGCAACCTCCTTACCGGAATTGGAATGAGGCAGTTCTGTAAACTTTTTCGGTTTCACTCCGATAAATTTTTGCACCTCATTCAGGATCCGTTCCGGTTCCCGGATCACCTCTTCAAAAATAAGAAACATCATCTGCTCTTTCCTGAAATATTTCAGATATTCCCGAATCCAGATATCATACTGGAACCTCTGGTCTTTGTTAGAATAAGTAAAATCCTGCATATAGTCCTGGAACATGTCCGGACAATATTTTCTGTATTTTCTATAGTATTTCCTCATTTCTGTTTCAACACTACGCCGCATCATCATCTTAAAATAAGAATAGGTAGCGTCTGCCGGATTCCGCAGCATAAAGATCAGCTTTACATCCGGTCCGTAAGTCTCGTAGACAAAGGAGGCTTTTTGAAAATAACTGGGCTCTACCCCGCCAAACAGACTATCCTCGGGGATATTCTGGCAATACATTTCCCGGAAGCGTTCCGGGGCGTCCAGATAGCTATACTTCCAATTGCCGTATTTTGTCTCCTTCTCCCTGGGCAAATAAATCCTTTTATTTTTGCGTAAAGCCGCATGCAGGGAGGTAGTCCCTGTCTTGGGAAAGCCAACGCAGAGGAAATCTAACTTTACATGATCCCTCCAGGACATAGAGGCAAGAAGGGGATAATCCACATCCACGATCTGTTCCTCGCTCCAGCCACGCCATGCCTTCTCCAGAAGAAGGCTCTTTTCTTCCGGATCCCGGCATACCATCAGCAGGGCGGCATCCGGCTGGGGCCTCCACTCATTCAACGGCCTGTCTTCTAACTCCAGGTAAGTGGTATGGGACTTCCGGCTGTCTAAACGGCTGGTTCCCATCACCTTTTCCAGAAGGCCCTCCTGCCGGAACCATCTTAAAATAATAGTTACTGTGGCCCTGGGCCCGCATACGACCACTCTGTTATAGTGTTGTAACAGTTCTTTTAACGACTCTTCGCTTTTAACCATCCATATAATACCTTTCTTAAGATTTTCATCTACCCCTCAAGTATCAATCAAAATCCTGGATATTATACGGATGATATCTGCCAAAGGATTCCTCCCTGGCCTATTCGTACCACATTCCCTTCAGATCTCTGCCGCAAAATTCCTCCAGCTCATGGATACTGTCCATGTAATGATCCAAAAGGACTTTCCGGCTCTCTGGAAGCATCTTATCCCTGTTTTCCAGCAGGGTATATTTGTGCAGCAGCTTCTTTCTTTGATTCTGCCTGGTCTTCTTCTTGGGAGAAGATATGTACCGCAGCTCTCTGTCCTTACGGTACAGCCATCGGTTGATCCTGGCGCTCAGATAGTTCCTGGAGACCTCCTTCCCTTCATTAGAATGGGGAAGGGAGGAAAATGATTTGGCTTTAACGCCAATAAATTCCTGAATCTCATTCAGCGTCTTTTCCGGTTCCCGGATCACATCCTCAAAGAACACCACCTTGATCTGGCTCCTATCGTAAAAGCGGAGATAACGGTTGATCCATTTCATATACTGGAAACGTGTCTCCTTGCCAGATAAAATGTAGTCAGAAATGTAGTTGTCGAACATGCGCACATCAAATTTATGGTACTGCTTGTAATATTTGACCTGCTGCAGCTCTTCCGTTTTGCGCATCAGCATCTTAAAATAAGAATACGTTGCATCCATAGGATTGCGCACCATAAAGATAACCTTGGTGCCACTGCCAAAGCATTCATAGATCCCCTCTGCATTTGCATGATAGCTGGGTTCTATATTGCCTACCGTCTGCCCCTCTTTTACATCGCTGTAATAAATCCGGTTAAATCTCTCAGGAGCATCCTCGAAACGGTTGCGCCACCCCATATACAAGGTTTCTTTTTTCTTCGGCAGATATATATCAGGGTTCAATATCAGTGCCTCCTGCAGCGATGTAGTGCCACATTTTACAAAACCGACACAGATAAAGTCCAGATGAACATGCTCGCTGCTGCCAATCTCTGACAACAGGTTGTATTCAATACATATCCTTTTCTGATAACCCTTTTTCTCCAGCTTTTGCAAAGCCGTTTTCTCCTGCTTCTCTCTGGCCAGCGCCACAAGTACCTGAGCCTGTTCCCGGTACTCTGCCAGCTCTTTCAGCGAGCAGATTGGGATTCCCAGACTTCCCTCTTTGCGGTCCGTATCTGCAAAACAGACCCCAACCACGGCTTTTTTCTTCCCTTCCCGTTCCAGGAAACGAAGAATAATCCGGATCAAAGAAGCCTTCCCATAAAGAATGACCGGCATACTGCCGTCTGCTGCCTGCAAAAGCTCTTCTCTTGTGCTGATTCCCATTCTTTTTCCTTTCTGTTGATCAGGCACATTCCATAGAAAAGGATATTTATTGTATCTCTTCCAACATCATCCATTTAACCAACGGAATGTGTCAACTTTATATCAATACTGTGTCAATTATAAGATTTTAAGAATTTCTTTCAATTTTCTTACAAAATCTTATCTTATCCTGATCCTTATCGTACATCTGGCTGGAAAAGACAATAACTAACAGAGAGCCCTCACAAAATATCATGAGAACTCTCTGCGTTCGCCTTTTTTACCGAAGATGTCTCCGTCAGATCACACGCGCTTCAGATATTCTCCTGTACGGGTATCAATACTGATCACATCTCCTGTCTCTACAAACAGGGGTACATTAACCACAGCCCCTGTCTCAACAGTAGCCGGCTTATTGGCTCCTGTGGCTGTATCTCCTTTAAATCCAGGTTCTGTCTCTGTCACTGCCAGCTCTACAAACAGAGGAGGCTCAATTGCAAAAATCTGACCGTTGTGGGAGAGCATCTTTACCATTTCGTTTTCCTTGACAAACTTCATGGAATCTCCCACCTGCTCTGCTGTCATATCAACCTGGTCATATGTCTCCGTATTCATGAAATGATACATATCATCACTGTACAGATACTGCATATCGGCACGTTCAATATGAGCCTGTGGGCACTTCTCTGTTGGACGGAAGGTTTTCTCTACCACGCCTCCGTTCTTAATGTTCTTGAGCTTTGTTCTGACAAAAGCAGCTCCCTTACCCGGCTTTACATGCTGAAATTCCATAACCTGGTACACATTGCCTTCTACTTCAATGGTCAAACCATTTCTGAAATCACCTGCTGATACCATGAAAAAATCCTCCTTAATGTAGTCACGGATGTCAAATCCACACAATCCTTTGATTAGTTTATATGATTTACAGATATTTTTCAAGTATTTTCTATCAGTTCCCTGTCTGTCCCTTGCAAAGGCTATCGCGCCTCTTATAAAAGCTGCAGGATCTTTTCCGCCACCTGCCAGGGAATCATCTGATCCGTCTTTACTGTCACATCCGCCGCCGCCTGATAAGCCGGCGTCCGGCTCGCCATCAGTTCCCGGATATACTCTACGTTCATATTGCCATTGAGGAGAGGACGGCTGCTGCTATCCTTCACATGTTCATAAATAGTCTCCGGCTCTGCCGTCAGAAATACAATCCGCCCCTGGCTTTTCATTTTCTCTACATTTTCCGGACGCATGGCCATTCCGCCGCCGCAGGATACCACACAGGGGCTCCGCTTTCCAATCTCGTCTAAAAGGGCCGTCTCCTTCCGCCGGAAATATTCCTCTCCCTCCTGTTGGAAGATTGCCGCGATCTCCCTGCCTTCCCGCTCTACGATCACAGCATCCGTATCAATCTCGCCCACGCCCAACTTCTTCCCCAAGGCATGGGAGGTGCTTGTCTTGCCTACCCCCATGAAACCGATCAGAAAGATATGTTGCGTTAATTTTTTCATTGTTAGAACTCTCCTCTGTCATCGATAGCATTGATGGATCAGCTCCAGGGCATCCTCCAGGCGGTCTACTGCCACCTGGCCCGGGGCGCTGGGCTGGCCTACGCATCCAAAGGTCACGGCCGAGCCAAAGGATTCTCCCGCCAGCCGGCTCACTACCCCCAGCCCTCCCATCGCCATTGTGATCAGGGGCTTACTTGTATTAGAACTATACTCCAGTGTAACAGTCATTAGCGTCAATGCGTCTTTTTTATTCTGCGGCATCACCGCCAGCTTGGGAATGTCCGCCCCCAGGGCGTCCATCAGCTCCAGCCTTCCCATCATTTCCTCCCGGGAAGGCGTCCTGCCAAAATCATGATAGGACCCCACCACGATCACTTTTTGCTGCAGCTGCCGGATAAATTCCCGGATCTCGTCCATCCGCCGCTCTGCCTGGCCAGCCGCCGCCTCCTGGTAAGACAGCTCCCGGAATATTTCCACATCAATCATATCTGCATATCCACTCTCAGCGATCCAAAGCAAAAGCTCTTCATAAGCCTCTCTTCCCAGTGTTCCGTTTCCACCCTCCTCTTCACTGCGGAAGGTGATCAGAAGCGGCTTATTTCCCAGGGACATTTTTAAACGAAGAAGCGTATCCTTCATTCTGTCCCGGTCTTCCATATCATTGAAAAAATCCAAACGCCATTCAATGATATCAATGGATTTCTGCACCAGGATATCTGCTGCAGCAATCACTGCCTTCCTGTCGGATTCTGTAATAGAAGCGCAAATCTTCGGCTGTCCTTCTCCAATGGTAACTGCCCCAACCTGAACCATAAGCTTATCCTCCCCCGTATTTTATGAACCTGGAAATAGAAAAGGGTGCTGTGATATCCGAAAACAACACCCTCATTTACGCTTTCTATACTACTATTCGTCATCCAGAGTATCCTTTACCCCTGCCGTCACAGCGGTTACAATACCTGCGATTACAGCCACCACGATTACTACCAATAAGATAATCCCCCCAAGTAAAGCCATGATGATCCCTCCTCGAATATCAGTATTTATACTATGTTTTCATACATTATAGACGAACCTTACATAAATTTCAACTGGAAAAGCCTTGATTTTCCTTATTTTTCCAGTATTTTATTGCCCATAATAGGCATTTGCCCCATGCTTTCTGTAATAATGCTTGTCCTGAAGCTCCTGAGGGGCGGGAGCCACGTCTTTTTTCAGCTGCTCCGTATGGCAGGCCAGCCTTGCCACCCTCTCCAGGACTGCTGCATGATATACCGCCTCTCCTGCATCCCTGCCCCAGGTAAATGGCCCATGGTTTTTGCACAGGACCGCCGGCACTGCCTTGGGGTCCTTTCCCATTTCCTGAAAGGACCGGGCGATCAGTATGCCGGTATTTTTCTCATAAGCTTCCTCCAGCTCCTCTCTGTCCAGACAGCGCACGCAGGGAATCTCTCCATAAAAGTAATCGGCGTGGGTAGTCCCATAGCAGGGGAGGCTCCTGCCGGCCTGCGCCCAACTGGTCGCATAGTCAGAATGGGTATGTACAATCCCTCCGATGTCAGGAAAGGCTTTATACAGTTCTGCATGGGTAGGCGTATCGGAGGAGGGCCGGTATTCCCCTTCCACCGGATTTCCATCCAGGTCCACCAGGACCATCGCCTCCGGCGTCAGCTTTTCATATTCCACGCCACTGGGCTTAATAGCAAAGATACCGCTCTCCCGGTCTATCCCACTGACATTTCCCCAGGTAAAGGTCACTAAGCCATATTCCGGCAGCATCATATTTGCCTCATATACCTTTTGCTTTAACTCTTCTAACATAATACCCCTTTCCAGCGCCTACAGCTGCTCCACTGCGCTTCGTTCGACTGCCAGTCCCCTCCGGTACCGTTCCATAAATGTGTTAAACCCGTCTACATCCTGCTTCCTGGGTTCCACCCTCTGCTCTCTGCTGTGGGAAAATACTTTTTTCTGCAGAAAACTCTCCAAAGCTTCCCCTTCCTCCCGGGTATTCATATATGAGGCCAGCAGGGCAATTCCCCAGGCTCCCCCTTCCCCGGCAGTATCCATGAGGGACACGGGAGTATCCATCGCAGCTGCCACCAGGCTCTGCCCCACTCCCTTTGTCCGGAAAAGCCCCCCATGCCCATAAATCTTATCTACTTTCACCTTCTCCTCCTGCAGGAGGATGTCCAGCCCCAGCTTTAAGGTAGCCAGCGCGGAAAATAGATGTGTCCGCATAAAATTAGCCAGATTCAAGGCGCTGTCCGGCCTTCGTACAAAGAAGGGACGCCCCTCCTCCAACCGGGTAATATGTTCCCCGGAGAAATAATTGCAGGCCAGCATACCGCCCCCATCCGCCTCTGCTTCCATTGCCTTGCCATACAGCAGTTCAAACAGCCTGTCCTTATCCTGCTCTGCGCCAAGCAAGGCGGCAAACTCTCCAAATAAGTTGATCCAGGCATTCAAATCAGAGGTACAGTTGTTACAATGTACCATAGCCACCGGCTTCCCGGTGGGCGTTGTCACCAGATCCAGTTCCGGGTGCAGCCGGGACAGTTCCTTCTCTAATACAATCATGGCAAATACGGAGGTTCCGGCGGAAATATTGCCGGTACGCACGGCCACGCTATTGGTCGCAGTCATTCCCGTCCCTGCATCTCCCTCCGGGGGACATAATTTCACACCGCTGCGGAGACGGCCGCTGACATCCAGAAGCCTTGCCCCTTCCTGGGTCAGGACGCCGCCCTGTTCCCCGGCAGTCAGAACCTGCGGGAGAATCTCCTCTATCTTCCAGGGATAGCCCTTCTCCTCAATATAGCAGTCAAATTTGCGAAGCATGTCCTGATGATAATTCCGGGTCCGGGAATCAATAGGAAACATTCCCGATGCTTCCCCAATCCCCACTGCCTTCTGCCCGGTGAGCCGCCAATGGACGTAACCGGCCAGTGTGGTAAGATAAGCAATTTCCCCCACATGCTCTTCCCCGTTGCAGATCGCCTGATACAGATGGGCAATACTCCACCTCTGGGGAATGGGAAACGCAAACAGATCCGTTAATTTCCCGGCCGCCTCCTCTGTCATTGTATTCCTCCACGTGCGAAAAGGCACCAGCAGACGGTCATTCCGGTCAAAGGCCATATAGCCATGCATCATTCCACTGATCCCAAGAGCCCCGATCGTTTCCAACGGCACCCCGTAATGTTCCTCCACCTCATTGGCAAGGCTGGCATAGCAATCCTGCATCCCCTGGATGATATCCTCCAGGGAATAGGTCCAGATATGGTCTATCAGCTGATTTTCCCATTCATGGCTGCCTGATGCGACAGGCACATGATCTTCCCCGACCAATACTGCCTTGATCCTGGTAGAACCAAATTCTATCCCAAGGCTGGTCTTCCCCGCCCGGATCATTTCACTTATTTTCTCCCGCATAGCTTTCCTCCCTTCTACTCCCATTCTACTACTTCTCTATCATTTGTCTATACCAAAGGCCTGCCAGAAGTCAAAAAAATACCGAAGAAGGGATGATATCCATCCCGTCCCCGGTATCTGACATTTCTGATCGATCTGGACGCCTTGATCAGTTATTGATCAATTTATCCTCGCCATTCCAGCTGTACAGCTTGCGGACCTCTTCGCCTACCTTCTCAGAGGGATGCTCTGCCGCCAGCTTTCTCAGCGCCTTAAAGTGCGCCTGGCCTCCTGCGGAAGACATATCCAGCAGGAAATCTTTTGCGAAGGAACCATCCTGGATATTAGACAGGATCTGCTTCATAGCCTTCTTGGTATCCTCCGTAACGATCTTAGGCCCGGTGATATAGTCGCCGTACTCTGCTGTATTGGAAATGGAATATCTCATCCCTGCAAAGCCACTCTGATAGATCAGGTCAACGATCAGCTTCATTTCATGGATACACTCAAAATATGCATTTCTGGGATCATAACCAGCCTCGCACAGTGTCTCAAAGCCTGCCTGCATCAATGCGCATACACCGCCGCAGAGCACTGCCTGCTCGCCAAACAGATCCGTCTCTGTCTCGGTACGGAAAGTGGTCTCCAGAACGCCGGCTCTTGCTCCGCCGATACCCAGCGCGTATGCCAGCGCCAGCTCCTGCGCCTTGCCCGTAGCATTCTGATGGACAGCGACAAGACAGGGAACGCCTTTTCCGGCCTGATATTCACTGCGCACAGTATGTCCCGGTCCCTTCGGTGCGATCATGGTAACATCCACATCTGCCGGAGGGATGATCTGGTTGAAATGAATCGCAAAGCCGTGGGCAAACATCAGCATATTGCCAGCTTCCAGATTGGGCGCAATATCCTTCTTATACATTGCAGCCTGCTTTTCATCATTAATAAGGATCATGATGATGTCTGCCTTCTTAGCCGCCTCTGCCGCTGTATACACCTGAAATCCCTGCTGCTCTGCTTTCGCCCAGGACTTAGAGCCTTCATAAAGGCCAATAATAACATTACAGCCGGACTCTTTCAGATTCAGCGCATGTGCATGACCCTGGCTGCCATAGCCGATGATCGCAATGGTCTTGCCTTCCAGTAAAGATAAATTACAATCATCCTGATAAAAAATTTTTGCTTCTGCCATTTTTCTTTCCTCCTGTTAAATTAAATTTAATGATATATGCAAAGCGCAAGCCTGATATGACTGAGCTGACACTACATTATGTATCAGCAGACCGCCATGCAAGCAACGGCGTTTTACTCCATTTCTTCCTCATCGGCCAGACCGTTCTGGGCGCCCCTGCTCAGACCGGCGATTCCGGTGCGCACCATTTCCTTGATCTCATAGCCGTCTAAAAGCCGGATAAATGCATTGATCTTAGACTGGTTGCCTGTCAGCTCGATCATCACGGAATCAATCTCCACATCAACGATATTGGCGCGGAAGATATCCACCACAGAGACCAGCGCAGGACGCTCCTCCGGGGTAACCCCGATGGTGATCAGCACCAGTTCCCGGCATACGGCATGTCCGTCTACCAGCTCCCGGACCTCTCTTACATCCTCCAGCTTTGCCAGCTGCTTCTCAATCTGCTCCAAGATCTGGTCGTCTCCCCTGGCTACCACCGTCATCCTGGAATATCCGGACACCTCTGTCTCACCAACCGTAAGACTGTCTATATTATAACCGCGGCGGCTAAATAAACCGGCAACGCGGCTCAGCACGCCGGAGGTATTCTCAACTAAAATGGATAATACCTTTTTCTTCATGATTTCCCTCCATTTCCATCCTCCTGTAAACGCTATATCCGATTTTATCAATACAGCCCCTATTTGTCAAGAAATCCAACCTTTTCTCTGCCCGCCGTAAGCCTTTGGGCTTCCCCGCCTGGCCAGAGAGGAGCTTTTTTACAATACCGTCAGGAGATTGCACAGGATCAGCACAGTAATTGCAGAGAATGCAATCAAGGTTCCATTTTTCTTCTTTCCCACATAGAGCAGAACCAGATTCAGCCCATAGATCAGAACGGTAACGCCCATGGCTGTTATCCCATGCAGCCCCAGTTTGGCGCCAGTCTGGAGGTTCTGAAAGATCAGAGAACACATGACAGTCAGTAAAAGCCCTGCGATGATCGGACGGATCCAGCGGCTCAGCAGGCGAAATACATCCAGCTTTTCAAAACATTCATAAATATAGTAGACCAGGCAAAATACACCTCCGGAAGCCATGACGCTGCTGGAAAATCCAGCCAGGGCTGCCAGGTATCCTGTCATTGTACTTCCGGTCATTTCGTATCCCAGAAGATACCCTACCCCTGACAGGGTCTTGCACAGGATGGAACCGGGAAGCAGATTGACCAGAGGGACCAGATGGGCGTAGAACTCATTCTGGGGGATCATCCCAGAATGGACGAACATACCGTCTGCCACAGACAAATAGGCATCCCCTCCGCCAAAGGACATAATGGAGGAGGCAAATCCCCGGGACAGGAATACCACCAGCTCTTTCCCTATGACCAGCGCCGGAGCCGACAAAAGAAGCATAAAAAGGAGCCAGGCCGCCAGCTCCTTTGTCAGCCTGACACAGGAGACCTTCTTCCTCTTGCCCGAGGCAGCAATACTGCCATAAAGCCCCCATACAGACAAGACTGCCATCAGGATCTTCAACCCCATTTCCAGATATCCCAGAGCGAACCAGGGCTGGCTGATAGTAAAGATATACATGGCAATAATGATTCCTGCTATTAATACATTTTTCCTGGTAAATTTACAGCGGGTATACAAAATGCCAAAAAAGGCGATTCCCAGGACCTGTAAAGTAGACAGGCAGAATATAGGATCTGACTTGATCCCAAGAATATTGTACACTGCCTTCCCCCCTGACAGCAGGAAAACACCGGCCAATATCACTACGGCCCGCTTCCATCTCCCTTTGCTCTCCGCCCTGGCCTCTGCCAACGTCTTTCGGGCATACTCTGTCAAAAGGCAGGCAATAAAAGCAGAGATCCCCATGGACAGGATCTCAATCTGGGCCAGTACGGAGCTGCTCACCCTGGACATAACAGACAATAACAATACAGTGGCCAAAGCCCCGGGAAAAGCCATCATATTGGCAGAGAGTATCATCCCGCCCACACCGTAGGCCCGCTTGCCCAGTCCGGTAGCGATCTCCATAGGCAGGGCGCCGGGTGTGATGCTGGCTACCACTACATCTTTATTGTACTCTTCCTCTGTTACCAGCTTCTGCTCCTCCACTACCTCTTTTTCAATGACCGGGATCAAAGCGCTCCCTCCTCCGAAGCCGATACAGCCGATCTTTAATAGAGAAGCCATCATCCCAAATTCTTTCTTCCTCTGGGACTTTTTGTCTTCCCAGCCCTGGCCCTTCTCTGCCATGTTTTTATCCTTTTTCATATTGCTATCTCCATCCTGCAATAGTTCCTACACTGGTGTCCATCCTGAAAAGCTTTTAATATTCCAGCTTATTCTTTGCCCTGTTAATGATATAAAATCCCTTTCCATTCAAGCTGTCCTCCCGATTATAGAGCATCGGGCTGTCATCCATCTGGCGGAAGATTGCTCCCGCCTCCTCTACAATACACTGCATTGCTGCGGTATCCCATTCCATTGTGGGATTAAAGCGGTAATATACCTCTGCTTCTCCCTTTGCGATCACGCAGCCTTTTAGGGAGCTTCCCATTTTGACAAAATTTTTAAATTGATATTTTTCTAACAGGCGGTCCATCTGTTCACAGCCATGGGAGCTGCTCATGACCATGCGCAGCTCTTTTATATCTGTGCGGTCCGATACCTGCAGCTTCTTTCCGGTCTCTTCCCGGGTATCCAGATAGGCCCCATAGCCCTGCGCTGCGTAATACAGTTCCCCAGCCGTTGGGACATAGATCACGCCCATAATGGATTTATGCTGGTAGGCCAATGCAATATTAACGGTAAACTGACCGTTCCGCTTGATAAATTCCTTCGTCCCATCCAGGGGATCTACAACAAAGCAATAGTCATTTTCCAGCCGGCTCCTGTCATCCTTTTCTTCCTCGGACAAGATACTGTATTCCGGAAAAGCCTTTTTTAAAGCATCTACAATGATCCGGTTGGAAGCCTTGTCCGCTGCTGTCAGCGGCATGTCTCCGTCCTTATAGGTAACCTCCATGTCCTCAGCGTTCTCATAAACATCCATGATCGCCGCGCCGGCCTTTACTGCCGCCTCCTTTGCCACCTGAAGCTCTCTTTCTAAATTCATACCATCCATGTCCTTTCTTCTTTCATATGAAAGTGGGGCTTGCTGTTGTCAGCAAAACCCCGCTTATCCGTAATTTTATTTTGCCAGGATCGCCTGTCCGCATTACAGTATGCTTTCCAGCTGCTCCATAATGTAATCCACCGACTCCTCTATAGTCTTTCCTGTGGTATTGATCTCCACTTCCGCATCCTTAGGCGGCTCATATGGGCTGGAGATACCGGAGAAATTGGGGATTTCGCCGGCGCGCGCCTTCTTGTACAGCCCCTTTACATCCCGCTTCTCACATTCCTCGAGAGGAGTGCTGACATAAATTTCAATAAAGTTATCCCCGCCAATGATTTCTCTGGCCCTGAGACGGTCGCTGGCAAAAGGCGAGATAAAGGATGTCAGGACGATCAGGCCCGCATCATTCATCAATTTGGCCACCTCAGCTACACGCCGGATGTTCTCGATCCGATCCTGCTCCTTAAAGCCCAAGTTCCGGTTCAGTCCCATACGTACATTGTCGCCATCCAGCAGCATTGTATGTTTGCCTAAGGCGAAAAGCCGCTTCTCTACCTCATTGATCAGCGTAGATTTACCGGCTCCGGACAGGCCCGTCATCCAGATCGTCTTCGGGTTCTGTCCCTTCTGCTGCGCCCGGAGATCACGGGTAATATCCATTGTATGCCAGGTCAGGTTATCATCCCTGCGGAGAGAGTGTTCTACGATACCGCAGGCCGAAGTCATGTTGGTCACTCGGTCGATCAGAATAAATCCGCCCAGCTCTTTATGATGCGCAAACTCATCATAAACGATCTTGTCTGCGCAGGAAATGTCACAGCAGGCAATCTCATTCTTGTACAGGCGGTCTGTCTGCACATGGTTTCCTTCATTTACATCCACCTTGTACTTGATGTTCATAACCACACAGGGCACCATCTTGGTACCGATCTTCAGGAAATAGTTCTTACCGGCTACCAGATTGGAATCATCCATCCACAGGAGGCGGGAGGTAAACATCTTGCCACAATGGAGATTCACATCCTTGGCCAGCATACAGCCCCTGGACACATCAATCTCATCCTCGAGCTGGATCGTTACAGCCTCGCCTTTGCCTGCGGTGGTTACTTCCTGATTGGTCCTCAGGATACTCTTAACATGGGACTTCTCCCCGCTGGGCAGAGACACCACTTCATCCCCCACAGAGATCCCTCCCACTTCAATCTGTCCCTGGAATCCACGGAAGGTATGGTCGGGGCGGCTCACTCTCTGTACTGGCATTACAAAGCCCGTCTCGTCTGAGTGATCTGTCACATCAATATTTTCCAGATACTCCAGGAGGGTTCCTTCCTTGTACCAGCCCATTTTGTTGGAAGGCTTGGTCACATTGTCGCCTTCGGTAGCTGATACCGGGATAATGTGCAGGGTCTCAAAATTATATTCTGATACCATCTGCTTGATCTGACGCTGGATATCCTGGAAATCATATTTATCATAATTGATCAGGTCCATCTTATTTACCGCATACACAACGTGGCGGATTCCCATGAGGGAACAGATACGGGTATGGCGTTTCGTCTGCACCAGTACCCCCTTGGAGGCATCGACCAGGATCACTGCCAGGTCAGCAAAGGAAGCTCCTACCGCCATGTTCCTGGTATACTCTTCATGTCCCGGTGTGTCCGCTACAATAAAGCTCCGGCGCTCCGTTGTAAAATAACGGTACGCCACATCAATCGTGATTCCCTGCTCTCTCTCTGCCATCAGGCCGTCCAGCAGCAGAGAGTAGTCGATCTGCCCATTGCGGCTTCCCACCTTACTGTCTAATTCCAGGGCCTTTTCCTGATCTGCAAAGATCAGCTTCGCATCATAAAGCATATGCCCAATCAATGTAGATTTTCCGTCATCCACACTACCACAGGTGATAAATTTCAGTAAACTTTGCATATTAGAAATACCCCTCTCTTTTTCTTCTTTCCATGCTTCCCGCCGCCTCATTGTCGATCACGCGGCTGGTACGTTCGGAAGATACTGCGCTCAGTGTTTCCTCAATGATGGCATCCAAAGTGTCTGCCTCAGACTCTACGCCGCCAGTCAGCGGATAACAGCCCAGGGTCCGGAACCGTACCTTTTTCATAACCGGAGTCTCTCCCGGCTCCAGCCGCATACGGTCATCGTCCACCATAATGATATTGCCATCCCGGTATACTACCGGGCGTTCCTTAGCGTAATAAAGAGACGGGATCTCTATATTCTCCTGACGGATATACTGCCAGATATCCTTCTCTGTCCAGTTGGAGAGAGGGAATACCCGGACTTCCTCCCCCTTGAACAGCTTGGTATTAAACAGCTTCCACATTTCCGGCCGTTGGTTCTTGGGATCCCAGCCATGAGAAGAATTCCGGAAGGAGAAAATCCTCTCCTTGGCCCTGGACTTCTCCTCATCCCTGCGTCCGCCGCCAAAAGCCGCAGTAAACTGATACTTATCCAATGCCTGCTTCAAAGCCTGGGTCTTCATAATATCGGTGTAAGCAGAGCCATGGTCAAAGGGGTTTATCCCCTGCTTTGCTCCTTCTTCATTGGTATACACCAGCATTTCCAGTCCGTACTTCTTAGCCATCTTGTCACGGAACTCGATCATTTCCCGGAATTTCCAGGTAGTATCCACATGAAGAAAGGGAAACGGCGGTTTCTCCGGATAAAATGCTTTCAATGCCAGATGAAGCATCACCGAACTGTCCTTTCCTATCGAATACAACATAACCGGCTTCTCGCATTCTGCAGCTACTTCGCGCATAATGTAGATCGCCTCTGCCTCCAGTTCCTCCAAGTGTGATAATTGACTCATTGTTTTCCTCCATTATTTTTATAATTTAGCGTTGCTTATCTTTCTGCGTCTCTATACGGACCTCGTTTTTCAACTGATAAACACTGCCGTCATATTCTACAAAGATCCGATACTCATCACAGGCCAGCTGACCCAGGGCGATCCCAAAGGATCTGCGTACCTGCCTGGGCAGCAGCCCGGAATAATCCTGGACATAGGAATTCTTTTCCCCCACCAGATATACTCTCTGGATCATTCCCGGATAGAAGCGGAACAGCAGCAGGCTTCCACATAAATGGATCTTTCCAAAATACCGTTTCTTGAGCTTTTCCTCGGAAAGAGGCGGCAGTTCGCCGCAGAATCTCTCCGGCGGTTCCAGCTGTCCCAGGATCACATTCTCCTTCCTGTCCAACGGAGTTCCATAGGAAGAGATATCAGGAGTAAATTCCCAGACATTGCCAAAGCCCCTGCGCAGAATGAAACGGTTGATCGCCTTTCCGGCAGCCAGGTCTGCCTCCACAATAACCCCCCGCCGTTTCTCCGTCCTTTCCTGGAGCAGCCCGGACGCCGCCAATATCCGGCCTTCCCCGGGAATCGCTTTCCCAAAGTGCGCAGCCTTTGCCGTCCTGACCTGTTCCAGGACCCGGCAGGTTCCTTTTCCGGCATCGATCTCATAGAGGGCCGCCCTGGACTTAGGGCTTCCTGCTTCTCCCTCCACCGGGATGCTGCCCGGATCCTGAATATTGTAGACCAGGAGCCTTTCCTCTGTCCCCTCCTGAAATGCTGCGTATTCCGGTAACAGCCCGATCTCTCCCTCCTGCCTGAGTACATATGGGGCTAACGGCGTATCCTTCCAGATCTGTTCTGGCGCCAGGATCCATTGTACCGATAAATCCTCCCATCCCAACAGCAGTATGGTGTGAAACCTTTTTAATGTTAAAAGAAGTTTCCCGTCCCGGTATTCCATATGGGTGACAGGAACCCATCCCCTGCGGTCCCGGTAACGGTCTCCCAGAATATCTACCAGATCACATTGCTTCCGGACCTTTCCGCTATTCATATCCACCTGCAGGATACGGTCTCCCGAATATTCTGAAGAAGAGGCGGTCACGAGGAAAAGGGAATCCCCGTCCTGCGCCACAGCCCGGCGTATGGGATACTCCAGATAAAAGGTGCGGTAAATCCTCCCCATATAATCCATCTCATGATATTGGCAGGTCATGGGAGCCCCATCCTCTCCTGCACGGCTGGCAGAAATATCCGGATACAGAAAGTGCCCGTTTTGCAAGGGAATCATTCCAATCTTATTCGTCTTGAGCTGCAACGCATACCGCACCTCTCCATCCTGATCCAGCACAATAGGATTGAACCGAAGCCCATTGACCAGCAGAAACGGAAATTGGGAAGCTTCCTGATGAACCACCCGGGAAACGAGCTGACGCATCTTCAGGGGAAGCTCCCTGGCATAAATCGTCAGATCCCTCCGCCGGATCACCTCACCCTCCTCATCCAGCAGTTCTAATACCAGTTTATTAGTCCTGCCAGTATACAGCCCCATGATGGGTACCCGGTGGCGGGTATTCATTCCTGTCTCCCCCACAAAATCAGTCTCCGGTGTATTGCCCCGTACCCGGTACCTTACCCGGCATTCCTTTGAGGTATTAAACAGTATCAGAGCCGTCTGTACCGACACCCCGTATGGGTTGGGAACCACCAGAAGATGTTTAAAGGTATATAGATGCTTGTCCAGGACCGACTCAAACACCATTTCCCGAAGCTGAGTCAAATATGCCCGGGGCGGCTCTTTTCGGAAGGGGGTATAGATAACAGGCCCCTCCTGGGATCTGAACTCCCGGTTAAAATTCATTTCCAGCTTTCGGATGTCATCCTCGCTGTAGGTAACCTTCGTCCCCTTCTTAATATCAATACGTCTGCTAAATATTCCCATTTATTCTAGCGTGCATTTATGTCATATCTATGACATTGCCTACAGGCAGCATGCACTCCTCCATCCTTATAGTCTGCCGGCCAGCTTGCTCCTTTTTATGTTCGCAAAACAGTATTTTCTTCCACATTTTGCATATTATAACACATATCGACAATAAAAGGCAAAATTATTTCAATTTCATTGTAAGCTGAATTCTCTGCTTTTTCAGATCTACGCTCATCACCTGAACATCCACGATATCACCCACGCTGACCACATCCAAAGGATGCTTTACAAACTTTTTGTCCGACATCTGGGAAATATGGACCAGTCCATCCTGATGCACGCCGATATCCACAAAAGCGCCAAAGTCGATCACATTACGCACTGTCCCTTTTAGGATCATTCCTTCCTTCAGATCCTTCATTTCCAGTACGTCCGTGCGCAGGATTGGCCGCGGCATTTCGTCTCTGGGGTCTCTGGCCGGTTTTTCCAGCTCCTTCAGAATATCCTCCAGTGTGATTTCCCCTATAGACAATTCCTGCGCCATCTTTTTCCTGTCCTTCACTCTTGCCGCCAGGCCAGCCGGCCTATTCCCCCTGCCATTGTCTTCCTTTTCCTGTGGAAGCTCTATGCCTCCCTGGGAAAATGCCCTGGCAAAGGCGGCGCCAAAAGCAGAACTGGTATTGCGTACCACAAATTCCTTCTTTGCCTTCGGCTGTACCTTTTTCTCCGTCCCACGCCTGGACGCCTGTACCTGCAATTGCTTTACATCCTCCATAGTCAGCCCCAGCCTGGCCAACAGTCCCCTGGCCGCATCATAAGATTCCGGATGTACGCTGGTAGCATCCAGAGGATTATCTCCGTCCTGGATCCGCATAAAGCCGGCGCACTGTTCAAATGCCTTGGGCCCCAGCTTAGTTACCTTCAGCAATTGTTTGCGGTCAGTAAACCTTCCATTGGCTTCCCGGTAGGTTACAATGTTCTGCGCCACCGTCTTGGAAATTCCCGCAATATACTCTAACAAGGAGGCGGATGCTGTATTCAGATCTACCCCTACTTTATTTACACAATCCTCTACCACGCCATGGAGAGCTTCCGACAGCTTCTTCTGGTTCATATCATGCTGGTACTGCCCCACTCCGATAGACTGAGGGTCAATCTTCACCAGCTCTGCCAACGGATCCTGCAGCCTTCTGGCAATGGATGCCGCGCTCCTCTGCCCCACATCGAAGTTCGGGAACTCCTGGGTGGCCAGCTTGCTGGCAGAATATACAGAAGCTCCTGCCTCATTGACAATAATATACTGCACCGGCTTTTTCAATTCCCGGAGCATATCTGCAATGATCATTTCCGATTCCCGGGATGCCGTCCCATTCCCCACAGAGATCAGGGAAATATCATACTTTTCAATCAAGGCTTTTACGACCCGTTTCGTCTCTTCCACTTTATTCTGAGGAGGCGTGGGATAAACAACAGTAGTGTCCAGCACCTTTCCCGTAGGATCTACTACCGCCAGCTTACAGCCGGTACGGAAGGCCGGATCCCATCCCAGCACCGTCCTGCCGGCGATGGGAGGCTGCATCAGCAGCTGTTCCAGATTCTTGCCGAAGACCTTGATCGCTCCATCTTCTGCCTTTTCCGTCAAATCATTACGGATCTCCCTCTCAATAGCAGGAGCGATCAGCCGTTTATAACTGTCCTCGATCGCTTCCTCCAGGACGGATCCGGTATTAGTATTGCCAATCGTAATGATCTTAGTACGCAGATACTGCAGAATCCTGTCCTCCGGAGCCTCCAGCTTTACGGCCAGGAACTTCTCCTTCTCCCCGCGGTTCAAAGCCAGCACCCGATGGCCGGCAATCTTGGATACTCCTTCCTCGAAGGAATAATACATTTCATAAACTGATTGGGCATTTTCTTCCTTCGCTGTAGAAATGATCTTACCTTCCTCCATAGTAAGCCTGCGGATATAGCTGCGGTAATCTGCATTGTCGGAGATCTCTTCCGCAATGATATCCCGGGCACCGGCAATCGCCTCCTCCACAGTCGGTACTTCTTTCTCCTCTGAGAGATAAGCCTTTGCCTCCTCTTCTAAAGGCAGCTCCGTCTCCTGAGCGAGGATCAGGCTGGCCAGCCCTTCCAGGCCTTTTTCTCTGGCTACGGTAGCGCGTGTCCTCCTTTTAGGGCGATAGGGACGATACAGATCCTCTACCTCTACCTGGGTCTGGGCTCCTGCGATCTGTTCCCGCAGCTCCGGCGTCAGCTTGCCCTGCTCTTCGATGCTGGACAGCACCTGCGTCTTCTTCTCCTCCAGATTCCTCAGATATACCAGCCTCTCATGAAGGTTTCGCAACTGTTCGTCATCCAGGGAGCCGTGGGCCTCCTTCCGGTATCTGGCAATGAAGGGGATCGTATTTCCTTCATCAATCAGCTTCACGGCTGCCTGCGCCTGCCATTCCTTAATTCCCAGTTCCTGCGCTATTGTCTTTTCAATGTCCATTTTTTCCTCATTTCTAAAAGGGCGGCAGTATCTGCCGCCCTTAAAACTTACTGCTCCAGGAGACGCCCCATCAGGGTATACCCTTCTTTTATCACATTTCCGCTATCTGCAGCCTCTTGCTCATTATAATGCCAGGAAGCCTTCTGATCCTTTCTGCTGTCATACAACAGATAAGGGACCGGATCCGATGTATGGGTCCTGCAGGCGATCGGCGTGGGGTGATCCGGCATGAGCAACAGACGGTATTCCTCGCCCGAAGCATCCATCTGCTGTGTGAGTCTGGCCAGCACCCGGCTGTCCAGATACTCAATGGCCTTGACCTTCCGCTCTATGCTTCCCTGGTGCCCCATTTCATCCGGAGCCTCCATATGGATGTAGACAAAGTCATACCCATCCTGCAGCAATGCCTTTACTGCAGCATCGGCCTTGCCTTCCCAATTGGTCTCCAAAGTGCCGTTGGCTCCCGGCACTGTAATATTATCCATCCCGGCTCCCACGGCAATCCCCTTTAAGAGATCCACAGCAGAGATCATAGCTCCTCTCTTGCCGTATTTCTCCTGGAAGGAATCCAGCGCCGGCCGGGTCCCGGCTCCCCAGAACCAAAGCGAATTTGCTTTATTCAGTCCCTTCTCCGCCCGTGCCAGATTCACAGGATGGTTATTCAACAGGGCGTAGCTCTTTTCCATCATCTGGCGGAGGGCTTCCTGGGCGGGAAGATATTCTCCGATCTGTTTGCCCAGGATATCGTGGGGAGGCGTCAATTCCACCACGCTCCCCTGATCCCATATCGTCAGATGGCGGTAGCTGGTCCCCAGATAGAATTGATACGTTTCATTGTTAAATTCCTTCTGAACCGCCTGGATCAATGCTTCCGCCTCCTGGGTGGAAATCTCTCCGGAGCTGTGGTCCAGAATCCTCTTCTCTTCATAGGGAACATCATCCTCTGAAACAGTAACAATATTGCAGCGGATGGCAATATCCGTATCTTTCATCGGCACACCGATGCTCAGTGCTTCCAGAGGAGAACGGCCGGTATAATAAATCTTCGGGTCATATCCCATCACTGCCAGATTGGCAGTATCGCTTCCCGGGCTCATTCCCTTTGGGATGGTATAGGCCAGCCCCAGTTCCGATCTGCCTGCCAGGCGGTCCATCGCCTCTGTACTGGCATACATCAGCGGCGTTTTTCCCCCTAACTGGCTAATGGGCTCATCTGCCATCCCATCTCCCAATACCACGATATATTTCATTTCAATCCCCTTTCCTGGCTTTTACATTTGGACGCGGATCTTATTGATCACATTTCCTACTTCCCGGGCCGCCTTTTCATAAGCGCCCTCTGTGATCTCCTCTGTCACAAAGGCATATTCATCGCCATATCCCCCGTCTACCGGCTGCACACTGCCAAAGGCCGCTGTGACCTTTTCCCGGTTCTCCTCAGGAGCGCCGCTGACACGGACAAAGAACTTACTTCTTGCATCCTCCATGGGTACCAGATCCAGTTTTTCAGCATCCCACAGAGTATTGATGTTGACATTCACATGCTTGGAGCAGTCCATAACATCAGACACCACGGCGCTGGCTGTAGCCAGTTTGCCGGCTCCCTGCCCATAGAACATCACATCCCCTACCATATTTCCCTTTACCAGGATCGCATTAAACACGCCGTCTACACTGTACAGCGGATGCTGCGCATCGATCAGGGCCGGCGCTACCATAGCGCTCACTTTGTCACCGATCTTCCGGCTGGAGCCGAATATCTTAATCTTGCCGCCCAGCTTCTTTCCATATGCGATGTCTCTTTTGGTAATCTTGGTAATTCCCTCTGTGTAAATATCCTCAAAATCCAACTGCTTTCCGTATGCCAATGAAGTAAGAATGGCAATCTTACGGCAGGCATCATACCCCTCCACATCTGCAGTGGGATCCTTCTCCGCATATCCCTTTTCCTGGGCGTCCTTTAATACCGTATCAAAATCCAGGCCTTCCTCGGTCATCTTTGTCAAAATATAGTTAGTAGTACCATTCAGGATACCGGAGATTTCCTGGATCTCATCAGGCGCAAGAGAAGTCTTTAACGGGCGGATGATCGGAATACCGCCGCCCACACTGGCTTCAAACAGGAAATTGGCGTTCCTGCTCTTGGCCAGTTCCAGAAGCTCCGGCCCATATGCCGCCACCAACGCCTTATTAGAGGTGCAGACACTCTTCCCTCTCTCCAGGCAGGTTTTTACAAATTCATAGGCTGGATGAAGCCCGCCCATAGTCTCCACTACAATCTGGACCTCCGGGTCATCAGCGATGATCTGGAAATCATGTACCAATACCTGCTCTACCGGATCCCCGGGAAAATCTCTCAGATCCAGCACATATTTCAGCTGAAGTTCCTCCCCCACCCGTTTCTGAATGATATCATGATTCTCCCGTAAAATCTCTACCACACCGGAACCTACGGTGCCATATCCTAATACACTGACTTTTATCATTGTTCTCCTCATTTCTACACTATTGTTCTATTATTCTGACTGGCCTGCCTGAAGATACCCCAGATAAGCATTGATAAACGGATCAATATTCCCATCCATCACGCCCTGGACGTTGGCAATCTCTTCATTTGTCCGATGATCCTTTACCATAGTATAGGGCTGCATCACATAGGAACGGATCTGGCTTCCCCAGCCGATCTCTTTCGACTCCCCGCGGATGCCGCTGGCCTTTTCCAGCTGTTCCTGCTGCTTCAGAAGATACAGCTTTGCCTTCAGCATCTGCATAGCCTTATCCTTATTCATATGCTGGGAACGCTCATTCTGGCACTGTACCACGATCCCGGTAGGGAAATGGGTGATACGGATGGCAGACGATGTCTTATTGATGTGCTGTCCCCCTGCTCCACTGGAACGATAGGTATCAATGCGGATATCATCATCGGCAATCTCAATATCAAGGTCTTCCTCAAGATCCGGCATCACATCACAGGAGACAAAGGAGGTCTGCCGTTTCCCCGCCGCATTAAATGGGGAAATCCGTACCAGCCGGTGTACTCCATGCTCTGATTTCAGATAACCGTAGGCATTCATTCCATTGATCTGCAGGGTAACAGACTTATAGCCGGCTTCTTCTCCATCCAGGAAGTCCAGCATCTGCACCTGGAACCCATGTTTTTCTGCCCATCGCTGATACATCCGGCACAGCATGCCGGCCCAGTCGCAGCTTTCGGTTCCTCCTGCCCCGGCATGCAGGGTTAAGATCGCATTGTCCTTATCATACTCTCCCGACAAAA
Organism: uncultured Lachnospiraceae bacterium; assembly: GCA_947589315.1. GTDB lineage: Bacteria > Bacillota > Clostridia > Lachnospirales > Lachnospiraceae > Jutongia. The sequence goes on along the minus strand of CANPZE010000007.1, from coordinate 22,716 downwards.
GCGTTTCAATCCGCAATGCCTCATATTCCTGTTGGAAGACATCCGCCGCTTCCTGGATCTCAGAAAGCATCCCCACGTCCTGCTCTTCCTCTGCAAGCTCGATCAAGGTCAGGATATCCTCCCGGTCACCGCACAGCTTATCGTAACGCTCGATCACCGTTTTTAATTTCTTGCTCTCCTGCACAATGGCGGCAGAACGCTGGGGATCATCCCAAAACCCAGGTTCCTCCATTGTTCTGTCTAATTCTTCCACTCTGTCCTTTTTATTTGCCAGGTCAAAGTGAATCCCCCATTTCAAGTAATGGCTGTGCGAAATTTGACAATGTATGCTTGATCGCGTCAAACTCTACCATTTCTCTCACCTCTTTCTGATTTTGCTATTTCCTTCCGGCCATCCAACCGCTTTAATATTTCTTCCCACAACACTGCTTATATTTCTTACCGCTGCCGCAGGGACAAGGATCGTTTGGCTGGATCTTCTTACTGCTTCTGCGCTTGGGAGCCTTGGCGGCGGTGTCATCCTTATTAGTGCCTGTCACCTTGGCTACCTGCTCTCTCTCTACCTTCTGCTCTATCTTAATATGCGTCAGCGCCTTTACCGTCTCCTCTGCAATGGCATCGATCATTTCCTGGAACATATCAAATCCGGCAAATTTGTATTCGATGACCGGATCCCGCTGTCCATAAGCCTGCAGCCCAATTCCCTGACGGAGCTGGTCCATATCATCAATATGGTCCATCCACTTCCTGTCAATGATCTTCAACAGGATAATACGCTCCACCTCACGGATCTGATCCGGTTCCGGGAATTCTGCCTCCTTAGCCTCATATACCTTATCTGCCGCTTCCTTCAGCTGCTGCATCAGCTCTTCCTTGGTCATATGCTTCTGCTGTTCCTCTGACAGAATGATCTTAGGCATAGGGATGATTGGCAGGAGCATATTATTCAGTTCCTGGATATCCCATTCCTCCGGCGCCTGCTCATCGCCGACCACCTTGTTCACACACTTCTCCACCACATCCATGATCATCTTATAGACGGTATCCCTCATGCTCTCACCGTCCAGGACCATGCGCCGTTCCTTATAGATCACTTCTCTCTGCTCGTTGTTGACCTGGTCAAATTCCAGCAGATTTTTACGGATCCCAAAGTTGTTCCCTTCAATCTTCTTCTGGGCATTCTCTATCGCCCCGGACAGCATCTTGTGTTCTACCTGTTCCCCATCGGGCATAGCCCCAAACAACCCCATCAGCCTCTCGGAACCAAAGAGACGCATCAGGTCATCCTCGAGGGAAATATAAAAGCGGGATTCCCCGGGGTCTCCCTGACGGCCGGCACGTCCGCGCAGCTGGTTATCAATACGGCGCGACTCATGCCGTTCCGTTCCGATAATCTTAAGGCCGCCTAATTCTTTCACTCCCTCACCCAGCTTAATATCGGTACCCCGTCCTGCCATATTAGTGGCAATGGTTACGGCGCCCATCTGCCCTGCATCGGCAATGATCTCTGCCTCCAATTCATGGAACTTGGCATTCAGGACCTTATGAGGGATCCCTTTCCGGCGCAGCATCTGGCTTAGCAGCTCTGATGTCTCAATCGTGATCGTACCGACCAGCACCGGCTGCCCCTTCTCATGGGACGCTACAATATCTGCAACTACAGCATTAAATTTATCCTCTTTGGATTTGTATACAGCATCATCATAATCTACGCGGGCAATGGGAAGATTGGTGGGCACCTCGATCACATCCATCCCATAAATCTCGCGGAACTCCTTCTCCTCTGTCAGGGCAGTACCCGTCATCCCGCAGGTCTTCGCATATTTATTAAAGAAGTTCTGGAAGGTGATCGTAGCCAGGGTTTTGCTTTCTCTTTTTACCTTTACATGCTCCTTCGCCTCTATTGCCTGATGAAGGCCGTCTGAGAAACGGCGTCCCGGCATGATACGCCCTGTAAACTCGTCCACGATCAGGACTTCATCATTATCTACCACATAATCCTTATCCCGGAACATCAGGGAATGCGCCCGCAGCGCCAGATTAATATTGTGCTGCAGCTCCAGATTATCCGGATCGGCAAGGTTCTCAACACTGAAGAACCGCTCTGCCTTACGCACGCCATCCTCTGTCAGATTGACATTCTTATCCTTCTCATCTACTACGTAATCTCCGGTCTCTTCTTCCTCTTCATTCATCAGAATGTCCATCTTGGACAATTCTTTATAGGTTCCCCGGGTCAGCTGCCTTACAAAAATATCACAGGCCTCATATAATTTAGTGGATTTCCCACTCTGCCCTGATATGATCAAGGGGGTACGCGCCTCATCGATCAGGACTGAATCCACCTCATCGATGATCGCATAATGGAGATCTCTCTGTACCAGCTGTTCCTTATACACTACCATGTTGTCACGAAGATAATCAAAGCCCAGCTCATTGTTGGTAGCATAGGTGATATCGCACTGGTAAGCCTCCCGCCTCTCATCGTTATCCATAGAGTTCAGGATCACGCCTACGCGCAGGCCCAGAAATTCATGGACTTGTCCCATCCATTCTGCATCACGCTTGGCCAGATAGTCATTGACAGTAACAATATGGACGCCTTTTCCTTCCAGGGCATTCAAATATGCCGGCAATGTGGCCACCAGGGTCTTACCTTCACCAGTACGCATTTCTGTGATGCGGCCCTGGTGGAGAATAATGCCGCCCATCAGCTGTACCCGGTAATGGCGCATCCCTAATACGCGGGTTGCTGCCTCTCTTACCGTAGCGAAGGCTTCTACCAAGATGTCATCCAGTGTCTCTCCCTGTTCTAACCTATCTTTGAATTCCTGAGTCTTGTCCCGAAGCTCTTCATCACTGAGCTGCTCATACTCCGGCCCCAGTTCTTCAATTTTATCCACTAATGGTATAATACGTTTTAATTCGTGCTGACTGTGTGTACCAAATATTTTGGTAAAAATGCTCATCTTATTCACTCCTAATATATATTTCACGAAATATCGTGATGCAGCAAAGCAATTCATAAAACAAACCACATTAGAGTATAGCATTATTCCGTCTGCAAATCAACCGCCAAAAATTCGGCTTGCCCAAATCCAGGGGAGCCGCCGGGCATCATTCTGTAACATGCCGCAGCTCCCCTTTCCCATGCATATCCATTGACACAACAGCAGTCAGCCTGCCTGCCGGATCAAATCCTCCAGAGGCTTAAATGTATATCCCATTTCCTCCCATTTCGTCAACAGCTCATCCAGGATCGCACCATTCGTATCAGAGGTATTGTGGAGCAGTACGATCGCCCCAGGGTGGATTCTGGTTAAAAGCTTATCAAAAGCTTCTTCCTTTGAGGGCTGGTTATCGACATTCCAATCTACATAGGCCAGGCTCCAGAAGAATGTGTGGTAGCCAAGCTTCTTTGCCATTTCCAGGTTCTGTACATTATACTTGCCCTGAGGCGGGCGGTAATACCGGGCTATCTCCTTTCCTGTCACTTCCTTATATAGCTTTTCCGTAGCCTCCATCTCCTCCCGGAAGGCAGACTCCTCGGATATCTGTGACATATCCGGATGGTGAAAGGTATGGTTGCCTACGGTATGCCCCTCTGCCACCATCCGTCTGACCAGGTCCGGGCTGGTCTCCAGGAAATGCCCTACTACAAAGAAGGTTCCCGGCGCCTTGTGCTTCTTTAAGGCATCTAAGATTGGTTCTGTGTTCCCATTTTCATAGCCACAATCAAAGGTGAGGTAAATTACCTTTTCTTCGGATTCTCCCATGTAATAGGCCTGATATTGTTCCAGTTCCTTGGGGCTGGCATTGCCTGTAGGTTTGGCGCCATCCTCTCCAAAGCCCAGTCCCCAGTTATCCGTCTGTCCCGATACAGTCTCCATCGTATTTCCCCGGATTCCCTGTACCAGTGCGGCGGTTCCCCGGCCTGCCAGGAACATCGCCCCCCACAACAGGAAAACTCCCAATACCATTTTTACTTTTTCCTTCATCATAAGCTCCCATCGGAATCCCTTTGTTCTCAATAAACAGTATATAGAAAAGAGGCTTTTCCTATCCCAAAAGAAAACAGAAAAGAGCAAGCCGCTAAGCTTGCCCTTTTATATCATTTCATCCTTCTCTGCGCATCCTGCGCCGCTTACCCCTGGCTTGTCCTTCTCTTAAAACTCCGGTTCGATCAGTCCAAAGGTATTCCCCTTTCTCTTGTATACCACATTTACCTCATCCGTAGCAGCATTGCGGAATACATAAAAATTATGTCCCAAAAGCTCCATCTGGATGCATGCCTCCTCCGGATCCATCGGCTTCATTGCAAACCTCTTGGAACGGATGATCTTAATCTCATCATCGTCAGTAATCTCTTCTTCCACAAACGCTTTGCTCAAGCTGGTAGCCGCCTGCTGCTGATCTACTATTTTATTCTTATATTTACGGAGCTGACGTTCAATGATCTCCTGAACCAGGTCAATGGAAACGTACATATCATTGCTTACCTGCTCTGCCCGCACAATATTGCCTTTCATCGGAATCGTAATTTCTATCTTCTGCCTTTCTTTTTCTACACTTAGCGTAACATGAACCTCTGTGTCCGGCGTAAAATACCGTTCCAGCTTGCCGATCTTCTCATACACAGCCGACTTCAAGCCTTCTGTCACATCGATGTTCTTACCACTGATTATGTACTGCATAATTATCAACTCCTTTGTTGTTTGATAGGTCTATTATACTCTACAACAAAAACTTTATCAAGTAAAAATGCACAATAATCTTGTCGATTTTTCGGAATTGTTGGACAATTTTTCTGTCAAGGGATTTTTGTAAAAAAATGTTTTTTTTCATTTTCATCTATTTTGACAAAAAAATGCCCTGATTTTTATTGCGATCATTTTCCTCCGTTGATGGAAGAAAAATGTGAATACTGTGGATAACTCCGTGCATAACTTATTTTTCGGGATATTTTATCCCCAAAAATGTGAATAACATTTCCAGTTATCCACATTTTTTCATTCCTTTTCCCATCTTTTATTTTTAATTTTGTGCAGAACATACAAATTTCAAATTGTCAAATGTTTTTATAAAAAAAATATTGTCTGATTATTGAGAATATTTTCTTGCAATAATCAGACAATTTCTATTGCACGGAATCTTCTTAGCCTTCCTGGGACTCGCCATTGCTTCCCGCCAGTTCTTCAAACTCTTTTCTGGCATTGCGGAAGCTCTCCAGCAGCTTAGGAGAAAATACGCCGCATTCTCCGGAAATGATCATATGGAATGTCTGTTCGCAGGAGCATGCCTCCTTATATACCCGCTCACTGACCAGCGCATCGTATACATCAGCCACCGATACAATCTGGGCGGAAATAGGGATCGCCTCCCCCTTCAGTCCATCCGGATATCCTCTCCCATCCCATCTCTCATGATGATGACGGCAGATGTCATAACTTGTCTTGCGGTAATCTTCTTCCCATATGCCCTCAATGCTGTTCAGGATCTCACAGCCTCTGGTGGTGTGGGATTTCATATATTCAAATTCATCCTTTGTCAGTTTCCCCGGCTTAAGTAAAATATTATCCGGAATTGCAATCTTTCCTACATCGTGGAGGGCGCTGGCAGATGCGATCATGTCTATCTGTTTCTTATCCAGTCCATACTCCGGATAATCCTGCATCAGATGGCAACCCAGTATCCGGGTAAAGCCCTTCACCCTCTTGATATGTTCCCCACTCTCCAGGTTCCTGGACTCTACTACTGTGCCAAGGATATCAATGATACGCACATTATTTTCCTGCAGCTTTTCCGCCTGGAACTGCAGCATCTTATTCTGTTTCCGCAAAGTCTCTGTCTGTTTCTGCACCTTTTCTTCCAATTGATTTTTATAGGAAAACAGGTCTACGATATTTCTTACACGGCGTTTCACCACAGATACTTCAAAAGGTTTGCTGATAAAATCAGATACGCCATATTTAAAGCATTTACTCTCGATCTGGGAGGAAGTCTCTCCGCTGATCACCAGAACGGCAATCTTCTTCAGCCATCCCTGCTTACGCATCATGTCCAGGACAGCAAAGCCATCCATTTCCGGCATCATCAGGTCCAAAAGGATAACAGTGATCTCATCATGCATTTTGTTTAAGTATTGGATCGCCTGCTTCCCATTCTCTGCCTGGGCAATGTCATATTCATCCTTTAGGATCTGCTGAAGCAGCTCCCTGTTTACTTCCATGTCGTCTACGACTAAAATCTTATTTCTCATAGCTTTCCTTTCTATATCAATTATGTATTTTTCTTCAACGGTTACAGGCTATCCTTAATTATTATATACAGCGATCCTGTCTCCCTCCTTCTTTACCGTTACATTGCTGATGGTCATGGCATTCCAGTGGATCTTATCAATCTCCACGGCTGTCCCCTCATAAAGATTCCCCAGGACAACCAGCTCTGTATCAGACATCTTCTGAATCTCTTCCTCCACTTTTAATTTCTTTTTATATAATTTCTCCTGCTGCATTTCCTTTGTGTAGATCGCCGCTTCTATCTTTAAATATGCCTCCATGTTATTCCGCACTTCTGGCGGATATTTACGTTGAAATTTCAAATGGATGTTGCCTAACATAGAAAGTTCTTTATTGACTTTTTGAATTTTTCTTTCCAGAGTCCATTGCCGCTCCAATGCATCATCCGTCACTCCCAGCTTTAACAGGATCTTGTTGCCCGAAGGGTCTCCCACCTGCCCCGCCTGTATTCCTTTTACAGCCTGAGCCAGCCCTCCGCTGATCACGCTCTGGCTTCCTGAGATAACAATCCTGCCTCCCGAATGCAGATTACTGTTGGTAGCATAATTGGCATAAATATTTCCCTGGCAGATCACTCTGACTAAGTCCAGCGAACGGGCGGCCACATGGCCTTCTGCCTCAATATGGGCTTCTCCCATTCCTTTGATTCCCTGGCGCAGCAGGATGCTTCCTCCGCTCTGAAGCACTGCCCCTTCTACCAGCCCATCTATTATGATATCGCCGCTGGCTCTTATGATGACGCCATTAGCCACCCGTCCCCGGACGTATACGCTGCCGTCAAAATCAATGCTGCCGCTGGGATCGAGGATCTCATCCCGTACACAGTTGGGGGATACCACCAGCTGTCCCTCTTTGATCTCTATCTTGCCACCCACTGCTGCTACATAAGTTTTCTTGTCCTCTGCCAGATGTACGCCAATCCCGGAAAGTACGGCCTGCTCCCTCCCCTTTCTTGCTCCACACATCTTTCCTGTGACAGTAACTCCAGGTCTCCCCTGTTCTGCCTCATGGTAGACTGCAACCGTCTGCCCTGCCTCCACAAGCTCAAACCCATACAGAGCCCCATAGTCAACAGAACCATCTGGAAAATACGTTTTGCCAGTTTCCTTTTTTGTGCGGAAGAAATATTCATGCCAGCCATCCGTCCCTCTCTCCGGCTGGGTACCCTTCGCTACCAGAATTTGCTGGTGATACCGTTTCCCTGCCAGAAGAATATCTATCACTTCCTTGAGTATCCCTATCTTAACACCAGCTTCCTGTAACGCCCCCAGAACCTGATCCCGGCTATAGGCAGCTTCCGGATCTCCCATAACCTCCAGATAAGCTTCCATTTCGTCTCCGGAAATCGTCACCAGAAAATTATCCACAGTAACGGAACTCTCTCTGCTCCGGATCGAGGCCCTGCGGTTCCCACTCATGATATCATGACGGATCCTTTTCATATCGCTGGAAGTATACATCAACGTGCGGTAGGGCGTCACGTCAAGCCCCATCTCAATGCCGAGACGGATCTCCCGCATCTGCCTCCAGGAATACATGCTATTATTAAACTGGCTGATATCTGCCCGATGTTCCAGTCCCAGGCGGAGCTCCCTCATCTGCTGCCAGGAATATTCCTCCCTGGCATAAGCGCTCACATCCAATCCCCGCTCCAGGCCCTGGCAGATTTCATGGATCGCTACTCCCCGGAATCCTTTCTTCAGGTAGGGTCCAATATTCAGTCCCTTTTCCAGCCCAAGCCGGATCTCCTCCAATTGCTCCGGCTCATATCCCTGTTTTACGTACTCTGCAATATTTACTTTGGAAAAGTAGGCCTTACGCTGCTGCCTCAATATCCTGGCATCCAAATGCAGGAAAACAGACAGGTCGATCCCCTGGATAAGCCCCTTGCGCACCTGCCGCATTTTATCATAGGATACATCCGGAAACGCATATAGACTTACATCAATGCCAGCCTGGATCCCCTTTCGGATTTCTTCCATCTGAAACCAATCGTATTCCGGCTTGGCATACAGGCTTACGTCCAGCCCTTCTTCCAGGCCCAGACGGATCTGCCGCATCTGTATTGCCATAAATTCTTTTTTCGCATAGCAGGAGACGTTCAGCCCTTCTTTCTCTCCCACTTCTATCTCCCTCTGTTGATCTGGATCATATTGATCATCTATTATCTCCATATGTAAAATGTCTTTCATTGATCCTCCTCATACGCATTTTCATACACAACAATACTCTTTTTTCATTGTATCAAAATATATAATTTTTTCAAGATTTATTTCCACAGGGCAGATTGCCGTCTAATTTCCCCGGAAAAGACAAGACCGCCGGAAAGGGCCTTCATTTTTCCCATAAAAAAGAACTGTTGCTTCTGCGGATAAGCAGCTTTGCAACAGTTCCTTCTTTTATTTTTTATAATTATACAATCCTTCTTGCAGCACAAGGCTGTCTGTAATACATATTGGAAATCTTGATCCCGTCTCTCGCATTGCTGGCATGCACTACCTGGCCGCCTCCGATATAGAGGGCTACATGGCCTATCGTACTTCCATTCTTATAGAAGATCAGGTCGCCAGGCTTTACATTTGCCAGGCTAACGCTTGTCCCATACCCTGACTGCGCCCGGGAAGAATGAGGCAGGCTATAACCAAACTGGGCATATATGCTCATTGTAAATCCGGAGCAATCCGTTCCATTTGTCAGGCTGCTTCCACCATATACGTAAGGATTGCCTACAAACTTTCTGGCATAGGATGCAATCTCCGACCCCGTCCCGCTTCCCACGGAAGAGGAAACGGTACTGCCGGAAGAGCTGCTGGAGCTGGAGCTTCCTGCAGAGCTACTGTGGGAAGAGCTTCCTGCAGAACTGCTGCGAGAAGAGCTGCTCTGAGAAACGCTGCTGTGAGAAGTACTGCTCTGGGAAGAGCTGCTATGGGAAGTACTACTCTGAGAAGTGCTGCTCTGAGAAGTGCTGCTTCCTGTATTACTGCTGCTCTGAGATGCCTGGGCCGCCTGAGCCCTGCGCTCTGCTGCCAACTGACGGAGACGTTCCTGCTCTGCTCTCTCTGCCGCCTTTCTTCTGGCAATCTTTGCTTTCTCCTCCTTGATGGAAATAGCATGCTTAAACTTTGCTACCACCTTCACATATTCTGAGGCTACATATCCTTCTGTGCCATCATCGATAGAAACCTTTACCCAGTCATCATCCTCACGGACTACATCGTATTCTTCATCCTCTGGGATCTGAGTCAGGATTGTTGCCTTCCGGCTCATTTTAGCCCTTACATTCAAGGTGATGACACCCGGCTTTACAGAAGCGAACTTCCTGCCATACTTGTCTTTCAATTTCTGCGCTTCTGCGCCAATAGCCAAATAATCTTTATTAATATAGCCGGTTACCTGTCCGGACTCAATCTTCACCCAATTCCCCTTCGTAGCTTTGATCGTTGCAGAAGAACCTTCATAAAGCTTTCCTAAAATCTTGCTGTCGGTAGAGGGATGCTTCCTTATATTTACATAATCACTGGCAACAGAAATACCCATGGTCTGGAAACGCTCTGAAACCTTTTCCTCTTTCTTTTCCTTCTTCTTGTCAGAAGACTTCTTCTCAGAATCCTTTGCCTTCTCCTCCTCAGAAGGAAGCTCCCCAGTATCCTCTGCCGTTATCCCACCTGATGTTGCAACATCCGTTATACCGCTAGAGGCTACATCAGTAGTCTCATCCGTTATATAATCTGCATTCTCATGGACGGAAGTATAATACTTGTCCAAGGATAATGACAGACCTGCCATCTCTGTCTCCTGGCAAAGGGTAGACGCCGCGCTGTTGGTGGCATCTTCTAATGTAACACAAGTTGTTAAGGATAATGTCGCTGCTACACCAAGGCTAACCGCTTTCTTAACCCAATGTGTTCTTATCATAAAAACCTCCAAACTGAATCATCCACTATGTACTCTTATTCCTTCAGTTATTAAATATGTTCTGCAAATTATTACAAATATGTTACACAACAATGTTAATTATAACAACGTCGTTCCCCTTTGTCAATACGGTTCCTGTTGATTTTTCAATGTTTTTGGTGTTTTCTGTCAACTTGTATCATTTTTGTGTTATTCTACGTCATTCTACTGTTAAAGTTGACTTGAGGGGCGTTATTTCAGCGCCACTGCTTCAATCTCAATTGCCACATCCTTGGGAAGCCTTGCCACTTCTACACAGGAACGTGCCGGATAGGGAGCGGGGAAATACTGGGCATACACCTCATTGATCGCCCCAAATTCATTCATATCCTTAATAAATACTACCGTCTTAACCACCTTTTCCATAGAAGAGCCTGCCTCTTCCAGCAATGCCTTCAGATTCCGGAATGCCTGGTCTGCCTGATCCTTTGCGGCTCCTGTTACCAATTCTCCCGTGGCAGGGTTAATAGGGATCACTCCTGAGGTATATACCATCCCATTCACTTCTATGGCCTGTGAATACGGTCCGATCGCTGCCGGCGCTTTGTCTGTACTGATTACTGTTTTCATACTGTCTCATTCCTTTCTTAGCTTTTCAAATTCCCACTTTTGCTTATCCAGTATAGCATTCTTTTGGGAATAAGACTAGTTTTTTTTCTCAGTTCCGGCTATAATTGAAAAAGACAACCGAAAAATATCATCAGACAGGAGATTATGTATATGAAACCAGATATCCAGCTGGGACGTTCCCAGGAGCTTATCGTTGTAAAGATCACAGACTTCGGTGTGTATCTGAATACCCCGGCAGGAAATGATAAAAATAAAATCTTGCTTCCCAAGGCCCAGGTCCCGAAAGGCACCCAGCTCAAGGACGCCCTGCAGGTATTTGTCTACAAGGACTCTCAGGACCGCCCCATTGCCACTACCCTGGAGCCGGAACTGGAATTACATCAGGTGGCCCGTTTGAAGGTAAAAGAGGTCACCTCCATTGGCGCCTTTCTGGAGTGGGGGCTGCCTAAAGATCTTCTCCTGCCCTTCCGGGAACAGCTTTATCCTGTGAAAGCAGGAGACGCCATACTGGTCACACTTTATATAGACAAAAGCGAACGTCTCTGCGCTTCCATGCATGTATACGAACAGTTAAAAAATAACTCTGGTTATCAGAAAAATGATGAGGTCTTCGGACGGGTTTATGAGATCAGCGACAATTTTGGTGTGTTTGTAGCAGTGGACGACCAATATTCTGCCCTGATCCCGAAAAAAGAGGTCTTTGAACATTACCGCATCAACCAGCCAGTCTATGCGCGGGTGGCCAATATCACGGAAGACGGGCGCCTGACCCTCAGTGTACGCAAAAAGATCCCTGAGCAGATGAGGGAAGACAGTGAATATATCATGAGCCTCCTGGAAGAAGCCGGCGGCTTCCTCCCCTATCACGACAAGAGCGATGCCCAAGCGATCAAAGAATATTTCCATATGAGTAAGAATGCTTATAAACGCGCCGTGGGCCGATTGCTAAAAGAAGGAAAGATAATAGTTGAGGCAGAGGGAATCCGTCAGAAATGACCCTCTGCCTTTACCTGCCTGCTTATTCTGTATATTCTCCATACTGCCGGAAACGGTCATACCGCTTCTGCAATAATTCCTCTTCCGGCAATCGCTGTAACTGCGGAAGCGTTTCTTCCAAAGCCTTCTTTAACTGCTCCGCTGTCTCTGTAAAGTTCTTTTCCAAGCCTTCCCGTGGTTCCCGGAATACCCGGTCTACCACGTGATTTTCCAACAGGTCCCCTGCTGTCAGCTTCATCATTTCTGCAGCCTCTTCCACCCGTGTGGAATCCCGCCATAAAATGCTGGCAAAGCCCTCCGGGGAGAGTACCGAATACACTCCATGCTCCAGCATCCATACCTGGTCAGCCACTGCCAGGCCCAGGGCGCCGCCGCTGCCCCCCTCACCGATAAAGATGCTGATAATGGGAGTCCGCAGCCGGGACATTTCCAGAAGATTCCGGGCAATCGCCTCTCCCTGCCCTCTCTCTTCGGCGCCAATTCCACAGAAAGCCCCGGAAGTATTAATAAAGGTGATCACCGGCCGGTGAAATTTCTCAGCCTGATGCATCAGCCGCAGTGCCTTTCGGTAGCCTTCCGGATTGGGACAGCCAAAATTACACTGCACGTTTTCCTCCAGACTGTGTCCCTTCTGGATCCCGATCACGGTCACCGGCATTCCATTCAGGGAAGCGATGCCTCCCACCACGGCTCCATCGTCCGCAAAAAGCCGGTCTCCATGAAATTCCATAAATTCCTCAAAGATTTCCTGGATAAACTGCCTTGCATTAGGACGTTCTATCATACGGGCAATGGTAACCGATTTCATAGACTCATTCATTTCCATTCCCCCTCTTCCTTACAATCCCCTGACAAGCTGTGCAGCCTCAGGATTCTTCCCAGCTCCTCCCGCAACTCTTCCCGGTGCACGATCCGATCTACAAAACCATGCTCCAGCTGGAACTCTGCCCGCTGGAAGCCTTCCGGCAGCTTCTGATGAATCGTTCCCTGGATCACCCTCTGTCCGGCAAAGCCGATCAATGCCTTAGGTTCTGAGAGGATAATGTCCCCCAGCATAGCAAAACTGGCCGTCACGCCTCCCGTGGTGGGATCTGTCAACACCGTAACATACAGAAGCCCCGCCTCGTCATGACGCCCCAAAGCCTCAGATACCTTGGCCATTTGCATCAGGGAGATGATCCCCTCCTGCATCCTGGCTCCCCCTGATGTAGTAAAGATAATAATGGGGAGCTTTTCTCTGGTAGCCCGTTCCACTGCCCTGGTCACCTTCTCTCCCACGACAGATCCCATGCTGCCCATCATGAAATGGCTATCCATAATGGCTATCACCGCAGCATTCCCTTCAATGCGGCACCGCCCGGTAACAACCCCCTCCTGGATGCCGGACTTGTCCTGGGCTTTACGGATAATCCCTTCATAATCCGGGTATCCCATGGGATTTGCGGGAAGCATTTCCCTGTCAAATTCTTCAAAACTGCCTTGGTCACAGGTCACAGCGATCCGTTCCTGGGGACTCATACGGAAATGGGCCCCACAGTTGGGGCAAAGCTTATATTCCGTAACCTCTTTCTTATATATGATCATTTTACAAGTATTGCACTTGATCCACATCCCATCCGGAATCGATGGCTCGGACTGTTGTCTTCTTTTATCATTTTTTCTTTTATCCTCTGGGTTGTCCAGGGAGAAATAACTTTTCTTTCCAAATAAATTCACGAGACCATTCCTTTCCGTCTGCGGTACAAAGCTGCGTCACTTGCCTGCCGCCGATTATTTTCTCAAAATATGTTCCTCCAAAAACGAGGTGTCAAATTCCCCTTTGATGTACTGAGGATCGTTCAGAATCCGGTTCTGGAACTCAATATTCGTGTCAATCCCGGAAATAATAAATTCATACAATGCCCGTTTCATTTTGGAGATCGCTTCCTCACGGGTCTTGCCATGAACGATCAGCTTAGCGATCATAGAATCATAATAGGGCGGAATCTCGTATCCCTCATATACTGCAGTATCCACGCGCAGCCCCAGTCCTCCTCCGGGAAGGAGAAGATAATCGATGATCCCCGGACAGGGAGCAAAGCCCCGTTCTGGATTCTCCGCATTGATCCGGCATTCCATTGCATGCCCCTGGATCTTAATATCCTCCTGGGACAGAGAAAGCCTCTCTCCGGCGGCAATCCGTATCTGTTCCTTGATGATGTCCACATTAGTGACCATTTCTGTAACTGGATGCTCCACCTGTACTCTGGTATTCATTTCCATGAAATAATAATTTCCGGACTTATCATAAAGAAATTCAATGGTACCTGCGCTCTGATAGCCGGCTGCCCTGGCCGCCTTCACTGCGGAGTCGCACATTCTCTCGCGTACCTCCTGAGAGATCGCCGGACTTGGCGCTTCCTCCAGTACCTTTTGATTCCTTCTCTGGAGGGAACAATCTCTTTCCCCCAGATGGATGATATTCCCATAATGGTCTCCCAGCACCTGCACCTCTATATGGCGGGCATATTCGATAACCTTTTCCATATACATGGTATCATCCCCGAAGGCCGCCATGGTCTCACTTTTGGCAGATTCATAGGCATTCTGCAGCTCTTCCCGGCTGCGTACGATCCGGATCCCCTTACCGCCGCCGCCGGCAGAAGCCTTTACCATCACCGGATATCCCAGCTGTTCTGCTACCTGATAGGCCTGATCCAGATCCTTGACCACGCCATCGCTGCCGGGAATGACCGGAACTCCCGCCTGGATCATCATATCCCTGGCATGGGCTTTGTTCCCCATGGCATCGATCACAGAAGGAGACGGCCCGATAAATTGGATATTACACTCCTGGCACATAGCGGCAAACGTGCTGTTCTCTGACAGAAATCCAAAACCTGGATGGATAGCCTGCGCTTTTTTCTCCACAGCAGCGCTGATAATGTTCTTCATATTCAGATAACTGTCTGTCACCTTGGCAGAACCGATACATACTGCCTCATCTGCCAATTGGGCATGCAGCGCCTCTCTGTCCGGCTCGGAAAATACAGCCACGGTCTGAATGCCCATTTCCCGACAGGCCCGTATTACACGTACCGCAATCTCTCCACGATTGGCGATTAAGATTTTATCAAACATTCGCTCCTCCCATCAGGCCATTTAGAATCCATCCGGTATTCCTGTCAGCCTATCATAAATATAAATTCCGCCTGAGCGGCCACTTTGTCCCCTACGTAAGCAGTTCCCTGGCCCACACCGGCATTTTTCTTCAATTTTACAATGGAGACTTCCATTCGCAGTGCGTCTCCCGGAACTACCTTCTGCTTAAACTTGGCATTTTTAATCCCGCCAAAATAAGCGGTCTTCCCTTTAAAATCCTCCATAGACAAAATCGCTACCGCCCCTGCCTGGGCCATTGCCTCTACAATGAGAACCCCCGGCATTACCGGCTCCTGCGGAAAATGCCCTACAAAATAGGGCTCATTCATGCTCACATTCTTCAGCGCCGTAACACTCTCTCCGGGAACCATATCAATGATCCGGTCCACCAGAAGAAACGGCGGCCTGTGGGGAATGATGTTCATGATTTCCTGGATATCCATCATCATATCCTTTTCTCCTCTCTTATACGATCCGGAATAATTCCTGGCCAAATTCTACAAAATCCCCATCCTTAACAAAAATCTCTGCAATCTTTCCCCCAGCCTCACTGGGAACTTCATTCATAAACTTCATTGCTTCTATAATACAGAGTATGTCTCCCTGGGCAACGGTATCTCCCACCTTGACATAGGGCGGCTTATCCGGCTCCGGGCTGGCATAAAATGTCCCAACGATAGGCGCCTTTACGATAGTCCCTTCCTTCTTTTCCTTGTCGTCAGCTGCTTCCTCTGTCTCTGCCACGGGCGCCTGCGCTGCCTCTGCCACTGCAGGTATCGCCGGCGCTGCGGCTGCTGGGATCTGGGGCTGCGCCACAGGTATAGGAGCTCCGTAAGCAGGAACTGCTCCGACTGTGGAAGGCCTGCTTCGGTTCAAGCGGATAGACATGTTATCCAGAGTCAGTTCCATATCATTCAGATCTGTTTTCTCAAAGATAGCGATCAATTCTTTTACCTGTTCATACTGCATATTTCTGTCTCCTTCCCATCTGTTATTTATATTTTTTCAGACAAAGCACTGCATTGTGCCCACCAAAGCCAAGGGAATTGGACAACGCATATTCCACATTTTCCACAGCCCTTCCCACATTGGGGATGTAATCCAGATCGCATTCTTCATCCGGCGTCTTATAATTGATGGTGGGTGGCAGAAATCCTTCTTCCAGAGCCCGGATCGCAACAATCGCTTCTACTGCGCCCGCAGCCCCCAGCAAATGTCCTGTCATAGACTTGGTGGAACTGATCGGGATCTGGTAAGCAGCCTCTCCCATGGCCAGCTTGATCGCTGCTGTCTCTCCACTGTCATTCGCATGGGTACCGGTCCCATGCGCATTGATATATCCCACCTGTTCCGGAGTGATACCGGCCTCCTCCATGGCCAGCTTCATAGCCTTGGCAGCGCCGGAGCCATCCGGAAGGGGAGCCGTCATATGATAGGCGTCACTGTTCGTTCCATAGCCAACAATCTCTCCATAGATCTTCGCTCCTCTGGCCTTAGCATGCTCTAATTCCTCCAGGACCAGGATGCCGGAGCCATCCGACATCACAAACCCGTTTCTGTCCTTATCAAAGGGCTTGCAGGCATCCTTCGGATCCTCGCTTTGGGATAAAGCCGTCAGGTTCGTAAATCCTGCCACGCCAATCTCACAAATCGATCCCTCCGCCCCTCCGGCGATACAGGCATCCAGATAACCGTGCTTGATGTTCCGGAAAGCTTCTCCGACACAGTTTGTACCTGTTGCGCAGGCAGTAACGATATTCTCACAGACGCCGGTAATCCCAAAACGGATCGCAACATTTCCTGCCGCCATGTTACCGATAGTCATAGGAATAAACAGAGGCGATACTCTGGCCGGTCCCTTTTCATTCATCCGGGTAACCTGCTCCTGCATTGTCATCAGGCCGCCCACACCGGAACCAATAATCACACCAATGCGGTCGCTGTCTTCCTTTTCCATATCCAGTCCGCTGTCCTCAAAGGCCTGTACTGCCGCTCCCATGGCATACACCGCAAAAAGATCATTCCGCTTCGCATCCTTCTTTGACATATATTGCTCAGCATCAAAGCCTTTCACTTCACCCGCTACCTTCACCTTAAAATCTGTTGTGTCAAATTTCTTGATATAGTCAATCCCACAGACGCCATTGCGGATCCCTTCCCAAAGGGTGTCCACTGTGCTTCCCAGGGGCGTTACCGCTCCCATTCCCGTAACTACAACTCTTCTTGCCATTTTCTACCTCCGCAATCCACCTACATCACCATGCCGCCGTCAACATTCAGCACCTGACCGGTGATATAGGAATTCTCTGCCAAAAATACTGCTGCTCTGGCAATGTCGTCTACATGACCATACTTTTTCAATGGTATCGTATCCAGGATCGCCTTCTGTACTTCCTCAGATAATGCGCCGGTCATATCGGTCTCCACAAAACCAGGCGCTATTGCATTGCAGGTAACTCCTCTCGCCGCCAATTCTTTTGCCGTAGATTTGGTCAGGCCAATGACCCCGGCCTTGGAAGCCGCATAATTCGCCTGTCCGGCATTCCCTGTAACACCCACCACAGAAGACATATTAATGATCGCCCCGCTGCGCTGCTTTAACATCACATTACTCACATGGCGGATCATGTTAAAAGTTCCTTTCAGATTGGTATTGATCACTGCGTCAAAATCCTCCTCCGACATACGCATTAAAAGCATGTCTCTTGTGATTCCTGCATTGTTCACCAATACGTCTATCGTCCCCAGGGCCTTCTTCGCCTCTTTGACCATCTGGCCGGCAAAAGCGAAGTCGCTTACATCGCCCTGGACCGGCATGCACTGCACCCCGCATCCTTCAATCTCCTGGATCAGGTCATCCGACACATTGCTACGATAGTTCAGCACGATATTGCAGCCCTTTTTGGCAAACTGCAGCGCAATCTCCCTGCCAATCCCCTTTGCAGCTCCGGTCACAATCACTGTCTTTCCTTTTAACATATTCCACCTCATTCCATTTTTATACAATTTCATGGAGCTTCTTCATCGTTTTATCCAGAGAAGATACATCTTCTACATTCAGGATCGTTACTCCTTTTAAGGTTCTCTTGACAAAGCCGGCAAGAGCCTTCCCCGGCCCCAGCTCAATGAAGGTGTCCGCTCCCTGCTGTGCCATATTTCTTATGATCTCCTCCCATTTTACCGGGCAGCAGATCTGTCTGGTAAGAATAGGGACAATATCTTCCTTCTTCTCTACAACCTGGGCATTTACATTAGTATATACCGGTATCTGCATCGGTGAGATCGTCAGCTTCTCCAGCTCCGGTTTCAACCGTTGGGAAGCCGGTTCCAGCAGCTCCGTATGGAAGGGGCCGCTCACCTTTAGCTTGACCGCCAGCTTTGCTCCCTTTTCCTTCGCCAGTTCCGCAGCTCTCGCTACAGCAGGCGTCCTGCCGGCAATAACGATCTGCCCCGGCGCATTATAATTGGCCGGAACTGCCAGTCCCAGGCCCTCTTCTGTGGCCTGCCGGCATGCCTCCTCAACCAATTCCTGCTCTAATCCTATAATGGCGTACATTCCTCCCTCTCCTGAGGGGACTG
This sequence comes from uncultured Lachnospiraceae bacterium, assembly GCA_947589315.1. GTDB lineage: Bacteria > Bacillota > Clostridia > Lachnospirales > Lachnospiraceae > Jutongia. The sequence goes on along the minus strand of CANPZE010000007.1, from coordinate 4,177 downwards.
CTTCCGCCATAAATTTTCCTCTTTTTTGTACCAATGCTACCGCCTCTTCAAAATCCATGGCCCCACTGGCAACATAAGCCGAATATTCGCCGAGGCTTAATCCGGCCGTCATATCAGCCCGAACGCCCTGCTCCTGCAACACCTTCATGGCCGCAATGCTCATTGTAAGGATAGCCGGCTGCGCATACTCTGTCTCTCCCAGCTTTTCTTCATCCTGAAAACAAAGCTCTTTGATGGAATATCCCAACACCGCATCTGCTCTGTCAAATATGTCCTTTGCTACTGCATAATTCTGATACAGTTCTTTTCCCATGCCAGCATACTGCGCGCCCTGGCCGCTAAACATAAATACCGTCTTCATCCTTTACAGCCTTTTCCCTTTCCAACCAAAGAAATAAGCTGAGTATCGGCGTCCCTTTCCGGAACGCCTCCCAGCCAGTATGTCTTCTCCTGCAGGTTCTCTGCAAGCAGAAAACCCTTTTGTTTCTTAGTCCTCCTTGTGGCTCTCCACAAAGTCTACCGCATCCTTGACAGTCACAATGCTCTCCGGATCCTCGATAGAAACCTCGAACTCGTCCTCAATGTCATTGATGATCTGAAATAAATCCAGAGAGTCAGCATCAAGATCTTCTTTTACATTGGTCTCCAATGTAATCTCGCTCTCATCCTTTCCTGTCTGCTCTGCAATGATTTCTCTGATCTTCTCAAATACCATTTGAATTTCCTCCTGTTATTCTTGTTTGATTGATTTATATATACTGTGATGTCACAGCAATATACTTTATTATGGCTACCATGTGATCAAAATCGTCCCCCAGGAAAGACCGCCGCCAAAACCGCAGAGAACGATCTTATCCCCCTTCTGGAGCATCCCCATTTCATTCATCTCATTCAATGCAGTAGGTATGCTGGCGGAAGAAGTATTGGCATATCTCTCGATATTTACATAAAACTTCTCCTTAGGTATCTTTAGCTTGCTTACCGCCACATCAATGATCCGTGCATTGGCCTGATGGGGAATGAAATACTTAATATCTTCCGGAGTCAGTCCCGCCTGATCCAATACGCGGTTCACACTCTCTACGATCTTTTTGGTAGCAAATTTGAAAACTGCCCTTCCGTCCATATGGACAAAATCCATTTTGTCCAAAGGCGGCACATCATTAAACGCATTGGCGGCCGGCGTATATCCATCGGTCAACACTTCATACATATCTCCCTTGGAACCCAGCTCTTCTACCATAATGCCTTCTTCCTCCTCCGTGGTCTGAAGCAGCACTCCGGCTGCGCCATCCCCAAAGAGGACGCAGGTAGAACGGTCTGTCCAGTCTACGATCTTGGATATCATTTCTCCGCCCACTACTAAAGCATTCTTATAGACACCGGTCCGGAGAAACTTGTCCGCTACGCTGGTAGCAAATAAGAACCCGGAACAAGCTGCCGTCACATCAAAAGCCACTGCCCTGTCAGCGCCAATTTCCTTCTGCACCATACAAGCAAGACAAGGAGTCCCGTAATCTGCAGTACAGGTCGCCATAATAATCAGTTCCAAATCCCGGGCATCCATCCCTGCCCTCTCCAGAATCTGCCGTGCCGCCCTGGTAGCCAGCACAGACAGGTTCTCTCCGGAGGAAATATGTCTCTGCTTGATCCCGGTTCTCTGGGTGATCCACTCATCGCTGGTATCCATTATCTTTGCCAAATCATCATTGGTGATCACTTGATCCGGAATCCCGGCACCCGTCGCTACTATTTTTGATCTAATCATCTCTGTACTCCTATATTCTATCTCATATTTTATATAATTCTCTGCAGACAAGGAAAGTATATTCTATATTGTCTCTCTTCGTCAACTATCCAGCCCTAAGATTTTTATATTTTATTCTCTGTTCGCCTTCCTCTGCTTCTTCAGGATCTCCAGAGTCGCAAGCAGCACATCATCCTCCCATGGCTTGGGGATCAGATATTTCAGCCCAATACTGTGCACCTCTTCCAAGGTACCGGCATCACACAATGAACTCAGCATCATTATAGTAGCCTTGGGATCATTTTTCAAAATCCTCTCCGCTGTCTCAAGCCCATCGATCCCCGGCATGATAATGTCCATAATGACAATCTCCGGCGACAATTCCTTATACAGCTGAATTCCTTCCTCTCCGTTTTTGGCATAACCAATCACTTCATATCCATTCTCCTCCACCAGATCTTTGATCTGCTTGGAAGCGAACGGAGAATCGTCCACTACCATGATGGTCGTTTTTTCCATAACTCTTCCCTCCTATTAATTTTCAGTGCAAGGTGTAAGATACTTTAAAGCGCATAGAACCTTTAGCAGATTGATAACATAATTCCTCTTCCTGTTCCTTTTTGTCCGTACCAGGAAATTCTTCTTCCTGTGCATAAAAGACAGGTACTGACAGGCGGGAGGAGTTCCCCGTAGCGTTATTGACCGCTGATACTGCTCTTCCGCAGACAATATTCATATATTCATTCATATATAATACTGCCTCTTCCGGGTCAGGCGGGCTGCCGCCGTGCATTTGTGTAATGATATATTGCAACAATGACGGCTCTGCTTCGCAAACCATGCATGCCTCAAATTGCCCTCTTGTATGTATGATGATCCTGCACATACGCAACAGGGAAGCGGAAACGGATTCTACTCTGGACAATGTAAGCCCCGAAAGGGATTCTGTAATGGAGACTACAATTTTATCAAAAGTCTCCTCCATATTAAGAATCTCTGTCATCTATCCTCACCTCCTGATGCACACGCATAAATCATTCCTTGCCAAGAAATCTCATTTTGCTTTTGCTGTCTCCTGATTTTAATGCTGCCTGTTCCGCTTTGGCCGGCTGGTATATGCCGCTGAATTGATGGGCCATATCATTTTTACAGTTTTGGCAGAAACGTCCCGTAGTAATGGCAGCCCCACATTTCTCACAGCTTAGCCTCACCCCGGAATCTTTACTAAAGGAAAGGCGTTCTTCCCGGATCCACCGCTTGATCTGCTGCATTGGGACATCATTCTCCTCTGCAACATCCCCCATCTTGGCGGAGGGATTCTCTTTTATATAGTTCTTTACGTCAACAAACTTCTTTTCCATTTCCTTTTCACATTCAGGACATAAAGGAGACCCCTGATAGTGAAACATCTGTTTACAGTTTTTACAATACCTCACATCCATATCAATCCCTCTTTTCAGTATCCCTTTCCTACACATAGGCACAAAAAATAAATACGCTTGACCCCTTGCGTTTTCATCTGTACCGAACAGGCATCTATCGTACTGCCTGTGGTATAAATATCGTCTATAATTATAACACACTCTGGTTTGGGTTTCAACTCTAACTGCACCGGGTCTATCTGAAAAGCTCCCACGAGATTCTGTTTCCGTTCTCCCGGGCTCAGATCCTTCTGGGGAAGGGTGTCCCGGACTCTCAGCAAATAGTCCTCCCACACAGGTATTCCGGAATAACGGGACAATTCCCTGGCCAGAAGGGCAGACTGATTATACCCTCTCTGCCGGTACCGTTTTCTGTGGACAGGCACCGGTATCAACGCCTGGGCGCCAGTCTTCTTCATCCAGGCCCCATATCTTTCATACATTTCCCGGGCAAAGATCCGGGCATATTCTTTTCTTCCATTATATTTCAACCTCCCTACAGCCTCCTGCATGCGGCTGTCATAAAGATACGCCCCATATCCATATTCATAAGAGGTTCTTTTCCCCTGGCAGTCCAGGCAATACTCTTCCTCGTCTTCCAATGGCTTTCCACATTTTCTGCAGCGGGGGATGTCCTCCGCCAAAGGAGACACATATTGGCGGCATGCCCCACAGACCGCCTCCTGTCCCGCAGGAAGCGCCTGATCGCATATCGGGCACCGCCTTGGGAACAAAAGATTCCAAAATCCCCTGCCGATCCCGTTCCAGATCCCCTCTCTTTTCTCCTGCTCTTCTACATCTGACATTTCCGTTCCTTCCGCCGATATCTCAATCCTCCCCTTCCATTTCCCGAATACATTGTTCCAGGCTGGAATACCGCTTTTGCTCGTTCACATTCTGGATCATTCTGCTGATCATAGCGGAACTGCCCACCATGGTTACACATTTTTTAGCCCGGGTCACTCCAGTATACAGAAGATTCCGGTTAAACAGCAGCCTAGGGCCGTTC